>JAISME010000129.1 GCA_031276915.1 Zoogloeaceae bacterium
CTCAACAACCTGGACCGGGCCAGATTGTCCGAAGAGGAAAAGGCCATCATCGACGCCCGGAAGGACAACCTGCTCCAGGCGGGCAGGCTCTACGCCGGACGCCAGGCCAAAACCCTTGACCACCACTCCTGAACGGAAGCCGGAGCCTGTCCCACGATGTTTCAATCCACGCCCGCGACCGGGCGAAACAGCATGGAAGGGGTTACCCCCCTCCCAGGCCAGATGATCCCCCTGAAGGGGAGGTTTCCCACCGGAGCTTGTTTTCGATGAAAAAAACAGGATACGCCGTCAGGTTCCTGCTTCTCCTGGGCGTGATCGCCCTTCTCTACTGGCCGGGACTGCGCGGCGGCTACCTTTTCGACGATGAAATCAACATCCTGCAAAACAAGCGGATCGCCATCGAAACGCTGGATCCCGCCACGCTGCGCACGGCCGCATGGTCCGGATCGGCAGGACCACTGAAGCGCCCGGTCAGCATGCTGAGCTTCGCGCTCAATCATTATTTCACGCAGTTCGATCCCTTCTGGTTCAAGCTCGTTAACCTCGCCATCCATCTTGTCAACACGCTCCTGGTTGGCGCGCTCGCCTGTCTTGTCCTCGCCGGTTTCGCAAGACGCCACCCGCCGTCGGCGTCCGCGCGGGAAAATCCGGATTTCCCCGCGCGCGGCGCGCTGATCGCGGCGGCGCTCTGGGGAATTCACCCCCTCAACCTGACCAGCGTGCTGTATGTCGTGCAGCGCATGACCAGCCTTTCCGCCCTCTTCGGCCTCGCGGCGCTCGCCTCCTACGGCGCGTGGCGCCTTGTCTCCACCCGCTACACGCCTTGCCGAAGCGCCGGAATGGCGATCCTGGTCGCGTTTTTCCTCACCGCCTCGGCCCTCAGCAAGGAATCCGGCCTCCTGTTCCTTCCATTCCTGGTCTTCATGGAACTCATGGTGTTCCAGGGCCTGAAGCAGGACGGTACGCCGCTCCGGATCGGACGCCTCGAATACCGGCGTCTTGTCTGGCTCCTTTTCTGGGCGGGCGTGCTGGTCCTGCTCTGGAAGCTCCCGACGTTCCTGCGGCCCGAGAATTTCCACAACCGCGACTTCACGCTGGAAGAACGGCTCATGACGGAGGCACGCGTCCTTTTCTATTACCTGCGTCTCTTCCTTGCCCCCACCCTCTCGGAACTGGCGATCTGGCACGACGATTTCATCATTTCCCGGAATCTCTGGACGCCATTCACCACGGCGCTTTCCCTCCTCGGGCTGACGCTCGTCACCGCGCTCGCGCTCCGGATCCACGCGCGGCATCCCGCCTGGCGCATCGTATGGTTCGCCTGGGGCTGGTTCCTGATCGCGCACGCGATGGAATCCACCGTCATCAGCCTGGAGCTTGTCCACGAGCATCGCAACTATGTCGCCACCCTGGGTTTCGCAATCCTGGTTCCCTGGCTGATCGAGGTGGCAGGCCCGCGCTTCTCGCGGTTCGCCTTCCTCCTGTTCGGGGGCGTGCTGTCCGTTTTCGGCTTCCTCACCTGGCAGCGCGCGGAAATCTGGGCGCGGCCCTCGCAGCACGCCGCCTTCGAGGCGCAGGCGCATCCGGACTCCGACCGGGCGAATTATCAACTGGGCTATGTTTACGCGCAGGAAGCGCGAATCCGGCAGGACCCACGCCTCGCCGCGCTGGCCGTGGCGCAAATGCGCAAGGCAATGCGGGCGTACATGCCGGACAACGCGCCCTGGTTCAACACGCTCTTCCTGGCTTCCTCCCGCATCCCGGTTGACCCGGAGATCGTCGCGCAGCTCAGGACACGCCTGAAACAGCAACCGTTCTATAACAGCAACATGATGATGCTCCGGGTGCTTGCCGATTGCCAGATCGCGGGAACCTGCCGCCTGTCGCACCAGGATGCCGAGGGACTTTTCACCGCGGCAATCGAAAACCCCAGGGCGCCCCCCTCCGCGCGCGCCATGCTCTACCTGCTGCTGGCCACCTACCACACGGGCATCCACGGCGACATCGAAAGGGCGGAGGAATTCCTGAAGAAGGCCGAGGCGATCCAGGAAGATGTCGCCACGCACCTGTTGTTCATGGAGTTCTACACCAACACGGGCCGCCTCGCGGAAGCCAGGCAGCGCCTGGAAAAGGCAATCCGGATGGACAAGCTCGGCGCGCTGCGCCAGCGCGCGGAAAAGGGCCGCAGGGCGATCGAGGCGGCGGAACGGCAATCCGGCAATGCCGGAAAACACGACGGGAAGGAAAAAAATGGCGATCCCCCATGAAGGCGCGGACAACGCAAACAACGCGGAGCGCGCGGACAGGCGTCACACCCGCCGGGAAATCCGGAAATACGCGCTTGGCGCCCTGCTCCTGCTCGGCGTCATCGCGCTGCTCTACTGGCCGGGACTGGCGGGCGGCTACATCTTCGACGATGAAACCAACATCCTGAAGAATGCGCAGATCAAGCTCCAGACGCTGGACCGGGCCTCGCTGAACGCGGCGGCCTGGTCGGGAAGCGCCGGACCGCTGAAGCGCCCGGTCAGCATGCTGAGCTTCGCGCTCAACCATTACCTCACCGGGCTTGATCCATGGTTCTTCAAGCTGACGAACCTGCTGATCCACCTTGCCAACACCGCGCTGGTGGGCGTGCTGGCCCATGCCCTCCTGAAAGGCTTCGCCACGGGCCGGCGCGTTCCGGGCGCGATCCTGGAATCCCCCCGCTTCCCCCTGCACGGCGCGTTCTGGGCGATGGCGCTCTGGGGCGCGCATCCCCTCAACCTGACCAGCGTGCTCTACATCGTGCAGCGGATGACGAGCCTTTCCACGCTGTTCGGCCTGCTGGCGCTGAACCTGTACGCGGCGTGGCGTCTTTCGCCCGGATCGTGGCCCTGGCGACGCCTCGCCGGAACCTGGCTCCTGATCGTCCTCCTGATCGTCCTCTCGGTCTACAGCAAGGAATCGGGCATCCTGTTCGCCGTCCTGCTGCTCTGGGTGGAACTGCTGGTCTTCAGGGGCTTGCGGGCCGGGACCGGGAAACCGTTGCGCGTCGGTCCCGCGCGATACCTGCATCTGGTCTACGGAACCCTCGCCGTCGGCGCAATCCTGCTGGCATGGAAACTGCCCGCGCTCACCAACCCGGAATTCTTCCTGCGCCGGGGCTTCACGCTGGAAGAACGGCTGATGACCGAAAGCAGGGCCCTGTTCTATTACCTGCGGCTGTTCTTCATCCCTTCCCTCTCCGAACTCTCGATCTACCATGACGATTTCACCATTTCCGAAAGCCTGTGGCGTCCTCCCGCGACGGCGCTTTCCCTGCTCGGGCTGGCGTGCGTTTCCCTCTGCGCCATCCGGGGACGCAGGAAATATCCCGTCTTCCTGTTCGCCTGGGGCTGGTTCCTGATCGGTCACGCGCTGGAATCCACCTTCATCAGCCTGGAACTCGTACACGAACACCGCAATTACTTTGCAACCATCGGATTCGCGGTCTGCGCGCCCTGGCTAGCCTGGTCGTCCAGTGCCCGTTTCAGGCGTCCCGCCTTCCTGCTGGCGGGCGGTTTCGCGCTTCTTTTCGCTTTCGTGACCTGGCAACGCGCGCTGATCTGGTCGAGTCCGCTGGAACACGCCCTGTTCGAGGCGGAATCCCACCCTCACTCCGAACGCGCAAACTATCAACTCGGCCTGCTCTACGCACAATACTGGACCGCGAGCAAAGACCCCAAATTCGGCCCGCTGGCCACCGCCGCGATGCGCGAGGCGATGCGAGGCTACAAAGCCTCCAACGGCCCCTGGTTCGCCATGCTCCACCTGGCCTACTACGGCAACAGGAAAGCCGATCCGGCCATCGTGCGGCAACTCAGGGAACGCCTGGCGACACAGCCTTTCGTAAACAGCAACATCAACTTCCTCAACACCTTCCTCGAATGCCAGCGCAAGAAACTCTGCAAGATGCCGCACATGCAGGTGCTGGAGCTTCTTGCCGCCGCCGCGCAAAATCCGACTGCGGACAACTGGATACGGGCCATCCTCTATCGCCACGCGGCAGGCTATTACGTCAACACGCTGGGCGATCTCGCAAAGGGCGAGGAATTCCTGAGAGACTCCATCGCGGAATACGCGATCGCGGACACATACCTGTTCCATGCCGAAGTGCTGGGCGGGCTTGGACGCCTGGAAGAGGCAAAAACCCAGATCGCCACCGCCGAACAACTGGATACGCATCGCCTCTGGCAAGCGCGCGTGGTCCGGCTGCGCAAGAAAATCGGGGAAGTGGAACGCGCCACCACGCTGGAACAGCCCGCCTCGTCTGCCTCCCGCCTGGAGCATGGCGAAGGCATCGATTCCACGCCGTGATACACTCGCCGCCCAATGAATATCCAGTGAATATCCGGGGGAAACGCCATGACGCAAGACACGATTTCCGCTCCCTGTCGCCTGAGCATCGTCCTCCCCGCGAAGAATGAATCCGGGGCGATCGGGCAAACCGTCGCCCGATTGCGCGCGCACTTCCCGGATTCGGAGATCATCGTCGTAAACGATGGCTCCAGCGACGCCACCGCGGACATCGCGCGGGAGGCGGGCGCCCGCGTCATCTCGCACCCCTATTCGAAAGGCAACGGCGCGGCGATCAAGACCGGCGCGCGCGCGGCAAGGGGAGAGACGATCGTCTTCATGGACGCCGACGGACAGCATGACCCGGAAGACATCCCGCGCCTGCTGGAAAAACTGGCGGAAGGATACGACATGGTCGTCGGCGCGCGGCAACAGGGGTCGCAGGCAAGCTTCGGACGCGGCATCGCCAATCGCCTCTACAACAAACTGGCAAGCTACATGACCGGACACCGGATCGATGACCTGACATCGGGATTCCGCGCCGCGCGCGCGAAGCGGTTCCGGGAATTCCTGTACCTGCTGCCCAATGGATTTTCCTATCCCTCAACCTCCACGATGGCGTTCTTCCGTTCGGGGTATCCCGTGGCCTACGTGCCAATCCACGCCACCCGGCGCATCGGCAAAAGCCATATCCGGATATTCCGGGACGGCGCGCGCTTCCTGGTCATCATTTTCAGGATCGGCACGCTCTTCTCGCCGCTCAAGATTTTCGTGCCGGTTTCCGTCCTGATGTTCCTGTCGGCTTCCGCCTGGTATCTCTATACCTACACGCAGCTCGGACGCTTCACCAACATGAGCGCCTTGCTCTATACCGGCTCCATCATGATTTTCCTGATGGGCCTCATTTCCGAACAGATCACCGCCCTGATGTACAAGGATTCCGGCGCGGAAAGGGAATGAGCGGGCAACGCCCCGCGCCTGGCGGCGCCGGGCAAAACCGCTTCCGACAATCCGGAGCACGAACCGGAAACCCGTTCCGCGATCAATCCCTGGCGTGCAGCGTCCGCTGCGCTTTCTCGTATTCCCCCGCCACCAGCGCGGGCCAAGCAGCAAGGCAGCGTTCAAGGGCGCGCTCAATGGCAGCGGCTTCTTCCGCGCGGGGACGGGAGAGCACAAAGTCGACAACCTGCTGGTTCAGCCCCAGCGCGCGCGGATGACCAATCCCCAGGCGCAGCCGCCAGAAATCCGGGGTGGCAAGCGCGGACTGGACATCCTTCAGGCCATTGTGCCCACCATTGCCACCGCCCTTCTTGAGGCGAATGCCGCCCGGCGGCAGGTCGAGATCATCGTGCACCACCAGGGTTTCTTCCGGAGTGATCCTGTAGAAGCGGGCAAGCGCGCCCGCCGCCTGTCCGGAACGGTTCATGAAGGTCGCCGGGGCAAGGAACCAGCAATCCCCCGCGCGACCGACATTGCCGAAGAACCTGGCGGCGGACGCCATGTCGATCCCGAGCGCGCGCGTCAACCGCGCAAGGAACCAGAAACCGGCGTTGTGGCGGGTATCGGCGTATTCCGGGCCGGGGTTGCCGAGACCGACGATCAGGCGGGGCGCAATCATGGCGTGACGAAACAAACCAGCGTCAAAACAAAAAACCGCCACCGGAATACCGGGGCGGCACGGGAATTCCCCGATGGACCAATCAGGCGGCGGGGGGCGTCTCGACCACCTCGGCTTCCTCGCCGCCATGGCCCTTCCTGGCAAGGCAGGAAACCACCGCCTGGTCGCCGTGGTACAACACAACCGTCACACCCTGCGGCAGTTCCAGTTGGGAAAGATGCAACGATTCGCCAACACGCAGGCCCTTCAGGTCCACCTCGATGAAGGCCGGCAGGTCGGCGGGCAGGCAGGAAACCTCCACTTCCGACAGCACGTGGGCAATCTGGCCGCCCTCCAGCTTGACGCCGGGAGCGGCATCCGCGTTGACAAAGTGCAGCGGCACCTTCTGGTGCAGCCTCTTCCGGGCGTCCACGCGCTGGAAGTCAACGTGCAACGCCAAGGGCCTGTAGGCGTGCACCTGGTAATCCCGGAGCAGGACCTGCTCCTTCTTCCCTTCCATCTCAATGGTCAGGACAGAGGAATGAAAAGCCTCCTTGCGCAAACCCAAGTAAAGCTGGTTGTGATCGAGCTCGATCACTTCGGGCGGCTCGCCCGCGCCGTAGATGATGCCGGGGACCTTGCCCGCGCGGCGCAGGCGGCGGCTCGCACTCGATCCCTGCGCACTGCGTTTCCGGGCGTTCAGAACAAAGGACATGACGGACTCCATGAAAAATGCCGATCCGCGACCAGACCGGCGGGTTGAGAAAAGCTATTCGAGAAAAAGGGAGGAAACCGAATCGTCACTGCTGATGCGGCGAATGGTCTCCGCGAGGATCGGAGCCACAGACAACTGGCGGATACGCGGACAGGCGATGACGTCCGGCCGCAAGGGAATGGTGTCCGTCACCACCAGGGCATCCAGGTCGGAGACGGCCACCCGCTCCACGGCCGGGCCGGAAAGCACCGGATGCGTGCAATACGCCACCACCTTCCGCGCGCCATTGTCCTTCAGGGCCGAGGCCGCCTTGCACAGCGTGCCCGCGGTATCCACCATGTCATCCATGATGACGCAGGTGCGATCCTTCACGTCACCGATGATGTTCATCACTTCGGCGATGTTGGCCTTGGGACGGCGCTTGTCAATGATCGCCATGTCGCACTCCAGCCGCTTCGCAAGCGACCGCGCCCGCACCACGCCGCCATGATCGGGCGCGATCACCTGCGGATCCTCGTAGCGCGCGGCCTTGATGTCTTCCATGAAGATAGGGAGCGCGTAGATGTTGTCTACAGGAATATCGAAAAATCCCTGGATCTGCTCGGCATGCAAATCCATCGTCAGCACACGGTCGACGCCGGAAGCCATCAGCATGTTGGCGACCAGCCGCGCCGCGATGGAAACACGGGCGGAACGCGGACGCCGGTCCTGGCGCGCGTAGCCGAAATAGGGAATGGCGGCGGTGATGCGCCCGGCGGAAGCGCGTTTCAGGGCGTCCACCATCACCAGAAGCTCCATCAGGTTGTCGTTGGTGGGACAACAGGTGGATTGCAACACGAACACGTCATTGCCACGCACATGCTCCCGGATTTCCACGTTGACCTCGCCATCCGAGAAACGCCCCACGAGCGCGCAGCCGATTTCGGTCCCGAGCGCAGCCGCGACATCCGACGCCAGCTTGGGATTGGCGTTTCCAGTGAAAACCTTCAGGCCGGGATAGGGCATGTCATTCTTCCCCGCGGATGCCATGATCCGCCATGAACAAAATCGGGCAGGCCAGCGCCTGCCCGAAAAATTCCTGGCAGGGGAAGCAGGACTCGAACCTACGAATGTCGGAATCAAAATCCGATGCCTTACCAACTTGGCGATTCCCCTGTACTTCGTTCATACGTTCCTTCCCGTAGAGCGAGGCGCGCATTATACAGAAATTTTCCGCGAAAGGAAGGCGCGCGGCCCGCGGACAGCCAACTCCCTCCATGCGACAGCGCTCTTTTCCAGCGCCGGGACAAACGCGAACGGACAAGGCGTCCGGATGGCGCGAGAATGTTCCGCCCCCATGTTCCGCCCTTCACGAAACGCCTGTCCGGGGCGTATCTCCATCGTACTTGCATGTCTTATACAAAACGGGTTTCCTCTTCCAATCGTCACAAAAAGAACTTAAAATGACCAGACATGTATGGAATCATATATGCACAGAAATCCCGGCCAGGCGACTGGTGGGGATCTGCCGCAGAAAGTAAGAGCGTGGGCGTTACTGTCTGCGGTTTCACAACCAGACCAACTACGCCCGCGAAAAAAGGAGAGCAAGCATGACTACTGGAAAACCCCAGGAAAAGGTCGTTCCACGCGATATTCGTCACAAGCTCGGACTGAACCAGCGTCAGTTCTGGTCAAGGCTTGGTGTCACGCAAAGCGGTGGATCCCGTTACGAAAGCGGCCGGACCATGCCGAAACCCGTCCAAGAGCTTCTGCGCCTGGTGCATATCGAGCAGATCGATATCCAGCGCATCAAGCACGAAGACTACGAAGTGATCGAATACCTGAAAGAATACGAGCCCGATCTTTTCAAGACGCTGAAAAAATCCGCGCGCAGCAAGGTCAGAAAGGCTTGAAGCTCGTTTCCCCAACGCATACGACACATCGGGCGCGGCATGGTCCCCATGGATCATGCCGCGTTTTCCGCAAGTAACTTCACCGGCGTCATGGTGAGACACAAACCCTGACGCCGGTTTCCGTTTCGATCCGCTCCCCCCAGGCGACCAGTTCCATCTGCGGCAATTGCGCAAGTTCTCCCGCGCCGGCCTGTTGCGAAACACGCGCCAATCCATACAGGTGGATGCCCAGAATCAGGGTTTTCGCCCGGCGGATGAAATCCAGATACGCCCGCCGCGCCGCCTCATCGGGAGCATGTCCCCGCCGAGCGAACCAGCATGTCTGAATCCAGGTGGGAACCCGCGCGGCGCAATGGGCGAGATTGGCAAAGGCCCGTTCCATGCCCTGCCGGGTTCTGTTCGTTTGCCAACGCCCGGCCGCATCGGCCCGGTCAAGCTTGAACCAGGCCTCGCCGCCCATGGCCGCCAGGGCGGCAAGCCCCGCTTGTACCGCCGGCCTGTGTGTCAGGCTGCCATTGGTGATGAGACGCACCGGCAGCCTGCCCCGAAGACCATGCCGCGCCAGCACGCCGCCCACCCGCTCCACCACCGCGCCAAATTCGGCGGCGCTCGTCGGTTCGCCTTCGCCGGAAAAAGCGACATCCGCCAGACGGCGGCAATCTTCCGCCACGCGCCGTTGCAGATAATCTCCCGAAACGACCTGTTCCACGAAGAAATCCAGTTCCCGTTCCAGCCCGTCGAGATCGACGGGCGGCGGCCCGCCCCGGCGCAGGTTCTGCACCTGGCAATACACGCACGCCCAGTTGCAGGCCTGGTTGACATTCAGGTTGATGCCGATGGAAAGCCCGCCCGCCCGCCGAGACACGACAGGATAGACGTACCTCAACCCGGCGCCGTCATGCCGGTGTTCGCGCACGGTCAAAAAGCCTTCGTCCATGTTTCAATCCACGCAGATGAATTTCCGGTCCGGACCGCTCTATAATGTGGCGCCCTTCCAACCGCTTTCTTTCCATCGTCATGATCGAGATCACGCGCAGCCTTTCCTTCGATGCCGGACACCGCATTCCCAATCACAAAAGCCAGTGTCGCAACCTGCACGGACATCGTTACGTGCTCGACATCACGCTGGCAGGCGAAATGGTCGAAACCGCCGGAGACGCGCAGGAAGGAATGGTCATGGATTTCGCCGACATCAAGGCCATCGCCCGGCGCATTCTTGTCGACCACTGGGATCACGCTTTCCTGGTGTGCCGGCAGGATACAACGGTCGTCGATTTTCTCAACAGCCTTCCCGATCACAAAACGGTCATCCTGGATCGGATTCCCACCGCCGAAAACCTGGCACGCATCGCCTTCGACCTGCTTCGCCCTGCCTACGCGGATTACTACGGCGACCGCCTGCGCCTGAAAAAAATCCGCCTCTATGAAACGCCCAACTGCTGGGCCGACGCAACCTGAAAAGCACGGCGACAGCCATGGGCGAATCGAACACGCCTATGGCGTCAATGCCCGGAATCCCTCATCGCCCACCCAGTTTGCGCATTCGCTCCGCGGGAGTGATGATGTCGGTAAGGCGGATGCCGAACTTTTCATTCACCACCACCACTTCGCCCTGGGCAATCAGGGTGCCGTTGACCAGCACATCCATCGGCTCGCCCGCCAGCGCGTCCAGTTCCACGACGGAACCATGCGCCAATTGCAGGAGATTGCGGATGGCGATCCTGGTGCGGCCCAGTTCCACCGTGAGGTGCACGGGAATGTCCAGGATCATGTCCAGTTCGTTCAGGATGCTGCCCGGCGCGTTGCCCCGCTCGTTGAACGCGGGGAAGATATCCGCGGACCGCGCGGCGGATTGCTGCGTCGCGGAGGCATCCACTTTCGCCTGTTCCGCCATTGCCGCGGCCCAGTCGTCTTCCGTGGACACGTTATTCTCCTTTCCGGTTTCAGCCGCCGCCTGTTCCGCCATGGCGGCGGCCCAGTCGTCTTCGGCTCCACTTGTCGCCGCGGGTTCCTGTTTCTCTTCGTCAGCCATGTTTTCGCTCTCCAGGCGCTGCTTCCGTTTCTGATTCCGCCGCCGTCATCGTAAAGCGTTCCACTTTCAGGGCATACTGGCCGTTCTGTTGGCCGTAGTGGCATTCCATCACGGCCACATCGTCGACCTCCACGACGATGGTGTCCGGAATCTCGATCGGGATCACATCGCCTTCGCGCAGTTTCAGGATTTGCCCCAGGGTAATCTCGGCTCCGCCCAGGCAGGCGACAAGCTCCACCTCGGCATTTTTCAGTTGCCTGCGCAACTGGCCGGTCCAGCGTCGATCCGAGGACACCTGGTCGCTTTGCATGGTGGAGTGCAGGAGGTCGCGGATCGGCTCCAGCGTGGAATAGGTGAAACAGATGTGCATGTTCGCCGCGATACCGCCGAACTCCAGGGAAAACGCCATGGAAATGACGATTTCCGAAGGCGTGGCGATGTTGGCGAACTGGGAATTCATCTCCGAGCGGATGTATTCGAGCTTGAGCTCGTAAACCGGTTTCCAGGAACGCTCCAGCTCGGTGAATACCACGTGCAACAGCCCCCGGATGATGCGATTCTCGGTGGCGGTGAAATCCCGCCCCTCCACCCTGGAGTGGAAGCGACCATCGCCGCCGAACATGTTGTCGATCACCAGGAACACGAGGCTTGGGTCGAACACGATCAGGCCCGTGCCACGCAGGGGCTTTGCCGTCACCAGGTTGAGATTGGTGGGCACCACGAGGTTGCGGATGAATTCACTGTATTTCTGGACCTTGATCGGCTCTACCGAAACTTCCACGTTGCGGTGCATGTAATTGAAGATGCCGATGCGCAGGTAGCGTGCGAAACGCTCGTTGATGAGTTCCAGTGTCGGCATGCGCCCGCGGACAATGCGCTCCTGTGTCCCCAGGTTGTACGCGCGAACGCTGCCTGTTTCCTCCTCGGCGGTTTTTTCAGGCTCGTCCTCTTCCCCCGTGACGCCTTTCAGGAGCGCATCGACTTCTTCCTGGGAGAGAAAATCACTGGACATTGCGGGGGCTCCCTGATTCCTACTGGATCAGGAACGCATTGAACAACACCGAGACCACCGGACCGGACTGTTTCTTGCCCTTGACCGGCGGCACGAGAATGTCATTGATTTCATTCATGATTTCCTCGGCAAGCGCTTCCTTTCCCGCCTTCGTCGCCAGCGATTTCGCCGTCTTGTTGGAAAGCAGGGTCGTGAGATTGTTGCGGATTCTCGGCATCTGCGTCTTGATGCGCGCGTCCGCTTCCACCTCGTCAAGTTCCAGCACGATCTTGACCTGGAGGAAATGATTCTCCTCGATGTACGGCGTTTCCACAGGCTGCGGCGCCACCAGGATCGCCTCCCCCTCCCCGCTCACTGGCGCGGGAAGCTGCCGCGCCGCAGGTGGAGGATCCGGCAGGAGGTTTACGATGAAATCATCCAGTTCGGAGAACACGGGCGGCGCTCCGGGATCGCGCTTGCGCTTCTCCGTCCTTTCCTCCTCCTGCGCGACTTCTTCCTCATCCTCGTCGCCATTGCCACCGCCATGATTGCCCGAGAACAGGAAAACCATGACCGCCGCGCCAATGACCACGACAAAGAGCGCGATCACCAGGAAGACGACCAGGAGTTTCAGCGTATTCCTGGGTTTGGCTTCAGCGACAGATTCTTTCGCCATGATCCGGCATCCTTTCTCAGCGCATCAGACGATGCGGTCACGCAAACAAATCCACGAGTCCGTCGCCCCGCCGGAAACCCGGAGCGGACACGGCATCGGAAATGTGGTCAAGTATAGCCGTATTCCCGTTATGACGGACATCCGCCGGACGCGCTCCGCCATATTGTGTCGCAAACGCGCTTTCCTGGCGGGACTGCGTGCCGACCTGGGCATCCCCCAGGGAAATGCCTGCGCCAGAGAGCATTTCCCGCAAGCGCGGCAAGGCGTCCTCGATCGCCTGGCGCGCTTCCGGCGTCGCCGCCACGGCGGTGATCGTGGCGGAAGTCTTTTCCGCGTCCAGACTGAGGTTGATCCGCAATGCGCCCAGATGCGCCGGATGCAAATGCAACTGCGCCTGCTGCAATTCGTTCTTCGCCATCCAGACGATTTTTTCGCCGAATTCCTGCGCCCACCTCGGATCGAAAAGCGGAGTGCCGAGACGGTCAACAACGGGATTCCCCGGATTTTCCGCGCGCGCCGCCAGCGACGATGCCGCGGCAATTGCGGCGGGCGCAATCGCGTGGGATTCCTGCGTGCTGGACAACATGGTTGCGGGAGTCGCCACGGAGGCGGCGGTTTTCCCGGAGCGATCCGGAAAACCTTCCAGCTCCACGGCAAAATTTGCCGTCCGCGCATCGTCCTCGTCCGCATCCCCGCCAGAGGATGCGTTTTGCGCCTCCGCGCGCGGATCGTCCACACACGCGGAAACTTCCGGCGCGCCCCGGAACGCGGTAAACGGCACCCCCCGTGTTTCGGCGGACAGGGTGTCCGCCGCCGGGATCGCCGGAGCAATGCCGTCGGGCGACAAGGCGCCCAGAAGCACAACGCCGGCATTATCCGTCTCTGTTTCGGCATCGCCACGCCGCCTCATTCGCAACGCAGCGCGCGCGACTTCCGGCAGGATAGCTGTTGTGTCCAGTATGTCCGCCCGCGCATTTTCCTCCCCCGCACCGGACAGCATCCGCGCGAACAGGCCGCTGAAATCTCCCGTTTCAGCAACCGGAACATCGTCGCCCGCCAAAGCGGGCGATCCCCCGGAAAACATGTTGGCGGCGGAAATCAGAGTGATGGTCATGGTTACAGTCCGTGAATGCCCATGGTGAAAAGCAGGAATCGTGCCAATTCATACGATTTGCCACGCCTGCACAAAGGGACGAAAACGGAAAACCCGGCCCGGCTGTGTGGCCCGTGTGGCGTTTTCTCCTTTTACCTTGTCCCGGACTCTTGAAAATTGGCAGGAAGGACATCATAGTTCTGGAAACACACAGGTGTGCATTACCTGAACAGTCTGAAGGAGAATCCAATGCTTCGCTTTTTTTTGCTGACGCTCACCAACATGGCGGTCATGGTCGTCCTGTCCATCGTGGCAATCCTGCTGGGTATGGGAGGGCGTCACCAGACGGACATCACTGCCTTGTTCCTGATGTCGGCGCTGTTCGGTTTCGGCGGAGCCTTCATTTCGCTCCTGCTCTCGAAATTCATGGCCAAGCACGCGATGCGGGTGCGCGTGATCGATCAACCCGGCAACGAAACCGAAGCATGGCTCGTGCGAACAGTTGAGCGCCTGGCCAAACGCGCCGGTATCGGCATGCCGGATGTGGGTATCTATGATGGCGCGCCCAATGCCTTCGCGACAGGCGCGCGCCGGGACGCCGCGCTGGTGGCGGTTTCCACGGGCTTGCTGACAAGCATGAACAGGGACGAAGTGGAAGCGGTGCTCGGGCACGAAGTCGCGCATGTCGCCAATGGCGACATGGTAACGCTGACCCTGATCCAGGGCGTGGTCAATACCTTCGTGTTTTTCCTGGCGCGCATCATTGGTTTCCTGGTCGATCGCCTGGTCTTCAAGACAGAACGTGGTACCGGTCCCGGCTATCTGGTAACCGTAATCGTCATGCAAATCCTCCTTGGCATTCTCGCCAGCGCCATCGTGGCATGGTTTTCCCGTCGGCGCGAATTCCGTGCCGATGCCGGCAGCGCCAGTTACCTAGGGCAGGCGCGCCCCATGGTTTCCGCCCTGCGCCGTCTGGGCGGGCTGGAAACCGGCGCCTTGCCGGAAAACATGCGGGCGGCAGGTATCGCCGGCGGCAGACTGTCTTCGCTTTTCGCTTCGCACCCGCCGATCGAGGAACGTATCGCGGCGCTGGAAGCAACACGATAAAAGACAACATCACGCTGTTTCCGCGTGTCGGGCCTCGGGTTGAATCGACGCGCGATTTTCGATCTGGTGGAGAAAACGGGACGCGATACACGAGGCTATCCGTCCCCGCATGTTTTTCGTGGAGCAAAAAACCAGCCGATCCGCTTTGGGGAAGGCCGGGAACGGCCTCTGTAGCCCCTGTGACCCCTGTGCTTCCTGATGGTGATTCTTCCTGCTTGACGCTTCCACCGATGTCCAACCTTGCAACCGATCTTGTCGTCGCACGCTGGCTTCAGGCGTCGTCCATTCCTTTATGGATTTGCCCGCGTTGCGCTTTGCGCTGCCAACGCGTGTCTGGAGCCTGGACCTGCGGCAGACCCGCCGGGAAACGCGGTCATGCCGGGCGGCGCTGCCCCCGGAGGATGTCCGGGGGCTTTTGCCATGGGCAAATCCGCAATCAGGCAAAATTCCTGGCCGCGAATCCCCAGTTGACCAAGTGTTCAAACACTGCTTCCAGAAACTTGGGACGCGCGTTGCGGTAATCGATGTAATAGGCGTGTTCCCACACGTCCACCGTCAGAAGCGGCTTGTCACCCGCTGTCAGGGGATTGCCGGCGCCCGTGGTGTTGACGATGTCCAGGCTGCCATCCGGTTTTTTCACGAGCCATGTCCAGCCGGCGCCGAAATTCCCGGCCGCGGAAGCCAGGAAAGCCGTCCTGAAAGCATCGAAGGAACCCCATTTCCCATTGATCGCCTCCGCCAGCGCCCCGGTCGGCACGCCACCGCCTCCGGGTTTCAGGCCGTTCCAGAAAAACGTGTGATTCCAGACCTGGGCCGCATTATTGAAAATCCCGCCCGCCGGCGCTTTCTTGATAATGGCTTCGAGGTCCAGGTTTTCGTACTCGGTGCCGGCAATGAGATTGTTGAGGTTGACCACGTAGGTATTGTGATGCTTTCCATAGTGGTACTCGATGGTTTCCCTGGAAATATGCGGCGCCAGCGCGTCTTGCGCATAAGGCAGCGGCGGCAGTTGATGTGTCATGATTGTTCTCCGTTGTTTGATGAAGGGGGGAGGACGATTCTATTGTGCTTTTTTCCACGTGACAACCGGCGCCGCGGACTCTTCGTCATTTCACCCGCCTTTGCAGCAAAACGCGGATTGCCGCACAATGCTGCCGTCTCCCACAATCAAAACAGGCCCCCCATGATCGACCATCCCGTCCAGCAGCCGGACAGGCAGCCGGCGTTGCGTCTCGTTCCCATGCCCAAGGACGAAAACATGTTCGGTGACATTTTCGGTGGCTGGGTCATGGCTCACGTCGACGTGGCCGGTGGCATTGAGGCCATGCGCTATACGCAAGGACGGGTCGCCACCGTGGCCGTCAATGCATTCCAGTTCCACCAACCGGTTTCCTCCGGCGATGTCGTCAGTTTCTATTCCAGCGTGGTCAAGGTTGGCAAGACATCCATTACGGTCGCCGTCGAGGTCTATGCCGTTCGACATCCGCAGCAGCCAGTCACCGTCAAGGTCACGGAAGCAACACTTACCTATGTTGCGCTGGACAAAGCAGGCAACAAACGCGACATTCCCATGGAAAGCCATTAGAATTATGTACTTATGATCTGTTCTTGAGTTTTCACATGAAGAAAACAAACATTGTGGCATGCCTGTTGGCATGCGCTCCGACGGGATCCCCAGCCGATGGCTTCCGATCCCTGGAGCAAAACGCAAGCGGCCTCGGGGTTGCCTATGCCGGATCCGCCGCCGTCGCCGACAACGCCAGCACCCTTCATTACAACCCTGCCGGCATGACCCTGTTGCCCGAGCGCCAGATCTCGCTGGGTCTGGCAGGCACGCGGCATGAATACGCGTTCGACGACCGCGGCTCCACGACAACAGGACGCGACGGCGGCGATGCCGGTCACTGGCGCATGCAGCCCAATGCCTATCTCTCCTGGGCCGTGCATCCTGACTGGGTGACCGGCCTGGGCATTTCCTCGCCATTCAGTTTCCATACGGATTATGACAACGACTGGCGCGGTCGCCAGTTTGCCCTAGAAACCCGCCTGCGCGCCTGGAACCTCAACCCTTCCGTTGCCTACAAGCTTTCCGGCCAGATTTCCCTGGGATTCGGCATCGATTACCAGAAGCTGAAACTGGAAGCAAACTGGGCGGACCAGCATCGTTCGGATACGGACGCGGCCTGGGGTTGGAACGCGGGCGTGCTTTTCGCCCTTTCACCCGCCATGCGTGTCGGCGTCGCCTACCGTTCCGCCATGACTTTCGATCTGGATCCAGCGTTTCCCCTCCAGGGCATTGACCATGACGGCAAGCTGAAAACCCCGGGCGTTTTCACGGTGTCCGTCTGGCAGCAGATCACCGACCGTTGGGAAGCAATGGGGGATATTTCCCACACCCGCTGGAAAACCGTAGACGGCTACAGTGAAAACGGCTGGCGGTTTGCCTGGGGCGCGGCCTATACCCATAATCCGGGCTGGAAAACCAAATTCGGCATTGCCTATGAACATGGCCCGCTGCGTCATGACCGCACGGTCGCCCTGCCCGATCACCATCGCCTGTGGCTCAGCCTGGGGGGACAATACCGGCTCGCCAAGGGCGCGCTGGATTTCGGCTATGCGTACCAGTGGGTGAAAACGCCGGATGTCGACCAAAGCCAGGATAACGGCCTGCGCCTGCGCGGTGATTACGACGCCAGCGGTCATGTCCTCGGAGTGCAATACACGCTGGATTTCTGAGCATGGCATGGCGCGAGGTCCTGCTCGGTCTGATTCTGGTCATCGTGGCCTACATGGTGTGGCTGCTGTGGCGAATGCGCGCCCTGAACCGGAAAAAACCGTCTCCGCCCCGGGAGTTCAGGGAGCCCAGTGTCGTTCGCACCCGTGAAACCCAGGACACTGCCCTGAAAGCTTATCGGCACGCGACCGCGGAGGAACACGACTTCGAAACGGAAAGCGCGCACGGGGATGAAGAGGAAGAAGACGATACGCAAGCCAGAGAAACACGCTCCACCTGGTCAGCGGAAAAAACGGCGGATCTAGTGCAACAGACCTTCATGGACAGCATGGAGCGCGAACTCGCCCGGATAGGCGAGGAAGTCGACGCCCTGCGTGGCGCGCTTGCCGATTTGCGCGAGGATCTCGTCCTGCTGCGCGAGGATTTCCAGCAGGAAATCGCTACCGCCCGCACAGCGCAGAACGCCTCGCCGCTTTACAATGACGCCATGCAAATGGCGATTCTGGGACATGACAGCCTGACCATTTCCGAACGGTGCGGCATCTCCCGGGCCGAAGCCGATCTGGTGGTGGCCCTGGTCAAGAACCGGCAGCCGTCCGGAACGCAAGGCCCGCCTTGAACAGGCGGTTTTCAAGCAGAGAGGTCGACAATGACAACAGATCACGATGAAGCCGAACAGCGTAACAAGCTCATCCGGCAATTGATCTACGCGGCGAGCGCCGTTGCTGTCCTGCTGATCCTGCTGGTCGTCTTCAACAGCCTTGTCGCACCGCCGGAAGAGATCGACGCGCCATCCTACACCAAGCCGGTTCCCGTGCCCAAACCCAGCACGGGAGAAATCCACCCCGTTACCCCGCCCGTCGCGCAAAGCCTGCTCGTCGATGAGCCTCTCACGTTGCCAGGCAATGTCTCGGGCATCCTGGGCGCGATCCCCGCCATTGATCCGCATCTGTTGCCGGACGAGGAACTGCCACCACCGGAACCACCGCCCCAACCCGTATTCCCGTCCCGGACGACATCCCCTCCGCCAGTAGCGCAATCGTCCGCGGCGCACCCCGCGCAACCGGTCACGCCACGAGCGCAACTTCCCCCAAACGCGCCGCCGACTGCCCGGACAACCACTGTGATTCCGCCTCCGGCGCGTCCTCCTGTCGAAGACGTGCCGGAGGGAACCGAACCTCCCGCTCTCAACTTGCCGCCGGAACCGAAACCCGCCAGCATGGCAGATGGTTTCATCGTGCAGGCGGGCGTTTTCAGCAACCCGCAACGGGCGGAAGACCTCTACGCCAAACTGCGCGCCAATGGCATTCCCGCCAGCCTGGAAACACGTGTGCAGGCCGGACCCTTCAGGACACAATCGGAAGCGCAAGCCGCCCGCGCCAAACTGAAGGCGCTGGGGATCGATGGCGTGGTCCTGCCGCCCGCCGCCCGGCGCGTCACGCGCTAGAACCAGGAAACACCCGATATTCCGGATGCCCCGTTCATCCCTGGCGGGAATCCGGGCATGACCACGGGATGTATCCGGCAATGCCGGGCGCGCAAATCCCGTTACCGTCGTTGTTTTACCGATGGCCCCCGATCCGATAGAATGCCGGATATATGCGTATGTCGCATTTCCGGACGTATTTTCGACGAGGAATAATGTGTGATCAGGGTCTTGTTCGTGTGCATGGGAAACATTTGCCGCTCGCCCACAGCGGAAGGCGTCTTCCGCAAGCTGTTGCAACACCATAAACTGGAACGGCAATTCGAGCTCAAATCAGCGGGAACGCATGGTTATCATGTCGGCGAACCACCCGATCCGCGCACGCAGCGTGCCGCCGCGGCGCGCGGCTACGACCTTTCGGAGATGCGCGCGCAAAAAATCACACCGCAGGATCTGGCCAGGTTCGATCTGGTCCTGGCGATGGACAAGGTTGATCTGGACAACCTCCATCGCATGGCGAACCCTGAAATGCGTCACAAGATCGGTCTCTTCATGGACTACGCCCGACACTACGACGACGATGAAGTGCCTGACCCTTACTATGGCCTGGGATACGGTTTCGACCTGGTGATCGACATGGTGGAAGACGCCGCCGAAGGATTGTTGGAAACAGTGCGCGCGAAAACAAGGGAGGAAACATGCGACGCGCCAAAGCCGCGAACACAGGAACCATGAGCATGGCGGCCATGAAGGGATGTCGCTGATTTCTTGCTGAAAATCGCCATGCGCAGGACCGTTTATTGCGTACTATTGCGTACACTACGGGTTCTCGATTTTCGTTTCCGTTCGGGCCTCGCCGCCTGGAACTCTTTCCTTGCAGGAGCATCATCATGAAACTCATCAGCCACAGCTTTGCCGATGCGCAGAAGATTCCGGACGAGTTCGCGTTCGGCATTGTCGATCCCGCACATCATGTCGGTTTGGGGCAAAACCGCAATCCGCATCTTTCCTGGAGCGACGTACCGGAAAACACGCGGAGTTTCGCGTTGCTCTGTCATGACCCGGACGCGCCCAGCGTGGGCGATGACGTCAACCAGGAAGGCCGCGCGGTTCCGGTCAGTCTGCCACGTGTGGATTTTTTCCATTGGCTGCTCGTGGACTTGCCCGCCAGCCTGCGTGAAATCCAGGCCGGAGAGTTCTCCAGCACCGTGACGCCCAAGGGAAAACCGGGACCGCAAGCGCCCCATGACGCGCGTCAGGGCGTCAACGATTACACGGCCTGGTTTTCCAGCGACAACGACATGCGCGGTGATTATTACGGCTACGATGGCCCCTGTCCGCCCTGGAACGACGAACTGCCACACCGTTATGTCTTTACCCTCTACGCGCTGGATGTGGCGCGCCTTCCGCTGGAAGGGCGTTTTGATGGCCCCGCGTTGCGCGCCGCGCTTCAAGGACATGTGCTCGCCGAGGCGCGACTGACTGGCGTCTACAGTCTCAATCCAAGCCTGGCATGAACGATCTCGCGTTTCGGGAATCCTGGCAGCGATTTCTTTCCACCGAACGACCAGGCGCGGGAAGCGGACCAAACGCGCGCGAGCGGACAGCCTTCCAGCAGGATTACGACCGCATCGTCTTCACTTCCGCCTTTCGCCGCCTGAAGGACAAGACCCAGGTGTTCCCCCTGTCGCGCAGCGACTACGTGCGAACCCGTCTCACGCACAGTCTGGAGACCAGTTGCGCCGGACGTTCCCTGGGCACGGTGATCGGGCGGGAAATCATCGACCGGCACCGGCTTTCCGGTGTCGAAGCCGCGGATTTCGGCGCGATCGTCGCTGCGGCCTGCCTTGCGCACGACATCGGCAACCCGCCTTTTGGCCATGCCGGGGAAGACGCCATCCGCGAATGGTTCAAGGCTTCCGACCTTTTGGAGACCTACGGTTTTACCTCCGCGCAACGCGCGGATTTTCAACGCTACGAAGGGAATGCCCAGGGATTTCGCATTCTCACACGCCTGCAAAACCCGTCCAATCCCGGCCTGCAGTTGACAGCGGCGGTGCTGGCGGCCTTCACCAAATATCCCCGTGCTTCCTGGCTGGAAGCGCCACTTTCCGGCAACGGCGGCAAGAAATTCGGTTTTTTCCAGGACGACGCGCCCGCGTTCCGGCAGGTAGCCACCGCGACGGGCTTGCCGGAGCGCATGCCGGGGGAAGCCTGGCACCGGCATCCGCTCGCCTATCTGGTGGAAGTGGCGGACGACACCTGTTACTTGATCGTCGATCTCGAGGACGCCTCCCGTCTGGGCTTCGTGCGCGTCGAGGACGCGGAGGCGCTGCTTGCGAACCTCGCGGGAAGTTCCGTAAACGACGGCAGGCTCAACCGCATATCCGACCCCAAGGAACGCATCGAATACCTGCGCGCCAAGGCTGTGGGATGTCTGCTTGACGAAGCGGCTGCAGTTTTCCTGGAAAACGAGGCGACAATCCTGGCGGGGATGTTCACCGGGGATCTGCTGGAATCCTCGCCAGTAGTCTCCACGCCCTTGCAGGAAATCAAGAAAGTGGCGGCGGAACAGATTTACGTGGCGCGTCCGGCGCTGGAAGTGGAAACCGCGGGGTTCGAAGTGCTGGGCGGCCTGCTTGCGCTCTTTACCGCGGCGGTGGAAGCCGGAGCCGGAATGCGCCCGACGACGACGCGCGAACGCATGCTGCTGAAACTCCTGCCTCTCCAGTTCCTTGGCCCGGCGGGAAAACCCGATGCCGATCCCTATCCGCGCCTTTTGAAAGTCGCGGATTTCGTCACGGGCATGACCGACTCCTATGCCGTCGATCTCTATCGCAAACTGAAAGGCATCGACCTGCCCGCGGCATGATGGATTTCGTCCGGCAGGGGGAGCGCAGCGAAACCCGGGACGCAACACCGCCAGTCCGGATCGCATGGAACGCGGCACTTTCGCCTTTGCGCAATCCGCTTGGGCGCCCTTTGTATTTCAGCGTTCTTCGTCCAGCGTCATGCTTCCTTGCTGGCGAGAGATGAAATCCTGCATACTGTCGATGCCACGCATTTGCAGGATCGTGTTGCGCACGGCCGCTTCCAGCAGCACCGCGAGGTTGCGGCCCACAGCCACCGGAATGACCACCTTCCGGACGGAAACGCCCAGAATTTCCTGTGTCTGGGCATCCAGCGGCAAGCGCGGTGTTTCCATGCTCGGGACAAGCTTTTGCAGGTAAACGATGAGTTTCAGCTTCATCTTGCGGCGCGCCGCCGTCTCGCCAAAAATAGTGCGAATGTTCAGGAGCCCCAGGCCGCGTACTTCCAGATAATCCTGCAACATGCCGGGACAGCGGCCCTCCAGGGTCGTCGGCGCGATACGGGCCAGTTCCACCACGTCGTCCGCCACTAGACCATGCCCCTTGGAGACAAGCTCCAGCGCCAGCTCCGACTTGCCGACGCCGGAATCCCCGGTAATCAACACCCCCATGCCCAGCACATCCATGAAAACGCCATGGATGGACACCGTGTCGGCCAAGCGCCGGGCCAGGTAGATACGCAACAGGTCGATGATCGCGGAACAGGGTTTGGACGAAGTAAAGAGCGGCGTCTGGCTTTCCTCGCAGGCTTTCCGCAGAATTTCCGGGACGCGCAGGCCATCGGCGACGATCAGCGCCGGCGGCTGCGCGGCGACAAGCGCGCCGATCTGGCGGGTGAACTGGTCGGAGGAAATCCGGTTCAGCCAGGCGACTTCCGCCATGCCGATCACCTGAAGCCGGTCCGGATGGATCAGGTTCATGTGCCCGACCACATCCGCGCCGTAATTCCCGGACTCCTTGAGACTGACGCGACGGCTGGAGCCTACCGCCACATCCCAGAGCAAATCCAGCTTGCCCTGATGATCCTCGAACAACTGGACGAGGGTGATCTCCCGCATGGATTATCCGGCGAACAGTGCGCGCACCGCCGCCGCATCCGGCGCGATGGCCAGATTTTCCCGGAATTTCCGGTCGGCAAAGCAGGTCGCGAGTTCGGAGAGGATTTGCAAGTGCGCTTCCGTCGCCTGCTCGGGAACCAGAAGCACGAACAGTTGCGAAACGGGGCGTCCGTCCGGGGCGTCGAAATCGATTGGCTCGGCCAGGCGCAGGAAGGCGCAGGAAGCTTCTTTCAGGCCCTTGATGCGGCCATGCGGGATGGCGACGCCCTGTCCCAACCCTGTGGAACCCAGTTTTTCCCGGGAAATGAGGCTGTCGAAAACGAGGGTGCGCGCGATACCGCAAGATGTCTCGAACAGTTCTCCCACCCGTTCGAAAATCCGTTTTTTGTTGCCGGCGTCAACATCCAGCAGGATGCGGGATTCCGACAGAAGGGGAGCGATAAGTTTCATGATTTGGCATGGGGGGACAAAAAAGGCCACGCTGCAAGGAACGTGACCCGTGGAAGCGCCGTTACTGATCCAAAAGCGCGTTTACCTTGTTGCCGCGATGATGATCCTGGAGCTTCTGCTTGTGTTTTTGAACCTGCCGGTCCAGTTTGTCGAAGAGGCCGTCGATGGCGGCATAGAGATCGTCCTCGGCGGTTTCCGCGAAAATTTCCCTGCCAGGCACATGCACGGTCACTTCCGCTTTCTGTTTCAGTTTGTCTACGGAAAGAATGACATTGACACCCGTCACTTGTTCAAAATGGTTGACAACGGTTCCCAGTTTGTTTTCCACATAGTCACGAAGCGCGGGCGTCACTTCGATGTGATGTCCGCTGATTTGCAGATTCATTTTGCGTCCTTTCTACAGGCTTTTACGCACATTGACGGGTGGAATGTTGAGCGCCTCGCGGTACTTGGCAACGGTGCGCCGCGCCACAACGATTCCCTGCTTGCCCAGTATTTCGGATATTTTCAGATCCGACAAGGGGCTGTTGCCATTCTCCGCGCCGATCAACTGCTTGATGAGCGCCCGGATGGCGGTGGCCGAGCACGCACCACCGGAATCGGTGGCGACATGACTGCCGAAAAAATACTTGAGTTCGAAAATGCCGCGCGGCGTCGCCATGTATTTCTGGCTCGTTACGCGGGATACAGTCGATTCGTGCAGGCTAACCTCGTCGGCGATTTCGCGCAGCACCAGGGGCCGCATGGCGACTTCCCCGTGCTCGAAAAACCGGCGCTGGCGATCCACGATGGCCTGGGAAACCCGCGCGATGGTATCGAAACGCTGTTGTACGTTCTTGATGAGCCAGCGCGCCTCCTGCAGTTGCGCCGACATGCTGTTCTCGCCCCGGCGCTGTTGCGCGAGGATTTCCGCATAAAGCCGGTTGACGCGCAGGCGGGGGTAGGCGTCCGGATTGATCTGGGAAAGCCAGCGCCCGCGCATTTTCCGGACAATGACATCCGGGATGACATAGCGCGCGTCCAGGGGGGCGAAACACGCGGCGGGGCGAGGGTTCATGGCGACGATCAGGGAGCGGGCCGCCTTCAGCGCCGCGTCGGAAACATCCAGCCGTTTCTTCAGTTTGCCGAAGTCGCGTGTGGCCAGGAGATCGAGATGCTCCGCCACGATGACAAGCGCCAGATCACGCACGTCATCCCGCGGCAGGGCTGCGAGCTGGAGGGTCAGACATTCCTGCGGCGAGCGCGCGCCGACGCCGGTTGGGTCCAGGCCCTGCAACTGGCGCAACGCGATCTCCAGGTCTTCCAGTTCAATGGCCTCTTCCGGCGGCAGGGTTTCCAGAAGTTCCTCCAGGCTGGAGGCAAGATAACCGTTGTCATCCAGCGCCTCGATCAAAAAGCGGATCAGGACACGGTCGCGGTCGGAAAACCGGGAGAGACCCAGTTGCCCGCCCAGATGGTCACGCAGCGTGGTGGTCGCGGCCTGGATATCCTGCGCTTCCACATCATCGTCGCGGTCACGTTCCCGGTCGGGGTTGCCGTAGCTGCCGCCATCCTGGAACCAGCGATCCTCCTCCACCTCGGCCATGGTCATGCCGCCCGGCTCTGATTCCGCGTATTCCTCGCGCGGCGCTTCTTCCCGCGACGGCGCGGACCACTCCGTCACGCCATCGCCATTCATCCTGTCATGGGCGGAGGATATCCCCCGCTCCGTTTCCTCCTCGCGTTCCAGCAGCGGGTTTTCCAGCAGATAGCGCTCGATTTCCTGATTCATCTCCAGCGTCGAAAGCTGCAAGAGCTTGATCGATTGCTGCAACTGGGGTGTGAGCGCCAGTTGCTGGGAAAGCTTGATCTGGAGGGAGGGCTTCATGGGAAAGAAGGGGTTCTGGTTTTGCCCGCGGGCTTGTTACAAGCGGAAATGCGCACCCAGGTACACTTTCCTGACATCTTCATTATAGACGATCTCATCCGGCGGGCCAGACGCCAGCACGCGGCCCTCGTTGAGAATCCAGGCGTGATCGCAAATGCCCAGGGTTTCCCGCACATTGTGGTCGGTAATCAGGATACCGATGTTGCGCTCTTTCAGGAAACGGATGATTTTCTGGATGTCCAGCACGGCAATGGGATCGACTCCGGCAAAAGGTTCGTCAAGCAGGATGAAACGCGGATTGGCCGCCAGGGCGCGGGCGATTTCCACCCGCCGCCGCTCACCACCGGAGAGCGCCGCTGCCAGCGTATGACGGATGTGGGTGATATGCAGTTCCTCCAACAGCTCTTCGAGCCGCGCCTCGATTGCCTGTGGCGTGAGATCCTGCAGTTCCAGCACTGCCTGGATGTTTTCCTCCACGCTGAGCTTGCGAAAAACAGAGGCTTCCTGCGGGAGGTAGGAAAGACCCAGGCGGGCGCGCCGATGGATGGGCAGACGGGTAACGCGTTTGTCATCAATGAAGATGTCGCCGCCGTCGGCGGAGACAAGTCCCACAATCATGTAGAAACAAGTGGTCTTGCCCGCGCCGTTCGGCCCGAGCAGGCCGACCACTTCACCGCTGTTTACCTGAAAGGCAACGTCGGAGACCACGACGCGATTTTTGTAGCGCTTCTTCAGGTTTTCGGCGCGCAGGCAGGATTGCGGAATTTCCACGCTTTCTGGCGCCTTGCCTTCCCGCGCGGGTATTTCCGGCAACGGATCGCCCTGTGGCGGCGCGTCATGTTCGTGCGCCGCGTTCATGCCGCGTCTTCCTCCGGATCGCGCAACGTCTGCCGGATCGCTTCCGCGGAAAACCCGCGATAACGCAGGAAATTGCGCTGCCTGGCGATTTCACCGGGCCCAGCGAGGAGCGCGCCGAATTTCCTTTCCCGGACGGCCCGGCAATGGCGCACTTCTTCTTCCGGCCCAGGAAGCGCCGCCGCGATTGTTTCCGCCGCCACGCCGGCCTGGGCAAGCTCCTGCGCCAGGCGCAGATTTCCGTATCGGCGGGAACGCGCGCCGATACGGGTTTCCGCATACCGCGCATCGGAGAGCAGATGTTGCGCGGACAGGCTGTCCAGCAGAGTCTCCAGTTCTTCTGGCGACGGCGATCCATCCGCCGCCAGGAGGACGAGCTTTTGCCGCAGTTCATTCCGGCTGTATTCTCGCCGGGAGAGGTATCGAAGCGCGTGCGCGCGCAATGTTTCGGACATGTGCCTTTGCCGGTTGCCGACGGGGTTAAGCGTCCGCTTCCACCACACTGCCCGGTTTTCGCGCGGGTTTGACCGCGCCCCGCACAGCGTCACGGATGGCTGTTTCGATTTCCCGCGCCAGATCCGGATGCGCTTTCAGGAATTCCCGCACGTTGTCCTTGCCCTGGCCGATCTTGTTTCCCTTGTAGGCGTACCAGGCGCCGGATTTTTCGACGATCTTGTGCTCCACACCCAGCTCGACGATTTCGCCCTCGCGGGAAATTCCCTCACCGTAGAGAATGTCGAACAGCGCTTCCTTGAAGGGTGGCGCAACCTTGTTCTTCACCACCTTGACCCGGGTTTCGTTACCGATCGTCGTATCGTTGCGCTTGATCGCGCCGATGCGGCGGATGTCCAGGCGCACCGAGGCGTAGAACTTGAGCGCGTTGCCGCCAGTCGTGGTTTCCGGGTTGCCGAACATGACGCCGATCTTCATGCGAATCTGGTTGATGAAGATCACCAGGGTATTGGTTTTCTTGATGTTGGCGGTGAGTTTCCGGAGCGCCTGGCTCATGAGCCGCGCGTGCAGGCCCATCATCGAATCGCCCATTTCGCCTTCAATTTCCGCCTTTGGCGTAAGCGCGGCGACGGAATCGATCACGATGATATCGACCGAAGCGGAGCGCACCAGCATATCGGCGATTTCCAGCGCCTGCTCGCCGGTATCGGGCTGCGAAATCAGCAGATCGCCAACGTTGACGCCCAGTTTCTGCGCATACTGCGGATCAAGCGCGTGCTCGGCATCGATGAAAGCAGCGGTGCCGCCCAGCTTCTGCATCTCGGCCACCACCTGAAGGCAGAGAGTCGTCTTGCCGGAGGATTCCGGCCCATAGATTTCCACCACCCGGCCACGCGGCAGGCCACCCACGCCCAAAGCCAGATCAAGACCCAGGGAACCGGTGGAAACCACCTGGATCGCCTCATCGATTTCAGCTTCGCCCATCCGCATGATGGCGCCCTTGCCGAACTGCTTCTCGATCTGGGCAAGCGCGGCCGCCAGCGCCTTGGCTCTGTTGTCATCCATGTGTGTCGTCACCTCGAAAGTTGCGGAGCGCATGCGCCGCAAATGGAAAAATTTGCCTGTCGCATACGCGGGGCGGACAGTATAGCGCAAATCATCCGTGGCCCTGGCCCGATCGATCCGTCCGCCGCATCCCGTCGCCCGGGGCCAAAGCGGGAAACCCGTTTCACACCTACGCGTTCCGATGCCGCGTGATCTTGCCGTCCTGGCTCCTGCGCATGGGGGAGACGGCGTAGAATACGCGCTTTTGCGAAAAGAGCATCGACCATGAAGCGTTCCCGTTTCGGCGCGCGCGACCGGCTTTCCCGGGACGCGTCCGAGCTCCAGCGGCTTTCCATCGGACTTTCGGAGTCCGGTTCGCGCCTTGAAGACCAGTTCTGGGAAAACGCCCTCGCTGGTCTCGTAGACGGTCTCTTGCGCTCTGGCGCCGAGGACGACCTCACCGTCGCGATGGACCGGCTTTACGAATCCCACCCCCAGGCGCACGATGAACTCGTCGGCATGGTGGAATCCCGCGCGGAATTCTGCCGCCTGGAATCCGGCGGACGGGATTGGAACGCACAACTTTTCGCCGCTCCCGTTCTTGCCTGGTCGCGCTACGCCATTCCCGCCTGCCATCTGGGAGAAGCCAGTCTCGGCATCTTCAAGGTCCAGTTGGGCGCGCACGTATTCGCCGCGGGCGTAAAACTGGCATTGGTGGATTACCTGTTCGGTCCCGACCAGTTGCCGCGCGGTTTCTGTGATGTCCGGGATCTGGCAGAGCGGTTGGGCAAACAGGCGTTGGCTGGCAGGGACCTGGCGCTGGATGCGGAAAATCTGCCGGAAACCAACCGTTTCCTGTCCGATGTCCGCTACCTGATCGGCGTCGCGCTCGTGCCGGAAGGCGCGCCCATTTTTCGCTGGAACGAGCCGGACGGCAGCCACGACAACGCGCTCGTCGCCTGGGTCAAGCAGGGCAGTCCCGGCCTCGCGCCGCTCTTTACCGGCTGCGCCTACCAGCCACTCCTGCCGAACGCCTACCACCACGCCTGTCGCCAGGGCGACCTGGATTCGCGCCCTTACGCCATCAAGGCTTCGGTGGCATTCCTGCAAACCACGCTGGGATTGTTGCCGGAGGAATTGCGCGCGGTCATCGCGCCCTGCTATGACCAGCACCTCGAGGAATACCGCGTCGGCCTCGCGCCGCGCGACCGCGACAACCAGGTCTATCATGGTGTCGTCTGGGCGCTTTTGGGGGCAGAGGACGAACATACGGATGTGTCCGGCCAGATTGACGCCATTCTGCGCGAATGTGGACTGAAAGACATCGTCAACCTCGACCATAACATGCCGATGGAATTCTGCGACGACTGTGGCGCGCCGCTTTTCCCCACCGCCGAAAGCGAGCTCGTGCACGCCGAAATGCCCGGACAAGCCGACGCGATGCCACAGACACTGCATTGACAAGCGGGAAAATCATGCCGGAATGAAAGCGACGCACCCTTCTGTCTCCGCGCGCAGGAGCGGATGGCCGTAAAGCCGCGAGAGATTTTCCGGCGTGAGGAGCGCCTTGGCGGGACCCAGGGAGACCTCGCCGCCATCGTAAAGCAACAGGACCCGCCCGGCGTGGCGAAGCGCCAGGCCAGGATCGTGCAGGACGATGATGAGCGCGGCGCCCGCTTCGGCGCGACGGGCGAAAATCTTCAGCATGGCAATCTGGTGGTTCAGGTCCAGATGGGTGAGCGGCTCGTCGAGGAACATCAGGGGTGTTTCCTGGGCAAGCAGGGCGGCGATGGCAAGGCGCTGACGCTCGCCACCGGAAAGCGTTTGCACGGCGCGCTCCTCGAAACCGGCAAGACCTGCGTCGGCAAGGGCGGCACGGGCGACGCGGACATCCTTGTCGCCTTCCCATTGCCAACGGGAAAGGTGCGGGTGGCGTCCGGAGAGCGCGATTTCCAGCGCGGTGACGGGAAAAGGGTCCTCCTGCCGCTGCCCGAGCCAGCCGCGCAGCAGGGCGGCGGTCCTGGCGCCATGCTCGGCATAATGCTTGCCGGCAAGCAGGATTTCTCCCGTCTGCGGTGGACGCAAACCGGCCAGGGTGGCCAGCAGGGTGGATTTGCCAATGCCGTTTCGTCCCAGGATCGCCAGGATCTCGCCAGGCATGAGGGAAAACTGGAGCGCGCGGCAGATCGCGCGCGCGCCGACGCCAACTGTCAGGCCATGGACGGCAAACAGGGGAGACGCGGCGGCGTTCATCGCGGCGGTCTGCCAGCGCGGGCGAGCAGGAACAAAAAGAGTGGCGCGCCGATCAGGGCGGTGAGGACACCAACAGGCAGTTGCTCCGGCGCGATCAGGGTGCGCGAAAGCGTATCGGCGGCCATCAGGAGCGCGCCGCCGAGGAGCGCGGAAGCCGGCAGCAGCAGGCGCATGTCGCTGCCGGCCAGGAGACGTGTCAGGTGTGGCACGATGAGGCCGATGAAGCCAATGGAACCGGCGGAAACCACGGCAGCGGCAGTGGCGAACGCGGCGACGAGATAGACGAGGCCGCGCAACCGGCCCACGCGCACGCCCAGCGTCCGCGCCGTTTCGGCGCTTCTCGCGAGCAGGTTCAATTCCCGCGCAAAGGGAAGCGACAGCAGAAGCGCCACGCCAAGCGCGACAAGGCCAACCCAGGGCGAGGCGGTCTGCGAGAGATCGCCCATCAACCAGAACAGCATGCCACGCAGCCGGGCTTCCGGCGCGATGGAGAGAAGCAGCGTCACCACTGCGCCACAACCGGAGGCGACGATGACACCGGTCAGCAGCAGCCGGGCCTGTGTCCAGCTATTGTCTCCGCGGGCAAGACCGAACACCAGGAACAGCGCCCCCAACGCGCCCAGGAAGGCACAGGAATCCAGCATCAGGCCGGAAAAGCCAAAGAGGATCGCCAGCAGCGCCCCAATGCCCGCGCCGCCGGAAACGCCAAGCACGTAAGGATCGGCAAGCGGGTTCTTGAGGAGCGTTTGCATGAGCGCCCCGGCAAGCGCCAACAGGCCGCCGCAGGCAAATCCCGCCAGTGCGCGCGGCAGGCGCAATCCAAGCACGACCTCGGCGGCAAGCGAGGGTTTTCCACGCAGGATGGCGGCGAAGTCCCTGACCCCCACTTCCAGGGAACCGACAGCCAGCGCCACCGCGAGACTCGCGAGCGCCAGCAGCGCAAGGCAGAACAACAGCGCCAGCGCACGGCGCGGGCGAAAAACGCGGGAATTTTCAGTTGCGAGCGCCACTGCCATAACGATAGCTTTTGCTGATGAACACAGGTTCCCGGACACCGCGCCGCAGGTTGATGACAACGGTGAGCACAAAACAGAAATTGCACACGAGATTCAGAAAGCGCGGCAATTCCACCGGGATGGCGCGGCCTTCCGCCTCCACGCGCACCAGCGCGCGAATGGCCTTCTTGGCGATTGAACGCGCCAAATGCAATTGCGGGACAGGCTCCACGCCACGCGGCAGAACAAAATTTCCCAGCCGTTCGCCAGCCTCCTCCCGGTACCGGGCATAACGTTCGTGAATCCAGGCAAGGTCGGCCTCCTCGATGGCCATTTTGCCCCGAATGGATCCGTTGGCGTGAAACGCCAGCGGTTGCAGACACTCCAGGTCCGCGGCGATGTCCGCCAGGCTTTCGCCAGACGGCAGCAGGGAACACGCCATGCCGATGTGGGTGGCAAGCTCATCCGTCAGGACCTCATAATCGGTCAGCCAGGAAGGATCATAGATGTAGGAATAACAGAGTTCGGCGCGGTTTTTTCCGGGTTTCATGCGAGGTTCCTCGAATCATTCATTGGGAAACAGCCTGACGTTCCACACGCCATCCGATCAAGCACACAGGGGTTGAAAAAGAACGGACGAAATGGAAGCCCTGGGCAACGCAAGGCGACTCGCCAGCCAACCAGAGAAAAGGCAGCGGAATCCCGTGTTTTCCGCCCTGGCCCGTTTGTCGCCACACGGAGGTAATGATCTGCTGTTTTCCAGCATGCCTGCTTCTTCAATACGGCCTGCGCAAAGATTGCAACCGATGGAAATGTGGGAAAGAAGAAAGTGGGAGCCGGTCGATAAGCCGGGTTCTGTAAGGAATCGAGATTCCCTGGCAGCCATTCCTCTAGGCCACGCATTGCTGCGTGGCTCAAGCGACCTACCCGGAAGCGGCGCGGGCCACACCTGTCGCTTCCCTATTTGGTCTTGCTCCGGATGGGGCTTGCCATGCCGGTCCTGTCACCAGTCCCGCGGTGGGCTCTTACCCCGCCGTTTCACCCTTGCCTGATCTCCAAAAAGACCGGAGCCATCGGCGGTTTGTTCTCTGTTGCGCTTTCCGTCGCCTTGGGCCTTTCGGGAAGACCTGTAGCGCCCGGCTGTTAGCCGGCATCCTGCCCTGTGGAGCCCGGACTTTCCTCTCCCGGTCACGTGGAACCGGCAGCGGCTGCCTGACCAACTCCCGCGCCGGATTATACCTGCTCCTGGTTCCAATCCGGAGACACTATGAACGGAACCACACGGATACTGCATGGTGGCGGCTGCCAGTGACCGCCGGCGCATGCAACCCAGATGGACCATGATCGGCGCTTCGTTGTTCGCCCCGAACTGGACAGTTGCCGGATTCGCAAGCGACATGCCCCGCGGAACTTCTCCGCCTTCCCGCAAGTTCGCGCTTGGCGCCTTGATGTCGGGATGGCGCCTGTCCCAAACGCAGCATTCGCTCCCGGCAAAAAACCGCCGACCGTACCCCGTAATATCGCACATCCTTGTTCGGTATCCTCCAAGAAAGGGGAAATGCGTTTGCCCTGTCGGATTTTGACATCGCATGCCTGTATGTTTAGAATTCGCCACGCTTCAGGGCAAGCGTCCTGACCTCTTGGTCCGCCGTCCTGTTTTCAGTGAAATTTTTTACTCAAGATGAGGAAAATAAAATGGCAGCAAAGAAATATGCTTTATTTGTTTTGTCCCTGTTTTTATTGCCTCTGGCCGGACACACTCAAGACAAGATCGATGGCGTGACTCCAGGCCAGACACAGGAAATCGCGCCTGAATCCGAAAAGCGGGATGTGGAAACATACACAAAACTGATTGAGGCGCAAAATCGGGAATTGTTGCAGAAAACACAAGAGATGACGGCGCTCTCGGAAGATCCCGACCGGGACGACCTCCCGAAGGTAAAGAAACTGAGCAGCGAAATATACGCGCTCACGGAAGAGATTGCAAAATTACAGATTGGGCAGCATGAAAGTCTGCTGGCAGCGCCGGAGCTTACGGAATCCCGGCGTCTCGCACTTCAGGAAAACCAGTCCATCCTGCAGGAAAGTATCCAGCTCATCCAGCAGGTCAAGCCTCTCACCGATGAACTCTTTGCGGAATCCGAGAAAACATCGCCCGATATCAAGAAAATAGAAGACTTGCAGAAGAAAATGTTCCCCTTGGCCAACAGGTTGCAGGAAGTCGGCCTGAAGGTACAGCACAACCTGATGGTGCCGTGAATGTCGACGCAAGGCAGCGCGTGCCAATCCTGTCGTCCGCCAGCCCCCCTTCCCGCCTGGGCGGGATGGTGGATTCTGGCTTGTTTGGCTGATCCAGGATTTCCCTGGCAGCAAGCTGAACCGGGTTTTGGCAAGCAAGGAAAGTTAAAATGACAGCAAGAAGATATAGATATACCCTGTTCGTCCTGTCCCTGTGCTCATTGTTTCTGGTCGGATGCGATGAGGACGACAGCGCGGCGACGGCGAATTCAGGCCAGATACAGGAAATCGCTTCCGAATACGAAAACCTGGACGCGGAAACATATGGAAAAATGATGGAGGCACAGAACCAGAAGTTGATGCAGAAAATGCAGGAAATGATGACGCGCCAGAAAGAACCTGAACCACGAGATGAAGTCCGGGCAGTAAAGAAAATAAGCGACGAAATATATGCGATCTCGGAAGACATTGCAAAATTGCAGCTTGAACAGCATAAAAACATGCTTGCAACGCCAGGGCTTACGGAGTCACGTCGCCGCGCGCTTCAGGAAAATCTTTCCCTTTTGCGGGAAAGCATCCAACACATTCAGACAATCCGCCCCCTCCTCAATGCGCTCTATGCAGAAACCGAAAAAACGACGCCTGATCTCGAGACAATGGAAGATTTGCAGAAAAAAATAAGCTCCCTGAGCAACAAACCAATGGAGATTGGCCTGAAGGTTCAAAGCAACCTGATGATACCGTGAATGTCAATGCGGAACGGCGCGCGCAATTGTCGTCCGCTGGATTAACCATAATTCCCGTTTAACAAGGGAATGGCGAAGTTTGACTTGTTGGAATTCCTTTAGGGAGCCCCTGATCAGCAGCGATTTCGATTGCGCACCACCGAGCCGAGATTTTCAACTGACGATGTGCTGAAAGGCTTGCCGGTGAAACACAGTTTGCCGCGCCAGTTCCATCGCGGCGCGTCGCATGGCAACCCATGGAACGCGCAAGTCCGGTTTTTGGCTTTTACCAGTTCCTGTTAGGGCACTATCACCCTCCTGAAAACTTTTTTTGCCCACATCTTCTCCACATCAAACCTTTTCCACATCAAATCAGCGGCAGCTTTTCTGCTTTCCACTCTTACTCCCCCCTCCCCTACTTCCGAATCGCCTTCCTAATCTCCTCCAACGTTTTCCAAGCAGAATCCTCAATCCGGGTGCCTGGCCCAAAGATGGCCTTGGCGCCGGCTTGATAGAGAAAATCGTAATCCTGCGCGGGGATTACGC
>JAISME010000137.1 GCA_031276915.1 Zoogloeaceae bacterium
CCGAACTCATGCCAAAGCGCGCCTGTCTGCGCGAGAAGAAAGAGCGCGAGCAGGAGTAACAGCAGGGGAAAAGAGAAAGCGCGGCGAGACACGTCAGGATCGTCTGAAACCAGAAACCAAGGGCTGGATTCTATTACCGATGGCGCAACTGCTGCAAACATGCATTCGTGATTGTGTCACGAGTGTCCAACGCTGGCGGTTGTGGAATCGAAGCCGGGCCGCCGAAACAACAACAGTCTCGACACCAGCCTTTGCACCGGCTCGCCGCGTTGGTTGAACGTATCGCTCTGCAAAGTCACAATGCCGCGATCCGGTTTGCTTCTTGATGGCGCGATGGCAGTGATTTCACTCACGACGCGGAGCGCATCGCCCGGACGGGTCGGACGCGGCCACGACAACTCGACGCCCGCGCCGATCAGTCCTCCGGCAAAAGGCACGCTCTCCACCATCAGGCGCATTGTAATCGCCGCCGTATGCCAGCCGCTGGCGGCCAACCCTCCGAAAAAAGATTCCCCGGCGGCAACCTCATCAAGATGAAAGGGCTGTGGATCGAAATTTCGGGCAAAACCCTTGATTTGCGCCGTGTCAAGCGGATATTCCCGGCTCGAATATCGGTCCCCTACCGCAACATTTTCCAGATAAATCGCTTTTGCCTCGCTCATCTGATCTTCCGGCATTTCCAGCTCCCGCTTCAGACAATAAATGATGCAAGGAATCCCCGCGCATATGAACCATCGAGGCCATTCCCCGGGTTATGACATTCCATCGGCCATGGTTTCGTGGATTCGCGTGTCTACTTCTCGCTTTCGAGACCTTTCCGCTCTCTTCGCGCCTGTTTCGGGCACGATGGGTGCACGGCCCATCAAACGCGCCCGCGTTTCCTCCGCGTCAGATTATATAGCGCGCGCCTGAACAAATATTCTCGCGGGAAAGCGCGAACCCAGGGCAATCGCGTGAAGCGCGCGAACGGTTGAGCGCGGGAGAAGCCCCCTCGTTCTGTGACAATTTTTGTCACTTAACACGCGCAATTTGTCACTTTGTGGAAGGGTGTGGTTGTGTTGTCAGGGAGGGAAATGGCGTGGATGCGAGCGTACAGGCGGGAATCGGGAGTGCGGGTGTTGGTAGGCACGGAAGTTGCTCATATCTTTCCGGTTTCTTTTCCTGACAAGTCGGACAAGCGATTCATCATGTTCTCCACCCTGCCGTTTTCGGAAGCATCGACCGGGACATCCACTGTGTTGTATGCATGCAATATGTGCGGACGGGATGCGAAAAAAAGTGTAAAAAGACTTGACAAACCGGAATATGCAAACATAATAGCCGCAAGCCGCAAGCCGCAAGCCGCAAGCCGCAAGCCGCAAGCCGCAAGCCGCAAGCCGCAAGCCGCAAGCCGCAAGCCGCAAGCGAATATGAAAGTCTTTTCCGTTATCCAAAGATAACGGAAAAGACTTTCGGCGTTTGGGTAACGCCGGGTTCTCTCTCTTCTTCTCCAGTTTTTTCTTCCCCTTCCGGCTTCTTCGTTTTTCCCGTTTTACCACTCCGGTTGCAGGCGCATTTCCCCTTGTTCCTGCGACCATGCTCCAACGCGTCTGCGGACGGCAATTCTTTCCGCGCCCATCCAAACCTTCGTCTTGCGAGGGCTGCAGGACCTCGTTTTTTCCTTCCGGGTTTCCTCTCCCTTCGGCCTCTCCGGTTTCCCTGCTTTTCTTCGTTTCACCACTTCGGTCGTGGGCGTGTGTCCTGGCATGCGTTCGCGGCTTTTCTTGTTCTTCCCTTTTTTCTTTCCAAAGGAGCATCATCATGAAACATCTTGTACACACCCTCCAGCGTGGCTTTACCCTCATCGAATTGATGATCGTCGTCGCCATCATCGGCATTCTCGCCGCTATCGCGCTTCCCGCCTACCAGCAGTACACCATCCGCGCCTATGTCGCCGAAGGCTTGAGTCTCGCGGGCGGCGCCAAGGTCGCTCTCCTGGACGCCTTTGTCAACAACGGGTATGGGGGAATGCCCACGGTGGATTATCCCGGCTCCGGGAAATCTCCCAAGGGCAGCTACAGCTACGAATTCAAGCCAACAGCCAATGTGAAGGCAATTGAAATCCTGGGTACGCTAGCCGGAAAACAGCAGCCGGCCATTCGTATCCACTATGGCGGCAGGAACAAGAAGCTGGATGATCTGGGCATTGTCCTGAATTTGGCGCCGGGATTTGGCAAACCCGACGGTAATGGCAACCTCGTTTCCGGGTTGGGAGGAGATGGCACCAATAAAACATCATCCATCACCTGGGTTTGTGCCCTGAGTAGTGAGAACAAAAACACTTTCAAGGTGCTTGCCAAATACCTGCCTGCCAGTTGCCGCTACAAAGGCAACGCAAAGGTGTGAGGTTGCGCGATTTACTGACCCGGTCCGGGGCGGAATCCCCGGAATCCGGGTCGTCTCTTCCAGATTCAACCCATGGCGTGGCGTCCGTCGTCGCCTGTGCCTGCCGGAATCACTCCAGGCGGCTCCTGTTCAGATTCCGCGCAGCAGGCGCTCTTCCGCCGCGACGAGGTCCATGGAGCGGCCCAGAAGCACCACCACATCGCCGGTTTCGAGGCGGCTGTCCGGCGTGGGTTCCGTCGCCTTGATGCCGCGTCGGCGAATGGCGGTGACTTCGCAGCCCAGTTCACCCAGGGCGAGTTCCGCCAATGTTGCGCCGATGCCTTGCGCGCCGGCTTCCAGCAGCACGGAATAAAGACGCGGCTCTTCGTCTGTTTCCTGGCAATGGTCGTCCATGCCGTGGTAGAAACCACGCAGTAACTGGTAACGCTGGCCGCGAATGTCCTGGACCTGGCGCAGCACCTGGTTTACCGGCAGGCCGGCCAACGCCAGGACGTGTGAAGTGAGCATCAGGCTGGCCTCCAGGGATTCGGATACGACCTCCGTCGCGCCCGCCCGGGAAAGACGCTCGAAATCCCGTTCATCACGCGCGCGCGCCACCACAGGCAGGCCGGGATGACTGTCGCGCACGCAATGCAGGATTCTTTCCGTGGCATGGGCGTCGCCAATTGAAATCGCCACCACGTTGGCGCGCTGCATGCCTGCCGCAATCAGGGCTTCCCGCCGGGTGGCGTCGGCGAATACCACGTTTTCGCCAGCCGCCGCCGCCGACCGCACGCGCTCGGGATCGAGATCGAGTGCGATGTAGCGAATGTTCTCCTGCTGCAGGAACCGCGCCAGAAACTGTCCGTGCCGTCCGAAACCGCAGATGATGGCGTGTTTTTCCGTTGCCATGCTCTGCGCCGCCACCTGGGTGATCTGCATGGATTTCAGCAGCCATTCGCTGTTGGAAAAGCGCGTGACGGCCCGTTCGCTGTATTGCACGATGAAGGGCGCAATCAGCATGGAGAGCACCAGGGTCGAGAGAATGACCTGGTGGACTTCGCCCGGAATGCCGTTGATTTCTCCCAGGAGCACGAAACCGAATTCGCCGCCGGCACACAGCCAGAGCGCATCGCGGATGGCGTCGCCGGAAGATACGCCCAGGCGCCGGGCGACCACACCCACGACCAACGCCTTGACGGCGAGCAGCGCGGCGAGAACGGGCAGGATGGCCCACCAGCTCTTCAGCAGGATGTCGAGGTTGAGTTTCATGCCGATGGTGACGAAAAAGAGTCCCATGAGGACATCCCGGAAAGGACGGATGTCTTCCTCGACCTGGATTTTGTATTCGGTCTCCGAAATCAGCATGCCCGCCACGAACGCGCCCAGCGCCAGCGACAGACCGGCCCGCTCGGTAACATAGGCAAGCGCCAGGGTGATGAGGAGCACGTTCAGTACGAAGATTTCCCCGGAACGGGCGCGCGCGACGAAATGGAACCACTTGCGCATCAGGCGCTGCCCGAAGAAGAGAATCAGGGCCATGACCCCGATGGCTTTCAGGAACGCAAGACCGACAAGCTCCAGCATCTCGTCCGGCGGCATGGAAAGCGACGGTAGCAGGATGAGGAGGGGCACAATGGCGAGATCCTGGAAAAGCAGCACGCCGATGATGTCGCGCCCATGCGGGGCGTCCAGCTCCATGCGCTCCGACAGGAGCTTGGAGAGCACGGCGGTCGACGACATGGCGAGCACACCGCCCAGGGCTAGTCCCATTTGCCAGTTGAATCCCGCGTTGCCGACAACGAAACCGGCAAGCAGGGTAACCAGCATGACCACCGCCATCGTCACGGCAACCTGCAGGAAACCGAGACCGAACACTGTGCGCTTCATGGTATAGAGCCGTGGCAGCGAGAATTCGAGGCCGATGGAAAACATCAGGAACACCACGCCGAATTCGGCCAGATGTTCCGCGCGCGCATCCTCGTGCATGAGATCGAAGGCGTGCGGGCCGATAACGCTGCCGACCAGCAGATAGCCGAGTACGGGTGGCAGATTGAAGCGCCGGAACAGCACCACAACGAAAACAGAGGCGCCAAGCAGCAGGAGGATAAGTTGCAGTGTGTTCATGGAAGCCGGTGGACGGGTACGGTTATAATGCGCGTTAACCGGTTAATCATAAACGCAGAACCCCCATGCCTGAAAGCCTTTCCGACGCGCCCGACAGTCTTCCGTCATCGGCAGCCGATGCGGCGCGCATGGAGGCGCTGGCTGCTCGCACGCTCAGGATCGAGGCCGAGGCGCTGGAATCCCTGATTCCGCGCCTGCGCGCCGGTTTTGCGCAAGCCGTCGCGCTAATCCTGGCGAGCGCCGGACGGGTGATCGTGAGCGGCATGGGCAAATCCGGCCACATTGCCCGCAAGATCGCCGCCACGCTTGCCTCCACCGGCACGCCTGCCTATTTCGTTCATCCCGGCGAGGCGAGTCATGGCGACCTGGGCGTGGTGCAGGACGGTGATGTGGTCCTGGTGCTTTCGAACTCCGGCGAGACCGAGGAGGTCCTGGGCATCCTGCCCGCGATCAAGCGCCGGGGCGCACGGCTCATCGCCATGACCGGCAATGCCGCCTCCACCCTGGCGCGTCAGGCCGACGCGCACCTGGACGCAGGCGTGGCGCAGGAGGCCTGCCCGCTCAACCTCGCGCCCACCGCCAGCACCACGGCGGCCTTGGCGCTGGGCGACGCGCTCGCCGTGGCGCTTCTGGACGCCCGCGGCTTTGGTCCCGAGGATTTCGCTCGCTCGCACCCCGGCGGCAGTCTGGGACGACGTCTGCTGACGCATGTGCGCGACGTGATGCGGCCCGTCGAGCAGACGCCGTGCATTGCGCCCACGACGCGGCTCACCGAAACCATCCTCGCCATGAGCCGGGGCGGTCTGGGCATGGCCGTCGTCACGGATGCCGATCGGTGCATCCTGGGCATCTTCACCGACGGTGACCTGCGCCGGGCGCTGGCGCTGCCCGGCGATCCGCGCGATGTCGCCATCAGCGAGCTGATGCATGCCAATCCGCACTGCATCGATCCCGGTCGGCTGGCGGCGGAAGCGGCAGCGCTCATGGAGCGCCACCGCATCAACCAGGTGCTGGTGGCGGAAGACGGCGCGCTCGTGGGCGCGCTCAACATGCACGATCTGATGCGCGCCCGGGTCATCTGATGTCGAACGCGCAGACACATGCCGCCACAGTCCGCCTTATGGCCTTCGACGTCGACGGTGTCATGACCGATGGACAGCTTTATTTCACCGGGGATGGCCAGGAATCCAAGGCTTTTCATACCCTGGACGGGCAGGGCGTCAAGCTCCTGCAGATGATGGGAATTACGCCAGCCATCATCACGGGGCGGCATTCCGGCGCGGTGGCCGTCCGTGCCGCTGGGTTGGGGATCGAGCAGGTCTTCCAGGGCGTCGGCGACAAGCGCGCCTGCCTGGAGGAGCTTCTGACGCGTCTTGGACTTTCCTGGCGGGAGTCCGGCTACATGGGTGACGACCTGATCGATCTTGCCGCTCTCGCGGCGTGCGGGTTTTCCGCCGCGCCGGCCAACGCGCACGCGTATGTGCGGGCACGGGTGGATCTGGTCGCCACCGCGCAGGGCGGCGCGGGAGCCGTGCGGGAGGTCTGCGACTTCATCCTGGCGGCGCAGGGCAAACTGGATGCCGCGCTTGCCGTCTGCACTGGCGTTTCGCCCGGCGTTTCCCTGTGGGATTCCACCTGAGTTCCCCGCATGAAATCCGCGCTTGCCCCTTCCTTCTGGTTTCCTTTCATGGTGCTCTGCATTCTGGCGGGACTTTCGTTCTGGCTGGAACAGGCCGCGGAAGTACCGCTCCAGCAGGAACCCGGGAAACCCCGGCACGAGCCGGACACCTTGGCGGACACTTTCATTCTCTACCGCCATGACGCAAATGGCCGCCTGCAATACAAGCTGGCCGCGCCGCACATGGAACATTATCCGGACGACGATAGCACACGAGTGACGCGGCCCAGTCTCATCCAGTTCCGTCCGGATGGTCCCCAGATGATCCTGGAGGGCGAAACCGCGCTGGTGACCGAACAGGGAAAACGCGTGTTCGTACAGGATAACGTCGTGGTCACGCGGACAGCCTTCGGCAAGCGGAAGGCCATGAAAGTCGAAACCACGGAACTGACGATCCTGCCGGAGGAAGGCATCGCCTTCAACCAGAACCCCGTCCACATCAGCGAGGGATCGAGCTGGATGGCCGGCGTCGGGCTGAAGGCGGACAACAACAAGGGAATTTTCCAGTTGCAATCGCGGGTGCGCGCCAAATACGTGAATCCGCCAAAGGAATAAATACCATGTACAAACGATTGAACGCGTTCTTCCTGCTGATGTTCTTCCTGCTGCCGGGTACGCTACCCGCCGAGCAGGGGGACCGCAAACAACCCCTCAAACTGGAAGCTGACCGGATCACGGTGGATGACATCAAGGGCGAACAAATCCTGGAAGGCAATGTGGTGCTGACCCAGGGCACGCTCGTCATCCAATCAAGCCGGATCGTCATCACCGAGGACCAGCACGGCTTTCAGCATGGCGTCGCTTACGGCGGTCCCGGAGGGCTTGCGCGTTTCAGGCAAAAACGGGATGACGGCGCCTGGGTGGAGGGCAAGAGCGAACGCATCGAATACAACACCCGCACTGAGGTCGCCGAACTCTTCCAGCGCGCCTGGATCAAGAACGGCAAAGACGAGTTGCGGGGCGAATACATCTGGTACGACGGCATTACCGCGCGCTATCTGGCAGCTTCCGGCAAGGAAAACGCGAAATCGGGACGGGTAACCGCCATCATCCAGCCCAGGAACGCGGATGCGCCCGCGCCGGAACTTCCCATGCCCGCCTCCTTGCCGGGAGTTTCACAGGATTTTCCGGAACGGCCTTCGCCGCGCTGATCCCGGTATTCTTTCGCGGGGAAACGTCAAAAAACTTTCAAAAACGTTGACAGACAGGTCATGAGTCCTTACAATCGAAGAAATGCTGCACTGCAGCAAATCAATTGTATGTTTTCTTTCCCTTCTGACCATAAAGGAATGTCGCATGAGCATTACACCTGAACAATTCACCGTCGCCAACAAGGCGGTTGTCGATTCCCTGCTGTCGCTTTCCAACACGGCTCTGGCTTCCGCCGAGCGTATCGCGGCCCTGAATCTCAATACCGCCCGTTCCGTCCTGGAGGATTCCGTCTCCAGCACCAAGGCGCTCCTGGGCGCCAAGGACCCGCAGGAAGCCATTGCGCAGCAGGCCGCGCAAGTGCAACCCAGCGTGGAAAAGGCTGTCGCCTATACGCGCAGCGTCTACGAAATCACTGCCCAGGCCAAGGAAGAACTCACGAAACAGATCGAATCCCAGTATTCCGAATTCCAGAAGCACCTGGCGACACTACTCGACCAGTCCACCAAGACCCTGCCGGTTGGTTCCGATGTTGCCGTTGCCGCCGTCAAATCCGCCATCAATGCGACCAATTCCGCCTTTGACAGTCTCAACAAGGCTGCCCGGCAAGTTTCCGAAATTGCGGAAGCGAACGTGACCGCCGCGACCAACGCTACCGTCAAGGCGGTGAATGCGACGACCGCCGCCACCAAGAAGAAAGGCGCCTGATCCCTGGATATCCGTGCAAGACACCTGTTAATCCCCCGTATTCGACGGGGGATTACAGTGTCGCGCCACCAGGTCGCGCGTTCGGTAACATAGAAGCAGTCACACATTTTTCCATTTATCGCAGGATAGGCGTTCTATTCTGGCATTGGTGAATTCGCCGCCGTCCGGAGGGAGCGGTGGTAGCCGACATACCGGATCGTGTGGCGCTGGTGCGAGAGCTTGCTTGCTGAAACTCGCCATGGTATCCCGGCTGTCCACAACCCGGAAAATTGCATATAATGCCCATTCTGCGCCCTGCGCTGCGGTATGCGGGAGCGTATCCCTACACACTTTCAAGGAGAATCTGCATGAGTACCCCCGATCTCGAACAATTGTCCGCTTTGCAAAAGGCGAATACGGAGCTGGTCGCGACCTTGCTGCGCACGACGTTCAATGGCGTGGAGCGTCTTTCGGCGTTGAATGTCAACGTCACGCGCGATTTCCTGAATGCGGCGGTTGGCAATGTGCAGCAGATCCTGTCCGCGAGAAATCCTGGTGATCTGACCAAATTGAACAGCAACTTGGCGCAGCCGACAGTGGAAAAATGGATGGAATATTCGCGCAATGTTTACGATCTCGTGAGTTCCGTGCAAAAGGAAGTCACCTCGGTATTGCAGGATCAATACACGGATTTTTCCAAGTCTGCTTCCGTCAGGCTGGATCAGGCGCGCGCCACACCGGGGGGGGATATTTTCGCGGCAGTCGTCAAATCCGTCCTGGACGCGTCCAGCCGCACTTTCGAGCAGGCGAATGCTTTCACCAAGCAGGCGACCAGCATCGCCGAAGCCAACCTGCAGGCGGCAACGGCAACCGCTCAAGCCGCGGCGGGCGCGGCGGCGGGCAAGGTCAAGAAGTAACCCGTCCGAAACCAATTTCTCTAGCAGTTGAGAAGCTCCGGTTGCAAACCGGGGCTTTTTGTATTTTGATGTACCCGGCATGTGCACATTTCTTTCTCGCGCATATCTGGCAATTGTTGCCAAGGAACTCAGCAACAACGATTTCATCCGCTCGGCGTGGAATCCGGGATGCCGGGTGATGCGAGAGATGGCTGACCAACAAAGCCGGTCGCCTTCCATCCCGACGACGGTGTTGTCTATCTGGAATCACGTCCGAGACGATAGAGCGCAACTTCTCCGTTCAAATTCGGATCTTCCGTCACAAGTTCACCGCCGTTGGCGAACGCCAGGCGCTCCAGTATCCCGATGCCTTCGCTGGCGCAAAGCACATCGAAATCCGCGAGGGTGAAAAAGCGCACATTGGGGGAATCAAACCACTGATAGGGCAGGTGCCGGGAAACCGGCATACGGCCATTGGCGATGGATTCCCGATGCGGCTTGTAGCCGAAATTGGGAAAGGAAACCACAGCCTCGCGCCCGACACGCAGCATCTCTTTCAAAAGCGAAACGGTATGATGGACGGTCTGCAGCGAAAGCGACATGACGACATGGTCAAAGGCATTGTCCTCGAACCCGGAAAGGCCGCGTTCCAGGTCGAATTGCAGAATATTGATGCCGTTTCGGATACATGCAAGGAGGTTGCTGGAATCGAGTTCCACGCCATAGCCGCGCACCTGTTTTTCCCGCTTGAGGAGGGAAAGGAGCGCGCCATCGCCGCAGCCCAGATCCAGTACCCGGCTACCGGGAGAAATCCAGCGGGCGATGATCTCGAAATCAAAACGCCCGCGCATGCTGTTCAGCGCGTTGCTCATGATGCGATTCTTTCCAGATAGGCGGCCAAGGTTTGATGGTAGTACGGGGTATCGAAGAGGAAAGAATCATGTCCCGCCGCGCAATCGATCTCCGCATAGCTCACATTGAGGCCATTGTGCAACAGGGCTTGAACAATTTCGTGGCTGCGTTCCGGAGCAAAGCGCCAATCTGTGGTGAAGGAAGCCACGAAGAAATCCGCCCTTGCCCGCGCGAAGGCAGCGCAAAGGTCGCCGCCATATGAAAAAGCCGGATCGAAGTAATCCAGCGCCTTGGTAGTGATGAGATAAGTGTTTGCGTCGAAGGAATCGGCGAATTTGTCGCCCTGGTGGCGCAGGTAGGATTCGATCTCGAATTCCACATCGTAGTTGAAACGATGTGCGTCATGCCGCAACTGGCGTCCGAACTTCTCCGCCATCTGATCATCGGAAAGATAGGTAATGTGACCCACCATGCGCGCCAGCCTGAGGCCGCGCCGGGGAATGACACCGCGTTCATAATAGTGTCCGCTGTGGAAATCGGGATCGGAGAGAATGGCTTGCCGCGCCACCTCGTTGAAGGCGATGTTCTGGGCCGAGAGCTTGGGCGCGGAGGCGATTACAATGGCGTTGCGTATCCGTTCCGGATGGGCGAGCGTCCACTGCAGCGCCTGCATGCCGCCCAGGGAGCCGCCGATGACCGCCGCCCAGGTCTCGATGCCGAGGCGATCTGCCAGAAGCGCTTGGGTTTCAACCCAATCTTCCACTGTAACCAGCGGGAAATCCGCGCCATAGGGTTTTTGTGTCGCAGGATTATGACTTTTCGGTCCAGTCGAACCGTGACAGCCGCCCAGGTTGTTTACGCCGACCACGAAGAAGCGGCGGGTGTCCAGGGGCTTGCCGGGGCCGACCAGGTTATCCCACCAGCCCAGGGTTTTTCTGGTGTTTTCCGGATCGTAAAACCCGGCAACGTGATGATTGCCGGATAGGGCATGGCAGACCAGCACCGCATTGCTTCTGGCGGCATTGAGCGCACCATAGGTTTCGTAAACCAGATCGAAACCCGGCAACTGCGCGCCGCTTCTGAGTCGTATCGTTTCATCGAAACGCGCGCGTTGCGGTTTGACGTGGCCGACGGATCGTGCATCATCATTCATGTTGCTTCCAAACAAAAAAACCCGGTCGGCAAAAGCGGGACCGGGTTCATTGCGTGCCTCGCTTTAGCCATATTTATTACGCGCCCGCAAGCTGAGTTTCAAACTGGCGCGTCCGGAAAAATGTCAATGCGTCTCAAATCGCGGCTTCGCCAGTTTCACCCGTGCGGATGCGCACGACCTCTTCCATTGCCATGACGAAAATCTTGCCGTCACCGATCTTGCCGGTATTGGCGGCGCGGGCAATGGTGTCGATGGCCGCATCGGCCAGTTCGTCACCAACAACGATTTCCAACTTGATCTTGGGCAGGAAATCCACCACGTATTCTGCGCCCCGGTAAAGTTCCGTGTGGCCTTTCTGGCGACCGAATCCCTTGACCTCGGTCACAGTGAGACCGCTGATGCCGATTTCGGAAAGGGCTTCCCGCACCGTGTCGAGTTTGAAGGGTTTGATGATGGCTTCGATTTTTTTCATGTTCGTGTTTCCTTCGACGAGGTCAAGACTGGTGGATTGCGTGACGTTGCGCAGAGGCCAGGATTTCCGCCCTGGCGGCATCGATGCCTTTCCATCCCTTGACTTTGACCCACTTTCCCTTTTCCAGATCCTTGTAGTGCTCAAAAAAATGCTTGATCTGGTCGCGTAACAGGGGAGGGAGATCGCTGATGTCCTGCAAGGAGTCGTAAACCGGGGTGAGCTTCGGGACAGGCACGGCGATCAGCTTGGCGTCAATGCCAGCTTCGTCCTCCATTTCCAGCATGCCAAGCGGACGGGCGCGCACCACGGCGCCGGGTATGAGCGGGCAGGGCGCAACCAGAAGGACATCGACCGGGTCACCGTCCTCCGAAAGTGTATGCGGGATGAAACCGTAATCGCAGGGATAATGCATGGGCGTCGCCATGAACCTGTCTACCAGCATCGCGCCGGAATCTTTGTCCATCTCATATTTGATCCCCGGTGTGTTGGCGGGAATTTCAATGACGACGTTGAAATCGTTCGGGACATCCTTGCCAATGGAAAGGGCTGAGAGATTCATGTAAGGCTCCGGAGTAAAAGTCAGTATTATAACGGGTCACGCAGGCAGCAATTTCCCGTGCGTCCAGTAGTGGTACAAGGCACTCATATGAATGCACACGGGAACGCCCCCGAAAAGTTGTTTCACGCTTGTAACAGAGCAAAAGATTTCGGAACAGGGTTTACCGATGTGCGAACTTTTCCGCCAGCAATGCAAGCTTTTCCGCCTTGACCGGAGCTTTCGCTTTTTTTCGGTTCGTCTTTTCCGTGGTCTTTTCATGCATGCCCGTGGTCTTTTCATGCATGCGACGCTTCTCGTTCAGTACTTTCAAACGTGCGTTTAGAATGTCGTTGGCGTACTGACGATGTTCCCCGTTAATTTCTTCCGCCGGATTGCCATCCAGGTCAAAGCGGTGCGTGGCTTTTCCCGTAGCGCGCAAATAGCCGATGGAGTGCGTATGCAAAGCCAGAGCCGCGCGCAGCGATTTTTTCTTCAAACTTGGCAATCGCGCCAGAAGGACCTTGTCGATTCCGATCGACAGAGGCAAGCAATCGTGGAAGACCGGAAACTGCGCCGCCAGTATCTTTAACAGCGCACGGGGCGTTTGATCGATATCTGGCGCAGCTTCCACATCGATTTCAGGGGTGTGGTTCGATAGCTCGGTCATGGTGCAAAAAACGGATGTGAGTGGACAAGGGGTTTACGCAGTACGCAAATTCAGTCCAGATACCCTTTTTCCTTCAGGTCGGATTCTTCAAAGAAGTCACGGAACACCACCGCGACAAGTATGCTGACCGCGATGACGATCGTTGCGGAAATGGTGACTCTCGTGAAGAACTTTGCCGACACAATTTCCGTCCACAACTGAACCAGCGCCAGCAGTGCCCACAGGATTGCGACGGACAACGGGAAAATGACGGATATACGCTTGAACGTTTCCTTTTTCATGCCCGTTCCTTCTCCATGATGACCATGAAGGCTTCTCTTTTCCAGAAAAGCAGCATACGGCGGATATCCTTTTCCATTGTGACGACTCGCCAGCCTTCCGCCGCGTTTTTGTTCAGGAAAGCGCTGAATTTGACCGGATCGGTTTTTGCCGCGCCCAACAACAGCGAACC
>JAISME010000056.1 GCA_031276915.1 Zoogloeaceae bacterium
AGAAGGCGTTGCCCGCCATCTGCGCGAAGGCCGGCGGGTCGGCTAGCACGGTCATGGCGGCGATGTCCAGGAAGGCGGACAAGGCCGCGGAAGAATCGGCAATGGCATTCAAGGCCGCCGGGCTTGAGACGATCTTCGCCACGGTGGGCGTATCCGACAAGATGATCTGGGCCGTGGCGGGAACGGAAAGGGCGGAAACGAGCGCGGCGCGGTTGGCGGCGCGGCTGATCCAGTGCTCGAAATCGGCGGCAATCATGGCCAGCAGCGGGGCCGTGTCGGAAGGCGACAGGGCGGACGCGGCAAATTTTCGTTGCGCCGACAAGAGCGCGGACAGAAAAAGCAGATCGGAAGCCGAAGCAAGGTTCGGGTCGGCTTCTTTGAGCAGGGCGGCGGCGCGAAGGGCGGCGGCGTCCTGGAAGGCTTCAATGGTGGTGGGCATGGAGGGTTCCTTTTATGATAATCCCGCGTAAATCAAGGGACGAAGGGCGTCGATCTCATCCTTGAGGTCTTGCGCCGCCGCCGCCACCTCGGTTTCGACAAGCGCGTTCAAGGCGGCGATGTCCTCATGCGCGAGCTTCACCGCCTCGACGATTTCATGCAAGGTGTCGAGGTCTTCGGCATCCTCGACGTGAAGCAAGGCGTCGATGTTGGAGAGATGCGCGTCCAGTTGGCCAAGCGCCGCCCGGATGCGCAATACATCCGCCTCCAGCGTGTTCGCCGGATGCGGCAAGGGCAGGCCAAGGTGCGGGGTCTGGGTGTCGATGGTCATGGGTTCAGGTCACGATCATGCGCAGGTTTTTCACGCGGGGCCGGGCCGCCGGAGTGCCGGTCAAGGTCAGGCGGGCGCGGATCATCTCTTCGGAAATGCCCGCGAGCGTGTAGGTGAGTTCAACAAAACCTTCGTCCATGTTCTGGGTTTTCGAGAGCGCCAGCGCCTGCCATTCGTCCGCCTCGTCGATGCCGCAGACGGCCGGGGCGACGTTCGCGCCAGCCGGAATCACCGCCTCGAAGATGAGCTTGACGGAAGAATCCGGCCCGGCGGGCACGGCGCGGGTGATGTAGTCGCCTGTTGCCGCCAGCGTTCCGAAAACGAGTTGCGAGCCGGGCCAGACGATGGGCGCGACGCGTCCTGTGCCGGAAAGGAGCGCCGTCACTTGCACCTCGCCGGTGACAGGCGCGGCCAGTTGCAGCCGCTGGCCGGAAGACACCATGAATACGCTGGCCGCGCCCTCGCCCTCGGCGGGCAGGGTGATCCGGTAGGCCACCTGCGCGGCGGTTTCCGGACGGGAAGCCGGGGAGAAGAGGATCAGGTCGGTCGCGCCCTCGACATGCGCCGCGCCCAGCGTCACTTCCCGCGCCGTTTCGGTGTATTCCGCCTTCAACAGGCGGAAGGTCAAATCCTTGTCCTGATGCGCGGTCCAGGTGGCGGCGTTGGAAGAAGAAAGCATGACGCCGATCTGGTAGGGCTGGCTGGTCACGAAAGTGGAAGACGACACGTCGAACTTGCCCAGTTCAGCCAGGGCGAGCCTGGCAATGGCGTCGTCGCAGAGCGCGACAAGGGCGTAGGATTCGCCCGCCGCGAGGTAGGCCGGAGCATCGAAATTGACGCGGGTCGGGTTGCCGTTGGCGAGGATGGAATCCGGATCAACATAGGCCTGCGCGTGGATTTCCTGCGTGGGCACGCCATTGGCGACGCCGCGAATCTGGATGACGATCTGCCCGTCGCCTGCGGCGGCAAACCACAGATCCACGGCGGCGATTTGGCAGGTTTCCGGCAGGGAGAAGGTTTGCGCGAGCGGATCGGTATTGACATTGGGCGTGACATTCCGAAAAAGGCGCGTGACGGTTTCCCAGGCGTCCAGGATGGTTTGCGATCCCTCATAGGCGGCCTCTGCATAGCTTGCGCCTTCGCCGATGAATTCCACGAGCTTTCGACCCGCCGTCACCCCTTCGGGAATCAGGAAGCTGCCGGTGGTGACGCCGGAGGCGCTGCCCGCGCTGGCGGCAGGCGCAATCTCAATGCCGTCGAAGCGGATCGTCAAGACCGCCTCATTGGCCTGCCAGCCCTGGATGGAGAAGGCCACGTTGATGGAACGCAGGGTATCAAGCGCGGTGGCCCCGCCGGTCAGGGTGAAACTGGAAGACGAGGAGACAATGGAATCGCCGCGCCCGATGTCGTTGTTGGAACTGCCCACTGTGCGCAGGGTGGTCCAGTTGTCGAAGGCGGGGGTGAGCGTCACCTGATTCGGAATCGGGAGGAAGGCGTCATAGGGATTGATGCGCATGTCCCCGGTTTTAAGCGTTTGCGCGAGCGCCTGTGTCGCCTCGTGCGCGAGCGTTTGCGGATGAGTGATGTCGCCGACGAGTTGCAGGGCGTCGGCGGGAATGGAGAGTTGCAGTTCGCCAGAGAGAATCAGGGCGGTTTGCGCCGCGCCCGCGTCGCGCAGGGAATCATCCAGGAAGGGATCGACGAGGAGGCTCTTCTTTATCCCGGCTTCAATCATGTTTGCCGAGGCCTCCAGCCGCTGCTGGGCGATCAGGGCGAGGATGTGATCCAGCCTGGCCCTGACCTGCCACAGTTCGTCCATTTTCACCGTGCGCACACTGTCGTTGACGAGGCGATGGCTGGCGTCCCACGTCTGGTAAATGGTGGCGAGCGGCAACAGGCCGGGCGCGACATAGGGCGGGATCGGATTATGCTGCGCGGCCACGCCCTTCACCCATTGCAGCGCGCCGTCGGGGTTCAGGATCAGCCGGTCGATGCGCGGCAAGAGGTAGGCGTAGGAGACCAGCGCCAGCGTCCCTTCTATCGCGCCAGTGATGGTAAAGCCCCTGTCGTCGACGTTCATCGGCGCGACGACGGCGATGTAGCGATAGGTGACGCTGTAGGTCGATCCCGGCGCGGGTTCGGAGCCGGAAGGCGACCAATCCACCTGTCCTGCCGTGAGGCGATAGTCCGTATTGTAGACATAGACATTGGAACCCTGGCGCACTTCAAGGATGGCGAGCACCGAATTGTCCGGCAACGGGTCCGCGCCGCCGGTGAAACTGGCGTGGATCACATCGACCGTGCGCTCGGTGGTGATGCGCACCTGCGTGACGCTGCCAATGGGATGCCGGTCGGTTTCTATCCGTTGAGCATATGTCCCCGCGCTCATGTGCGGCTCTGAATCGATAAAGAGCAAGTCGGGCTGCGGGTCATAAATCACGCGCCGCGAGGTCTTGAATTCGACGCCGTAGCCATTCACCCGCGCCCGACCTTCGGTAATCGTATAGACCTGCTTGCCTTCCGGCGTATCCTCGCCTTCTGCCGCCAACATGCCGGAAACCACGTAGGTTCCCCCGGCGGAATCGCGGTCGTACTTGGCGAGCGCCTGGGTAAAGGCGTCCAGTTGCGGCGGCGGTTCCTTGGCGCGGATAACGCCATCCTCGACGGTATAGACCGGGTAGAACTCGCCCTCAGACCCGTCGCCGGAGCGTCCCCAGCGCGGGGCGATCTTCAAGCGCGCCGCGCCGGGCATCTCGTAATTGCGCGTCCATTGGGCGGGATCGCGCAGGGCCGGATCGTCCTGTTCGGTGGCGACGGATTCCTTCAGATAGATGCCGATGGTCACAATGCCCTCGGTGGGAATCGTGAATTCGGCCTCCGGCACGCCGCGCACCGCGCCCGCGAGATAAACGGCCCCGGCCTCGCAGATCGCCTGGCCGGTCTCGGCGTTCACGATGCAGGCCGCGTCACGAACGATGTCGCCATCCTTGAAGAGGGCGTCGGCCACGCTTTTCAGGCGGTGCTGCGCGGCCTCCTGGATTTCGTTCATTTCCGCCGACTGCAAGACCTTTCCGGCGCGAAACAGATGCCGGTCGTATTCCTTGTCGGGATCGAACCGGGAGTAGTAGCCGCCAATGTTGCCTGTATCCATGTTTCATTTCCTTTAAATCGTGATGACCTGCTCGAAGGTCTGGCGCACCGAGGGTTGCCGGTTGAAGAATGGGAGCCGTTCCAGCGCCACGAGAATGCCCGGCGAGACAATCTCGCCCGGCGTGAAATATTTCTGGCCGGGCGGCAAATCCGGGTGCGTCGCCGTATCCGCGAAGATGCCGATCTCGCGGATGGTCGCGGCGGGCGCGTCCTCGAAATCGAAGTTGAAGAGGAGATAGAGGTGGTTCGTCGCGGCCCCTTCCGGGCTGGGCGAGAACTTCTTCTTGATCGTCGGGTCGTCAACGTCGTTTACCGTGATCGCGCCGTCCTCGTCCTCGATCACGAACTGCGAGAGGGTGAGCGCGCGCCGCCCGATCTCATTGACAAGCGCCGTATCCGCCGTGGACGGCGGGTAGTCGTTGATGGACAGATCGTCCCAGGCGGGATCGCCCGCTCCCCAGGCCAGATGCAGGGGACGGGCTTTGAGCGCGGCGGCCAGCGCGGCGCGGCCGGAAAGGGTGAGGATGGCCATGTTTTACTCCAGTTCGGTATGGGTGAGGTTCGAGGGGACGCGAATCGCGTCGGAATACCATTTGCGTTCGTCCCATCCGCCGCGCCAGCCGCCGCCCGCGCCACGCGAGGCGCGGCCTTCATGGGCGTCCCGGCGGGCCGTCGGGCTGGCTTCTTCCGGGGCAAACGGCGGCGCGTAGAGAAGGGCGCGGTCGTCGGAAAACTGCTCGTCAATGAAGATGCGGCGAAGATCATTGTCATGGTCGGAGAGCGCGGAATCCGAAAGCACAAACGGGTTCATCTCGATTACGGCAGAACCCGCGAAACCGCAGTTGAGATCGCCAAAGGCGTCCCGGTCTTCATCGAGGTCAATGGACATGCGGGCGATGTTTACGCGGCGTCCTAGGCTCTCCGGATGCGCATTGACGCCGCGAACCTCCTGCGCGAGCAGATGCGTCATGACCGCGCCCAAGTTCGGGACGATTTCGCTATCGAGTTCCCAGATGGAAAGGCGGGCGCGATCCTCGTACCAGACGCGCTGAAATCCGCCCGCGCCCTGCGCTGTGCGCGCCACATGGCCCTGACTGCCGTCGATCCAGATGGCGTGATTCTGGCCGAAGGAAAGTTTTACCCACTCGCCATCGACCTCAACCCAGATTCCCGAATCGTCGGACAAGAAGCCTTCGTCCAGCGCCTCCGGCCCGGAGAGACCGATGGGACGGATGTCGTAGCCGTGGAATATCCGGTAGAGATCAACGTGGGCGGGGATGGATTGCCCGATCAGATACACGATGTCCGGCAGTTCTTCATGGCGGACGATGCGCCCCGGATCAAGCGAGAGCTTCGCGTCCTCTTCCTCCAGCGTCGTGAGCTTCATGGAAAGCCAGGATAAGACCCGTTCCACGGCGGCGGCGGTTCCGCGCTCCATTAGCCACGGCAAGCCTTCGTCGATCAGGTCTTGCAGGGTTTCATGATATTTGACAAACCCGGCAAGCTGCCATTCCGAAGCCAGCCAGGGCAGCACCACGGCTTGCGGCTCCGTCTTCAGGCGGCGAAAGGCGTCGGCGAGAATGCCCAGTTCGTCGCGGTCGAAGGCCGCAGAGAGGCGACGTTCCAGATCGGTGGAATTGGGCGGGAGGATGCTGGCAATGTCGGTCGTCATTACCATGACAATCCCCCATCGGCAATCTGGATTGCGCCGGGCGCGGCGTAGCCGTCGGCGGGGATGATGAGGTCAGCATTGGGCGTGATGAGTTCCACCCTTGATACGCCCGCAACATGCAACCACGAGAGGATGCGCGAGCGGGCCACATCCCGCCCCAGTTGCGCGTGTTCGGCAATCAGCGCGGGCAGGCGCTCGGAAAGGTCAGCGGCCAGCGTCACCGGCGCGTTGGCCTCGCGCACCACTACGGCCAGCACATCCACAGCGCACGGCGCGGCCTCATAGACCACCAGCGGCACGCCCAGCATGCGGTGTTGATCCAGTGCCGCTTCCACCACGGCGGCGACTTCGGCATGGTGGGCGGCGTTCGCCGCGCCCCATTCGGTATTGGGCGGCAGGGGCGCGTCTTTCGGCAGATCGGCGATCCACAGCGCGACATCGACCGTTCCCGGCGCGTTGGAGAGCACAGCGGCATCAATCACGCTGGGATGCGCGGCGAGCGCGATGGAGACATACCGCTCGCGGGTGCCATTGCCCGCGATGGCGGCAATCTGGACGCCTGTGCGCCGCCGCAGGCGGGCATCCGTCTCATTTGCCATGCGGGTGACGCCGTAAAAGGCGGCCAGTTGGTCAAGGTCTCCACCAGCGGCAAAGGCCAGCAGATTTGACCTGGCCGCGTCATTGATGCGGGCGCGCAGGATCAATTCCGCATAGGAAATCTCTTGCAGCACGATTACGATGGGTTCGCCCTCGATTTCCAGCCGGGCGGCCATCGTCTCGCGTTCTTCTTCCGGGTAAAGCGAGAGGAAATGCGCTTGTCGCGCCGCGTAGATGCGCTCGAAATCCAGCGATTCGATGATGTCTGGCGGCGGCAGGAGGGTGAGGTCGATGGGGTCGCTCATTTCAACGGAACCAGCATCAGGAAGGGGCGTCCGGCGCTGGGGCCGGACGTCATGGCGGCGGTGAGTTCAATCGTCATCGACGCGCCATCGACCAGCAGGCGGACGCGGGCTGGTCGGATGCGCGGCTCCCAGCGGATCACCGCCGTGGCCGTCGCCGCCATGACCAACAGGCGAACGCGATCATTGATCGGCGCGTCGATGAGTTCGGGGATCAGGCTCCCGTAGTCGCGCCGCATGACGCGGGAACCCACGGGCGTGGTCACGATCTTGATGACGGACTGCCGGATGTGTTCCTGTTCGTCATCGAGATAATCGCCGGTCTCACGGTGCATGATGGCCTCCCGGAAACGAGGCGGGGCCATGCACGGCCTCGCCGTCATCACCGTCATCGCGGGGCGGTTTGCGCGCCGTTATCCCTGTGGCAACGGGGGCGGGATGAAGAAGCGCGTCCCTGAAACAGGTCTCGACCATCTCCAGATGGCGTTCCGCCAGCATCACCCTGGAGGCGAGACGCAAGGCGTCCTCGCGCGCGTCAAGAAGTTGGTCGCGGAGGACGCCAATCGCCGCCAATGCCTGGTCAATGGTGAGTTTCGGGGGGTCAAAAATCATGCTCATGGAAAGTAGCCCTCCACCTTGCCCTGGTCTTCGGCGATGATGCCGGAAGCGGCGGCCAGGCTTGCCGCCTGACGGGCCTTCAGGGCGGCGATAAAAGCGGCGACGGGCGCCGCGTCAGCCTTCGGGAAATCAGCGGCCAGCGCGGCATCCCGATATGCCCACAAATCGGCTTGCGCCGCGTTTGTGACGCCTTGCGCTTCGGCCAGCGCGGATTGGGCGGATTGGGCGATCTCGCTCATGGCGTCCTGGGCGCGGTCAGATCGGGCGGCTCAGGCGGCGGCGGCTTGGTCTTCACCACGTCGCCGCCCAGGGCTACGCCATCGACCGCGTGATCGTGATGGTTGGTGTTGCCCGCGCCGTCGATTTGCGCGCCCGCCGCGATGTCGCTGCCCCCGATTATCACGTTGCCATCGACAATCGTGTCGGCGGCAACGTGCAACAGGTTGTCGATCTGCACCACGCCGGTGAATTCGGTCATCGGGGCGTCCACGAGGAAAAACGGCGTCTTCAAAATCGCCATGCCCCGCGTCAGGGTCAATACCGTGGAACCCAGATTGATCTGGAACAGGTGCGCGGCATGGTCGTAGAGGATGAACGTGCCGTCGGGGAACAGGCGTTTCCACTGGTTCTTGTCATGCGAGGGCGGCGGGTGCGCGGTCGAGGGGACGCCGGGAAAGACGATGCCGCCCGCCAGTTCGCCGGAGGGCGAGAAGATCATGCACTCTTCGCCGATGGTGGGCGGGTCCCAGTCTGTAGTCGCGCCTTCTCGCCGTTCTCGCCAGGTGAGCCAGTTGGTTTCCAGTCCGCCGGTTTTTACCCGGCACTTGCCCGCCGCGTGATCGACGGCGGACACCACGCCGATGCGAATCAAGGATTCAATTCGGCGGTTCATGTCGGCGGGGAGGGCGTCGGCTTCCGGCATTTCTACATAGCTTCCGTGATGCGGTCGATGACCATGTTTTCGATCATTTCCCGGTCGCCGGGAGAGATGCCCAGAAGCGGGCGCGGCGTGTATTGAACGCGCCGCTTCAGGTGCTCGGCCAGTTTGTCGCGCAAGCCGAAGTGATGCACCTTCGCCATGCCCGCTGCGCGTCCAATAAAGAACACTTTCGCGGCGTCGGGGAAACTTCTCCCCTTCAGCCATTTGGCCGTCTTCAGTTTCTGGAACATGCGATCCCGGATGCCGCCCCGCTTCTTGCCGCGCCGCGTTTTACGCGGGGCGAACGGCGTTCCGTCCGGCGCGACATTCGCGCCGATGCGCTTCCTGTTTTCCGCTGCCTCGCGCCGGGCAATCGCCGTCATGAGGCGTTTCATGCCCGCGCCTGACAGCGCACCCACCATGTGATCCAGCGTCGCCTCCAGCCGATCCGCGCCGACGAGTTCAACGATGTCAGTCATGATCCGCCTCGCTCCTCACCCTGGCCCGCTCGCGCCAGTCCATGAGTTCAGAGAGGCTCATCCTTTCCATTTCGGAAGGCGGCCAGTGGAAGGTGACGGCAAGATCGGCCATGACATCCTCTATTCGATTTGGGCATCTTCCGCTTGCGCGGATTTCGGCAGCAAAAAAGCGGAGACCGCCGCCCCCAATTGAAAGAGGTCAGGAGCGGAAAGGGCATTGCGGATTTCGATCTCGGTCAAGGCCGGATCGGTGATGCGCGGCAAAACCGTAGTCAGCGCCGCCACGTCCATTTGCGCCAGGTCAAAAATCTTGATGCCGCGCAGCCAGCCCGTGCCGGTGGGCGACAGCAACGCAATCTCGGTCAAGACGTGCTCGCCGCGCTTGATCGGGCTTTCAAGGGTGATTGTTTTCATGTGTTCGTCCTTTTTTACAGGTTAAAGGCCAAGCGCGGCGCGGTAATCGGCCAGCCGATCCTCGCCATTGATGGTTTCCACGAAATTGACGAAATCCATTTCGACGAGGACTTCGCCATTGACGGTGAGCTTGTAGTAGCTCACCGAGGATTTAACCTTCAATTCCGTGTCATCCCCGGCTTTCGCGCTGCCGGGGTCGATTTCGGCATGTCGCCCGCGAATGACAACATCCACGGCGTCCACCTCGGCGGTGTCGTCCTTCTGGTAGGCCCCGGCAAAGCGCAAGAGAACGCCATCCACCTTGGGGATGCCGTATTGCCGATACA
>JAISME010000182.1 GCA_031276915.1 Zoogloeaceae bacterium
CCAAACAAAAAATAGAAACTCGTTCATCAACCGCCAAGGCCAATGGTGCCCATGGGCAGGATCGAACTGCCGACCTCTCCCTTACCAAGGGAGTGCTCTACCACTGAGCCACATGGGCACAAACGCAAAAATCTTTGTCACCGTACCGGTTAACCTGGAGCGGGTGAAGGGAATCGAACCCTCATCATAAGCTTGGAAGGCTTCTGCTCTGCCATTGAGCTACACCCGCTTCGCCCGCCACCCAGATCGGCGCAGACTTTCCTGGTGGAGGGGGAAGGATTCGAACCTTCGAAGGCAGTGCCGGCAGATTTACAGTCTGCTCCCTTTGACCGCTCGGGAACCCCTCCGGGAGAAACGGAAGATTATCCGTGTAGCGCCATGGGCTGTCAACCCGTTTTCCCGTCTTTAGCGCGAGCTTTCCATCTGTCTCGTTTGCGGCACGTCAACCATCCGGCAGGCTTTGCAGCGAACAAAGCGCGATCCATATCCGCTCTGCCCTGGGCAAGAATGGAGCCGAGCATGGGTGCGCGCTTTCAGCATGCGGCGTCTACGGATTGCTTCTGGCCCAGCCGCTGCTTTACATAGCTGCCAGGCGCATCCTCGATCACTTTCAAGGCGCGCGTGCCGGGTCTGCGGGCTTCCACTTGGGTATCGTCATGGGCGATAACCCATTCGTGCCAGTTCGTCCACCAGGAACCAGCGTATTGCGTGGCGCCGATCAGGTATTCCTCGGGCGTGGCTGGCAGCACCTTGGCGTCGTTGATCCAGTAACCGTATTTGTTGTTCGCCGGCGGATTGACGATGCCCGCGATGTGACCAGAACCGCCCACCACGAAACGCACCGGACCACCGGGCAGGCGCGCGCCCAGATAGGTGCCTTTCCACGGCGCGATGTGGTCCTCGATGGTGGAAATGAAATAACAAGGCGTCTTCACCTTGCGGATGTCGATGGGTACGCCCGCGAGCGTGATGCCGCCTGGATCCTTCAGCCTGTTTTCCAGGTACATGTTCCGCAGATAAAAACTGTGCATGGCTGCCGGCAGGCGCGTGGAATCGCTGTTCCAGAACAGCAGATCGAAGGGGAAAGGCTGCTTGCCCATCAGGTAGTTATTGACCACGAACGACCAGATGAGATCGTTGGAACGCAACATGTTGAAAGTATTGGCCATCTCCGAACCTTCGAGGTAACCGCGCGCGTCCATGCGCTCCTCGATTTCCCGGATGGAGTTGTCATCCAGGAAGATGCCGATTTCGCCAGGGTCGGAAAAATCGAGAAGAGTGGTGAAGAACGTGGCGGAAGCCACGCGATCATCCTTCTTCTCGGTCATATAGGCCAGGGTGCTCATGGTCAGCGTGCCGCCGATGCAATAACCGATCACGTTCAGTTGTTGCTCGCCAGTATCTTCCAGTACCTTGTCGATCGCGATGAGCGCGCCTTCCAGCATGTAGTCCTCGAAGTTCTTGCGCGCCAGCGTTTCATCCGGATTGACCCAGGAGACGACGTAAACGCTATGTCCCTGCGCCGTAGCCCAGCGCACAAAGGAATTCTTCTCTCGCAGGTCCAGGATATAGAACTTGTTGATCCAGGGAGGAATGATGAGCAGGGGTTTCCGATATTGCTTCGGCGTTGCGGGCTCGTACTGGATCAACTGGAACATCGTGTTCTGGAACACCACCTTGCCGGGCGTGGTCGCCACGTTTCCGCCCAGTTCAAACGCCGACAGGTCTGTCATGCGGATGCGCAGTTCGCCGCCCCCGGTTTCGATGTCCTGGAGCAGGTTGTCGAACCCCTTCAGGAGATTCTGGCCGTTGCTCCTGACGGTTTCCCGGAGCACTTCCGGATTCGTGAACGCGAAATTGGAAGGCGATACGGCGTCGATATACTGGCGTGTGAAGAAACTCACTTTCTGCCGCGTAGCCTCGTCCAGCCCTTCCACATCGCTGACGGTATCGTGCAGGCGGCGCGCCGTAATCAGGTAGGACTGCTTGATGAAATCGAACAGCAGGCGCTCTTCCCAATCCTCACCGTGGAAACGGCGGTCACCCTTTTGCGGTGTGGCGACTGGCGCGTTTGGCACACCCAGCAGCTTCAGGGTGGAATGCTGCCAGAGCGCGAAATAATCCCACATCAGGCCAGCCTGGGATTTGGCGAGCTTGTAGGGGTTGGAAAGCAGACGCGCCGACATGTCCATGAAGGCTTGCGCCAATCCCAGTTCATCGTGCGGGATGCAAATCCCTTTCTTGCTTTTTTTCTCGATGAACTGGGCAAGGATGCGCGAAGTGCGCTGGGTGATATCCGCGTAGGTCCGGGCAATTTCAGCGGGAGAATATGACGATTGTTCGGATTCCGTTGTCTGTTGGGACATGGTCAAAGCTCCTGGGCGGTTACGATGACGGGGCGAATGCTCCGATCAGCAAGGCGCCATTTTACTCTTTCGCGCACGTGTTGTGCGGCGCAACATGATTGCGCGGAGGACGCGCAGCCCGCCGGCGGGAAATGCGGGACAGCTCGTCCGGTGGCGCCAAGGCGATCAAGTCAGGTTTCCTTGCTGGTGGCGCCAATCATGGCGCGCGCAGGCGAACCTCGCCGGTATTGACCGGGAGCTTTCCCGGTATCGTGACTGCTCTGGGCCACCTGCCGGCGTTTCCGGCAGACATCCAAAGGATCGCCGGAGGGCATCCGCCAACAGTCACGCGATTGCGGTTCTACTGCGACTCTCTATCGCGCGCGCGGCCTTTCCCTCCTGTAGAACACCGGCTGTTCCAGATTTTCCGCGACAACAGCCACTTCCCTCACCCAGGCGTTCCAGAAATCCGCCTTGCAGACACCAACCGGTGTCTTGTCGACGAAACTGCGTTCAATGGTAACGCCATCGGGATGCGCGTCGATGCGGCTGACGAAATCCAGATACTGGTTCCGGCGCGTGAGTGGTTCCGGCAGTCCGGTGAAGCTTACGCCGGGAGCCAGGGCAATGACATAGCGTTCTTTCACGTGCGCGTCCCAGCAGGCCTGGTCACGCGCGAGCGTCTTGCTGTCGTCGAAATCCTCCAGGTCTTCCAAGGCCATGCCCATGGAAATCAGGGGAGAGAGTGTAAACGCCCCGGAACGTTGGCGCAGGTAATTCTCCACCTTGAATGTCATCCCGAAGGCATAGGAATTGGACAGGCGCTTTTCCGGCGAAAGATCGTTCAGTTCCAGCGTACCGCTCGCCCGCGACCCTTGTCGCCCCAGGCGTCTTTCGACGAATTTCTGGCGATCCTCGGGTTTCATGCGCATGAAGTAATTGCGCACTTCCGCCGCCTTGGCTCCCTCAAGACGCACAGTCACCTTGCCGCTGGCGCTGCCGTCGGCGGCGATTTCCATGTTGGTGTCGATTTCCTGCGCCGCCGTTACGACATCGGGATTGGACGTCAGCGTCCGCACGCCATCCGGGACGCCCACATGGATCACCGGCTTGCCATACGCCCCCTTGGGCAGATAGCCGAAAGGCATCTCCTTGGCTGTGGCGTCGACATACAATTGCCATTCCGGCAGGTAGTTCATCACGTGGTTCACCGCCCACACTGATGGCACCTCGGGCAGATCATAGGTGTCGCCCGCATTGACCAGCACCTGTTCACTCGCGATTTCCCGCGCCGCCAGCAGGGCCTGCAACAGGGTGGTGTGATCCTTGCAGTCACCCATCCGGTTGTCGAGCACGACATCCAGATCGCGCGGCACCACGGAGCCGACACCGATGTAGTTCCCCGCGTAGGTGATGTTCGTGGAAACCCATTCGTAGAGTTTTTGCGCTTCCTCACGCCGCGATTGCGCGCCCTGGACGATCTCTGCCGCCAGCTTGCGGATGCGCGCATCCGGCACGGCCTTGGGCAGGGCGCGTTCGCCGTAGGCTGCGGCGATGGCTTCATAGCTCGAAAAGTTGCTGACATAGATCGATGGCGTCTCCCCGTAGCGCCAGATGCCGTCATCCCTGGCGCGATCCCAGGCGGGTGGGCGCGGATTCTGGTAGCGCCACCGGCGAACGATCCAGCCGTTTTCCATCTTGGCGGGCAATTCCTCCAGTTGCGATGCGGCAATGGTCAACGGAAAATCCGCTGGCGCCCGCACGGTGAAAACGCTTTCCTCATGGGCTGTGAATGGGGAATAGGCATGGGAAAACGATGCCTTGCCGGAAAAGATCGCCTCTTTGTCGCGGATGCGATAGGAAAAAACCACTGTATCGCCCACTTCCAGCTCGGGAAAGATCACGGAACGGCTTTCCCGGTCAGAAAAGAGCGGATGGCCGCCGTCCCGTCCCCCCTGGGTACTGGTCTGGAAATTCTTGTCGGGAACATCGATGCGGCGTCCATCCGCCTTCAGGGTGTAGGCTTCCAGTATCTCCGCCTCCTGGATACTGTGGCTGTAGCTCAGGCCCGCCGTGCGCATCCCCGAGAGCACGCGCTTTTCCAGTATCTTGGCGCGCCCGGCAAACGTCATCATCAAGCGCCCTTCCGCATCGACATCGTAGCGAATGTCGCTTTGTTGCAGCAAATCGATCTGCGCCATTTTCGGCGCTTCCGCGCGCACGCCCGCGCTTGCCGCCGCCAGCAACCAAAAGCACACCGCGAAAACGCGCGAAACGAAGCGTTTCCATACCCACATCTGAGCTCCCGTCATGATCTCACCCCAAACCATAAAACTTTCATTGTCCACAAGTTGTCCAGTCCGGGCAACCGGAC
>JAISME010000037.1 GCA_031276915.1 Zoogloeaceae bacterium
ACAAAAGCCCACAAATTTCGCGGCACAGGCCGGGGCGGCGCTTCCGGGTAGGGGTCGATCTTTTTTTCAAAGAAAGCGAACATGGGAGATGTCTCAACAAAGCGGAGGAAAGGAAAGCACTTCAAGACTTCCTGCAGGCGTCAGCTCAAAGACGTTGGCATGGTGTCCCATTTCCCACAAGCCGAATTATTCCGTTCGGGAAAACAGCGTGATCGAGCGGTGGAAACCACGCCGACGCCCTCAATTCGCCATGGAGTCCGTTCCCAACTCCACCCGTACCCGGTCGCCGTCATTCAGGAACCCTGCGCCGGTGACGATCACCCTGGCGTCATTTTCCAGTCCGTGGAGGATTTCGACGCGATCCGCCTGGCGTCGGCCAGTCGTCACTTTGACCTGGCGCGCGCGTCCGTCCGCGTCAAGGACAAAAAGGTACTGGAAGGGTTCGCGCTTCACCACCGCCGCTAGCGGCGTCGTGTATCCCGCGCTTTGCCCCAGATCGAAAACGCCCTGCGCGAACATGCCGGGACGCGCCGGACTCCCCTTGGGCAGGTCGACATAGGCAAGGCCGGAACGTTTGGCGGCGTCGAGGGTCGGCGCGAGCATGCGCAGCTTGCCGGTGGTCTTTTCGCCGCCGGGCAGCGTGAGCACAACCGGCGTGCCCGCGACAACGCGCGAGAGTTCCGAAGACTGGAGTTCCGCCCGCCATTCCAGCCGCCCTTGCCGCACCATGCGAAACAATTCGCCACCCAGGCCGGAGACCGCGCCGACCGTGGCCTTGCGCGCGGAAATCACGCCATGATCCGGCGCGCGCACCCGCGTGCGTTTCAGCCGCAGTTGCTCCGCCGAAAGACGCGCACGCGCGGTTTGAACCCGCGCCTCCGCCGACTGTTCGGCGGTCACGTATTGCAGGATGGCCTGTTCGCTCAGGGCGCCGCTCGATTCCAGCGCGCGGGCGCGGCGGGCGTTTTCCCGCGCTTCCCGCGCCGCCGCTTCCGCTTCGGAGAGCGCCGCCTCGGCCTGGGCGACGGCGATCTTCACCGTTTCGTCATCGAACACCGCCAGCACGTCTCCGGCGCGCACCGCGTCCCCCACGTCGGCGCGCACCTCGGAGAGCCGCAAATCCGACATGTCCGAACCGATAACGGCCTCCTGCCAGGCGGTGATGTCGCCGTGGGCGGTCAATTGCACGGGCAGCGTTCCAAGACGCGGCGTTTCCACGCGGACGGTGAGCGCCGAGCGCGGCGCGGCGCGCGTGTCCATATCCGCCTCCGCGCCGCTCTTGGCGGAGACGGCGCGCAGGAAAAAGAGAACAGCCGCCGCCATGGCGAACGCAAGGGCAAAAGCATGGGATTTCTTCATCGAACGACAAACTCCATTTTGGAACCACCTTCTCCGAAGGGCACGATCCGGCATGGAAGGCGCGCAAGCTCTTTGATGCCATGCCACCCACCCATGGGCGCGGATCGAAACGCGATGGGAAGCCTCGGAGCGCCCAGCGTACAGGCTTTCAGGAAGGGTCGCAACGCGCGGCCTTTGCGAGAGGGCGTAACCGTCTCCATCGGCTGTCCCGGTCAGGATTCCAATTTTCCAGTTGCGCCAGCGCTCCGCGAAACCGGGCATGATGGTGGCGAGCCAGGCCAAACCGCCAGCCCGCGGGTCATGAACTGGCGCGCGGCTTTTTGTATTCGCCATCACGATGCTAGACTTCAGCCCTTCCGCCGCTACGCACATCACCCATGGTTTCCTCCCCACCGCCTCCTGTCCTGCCACCGGATTCGCTGGCGGCAGCGCTTTGGCAGGCATCCCTGGAACTCGCGCGCGTATTGAACGGGTCCTGCGGACGGCAACCCTGCGGACGGCAACCCTGCGGACAGCAATCCCACAAACCGCAATCCCGCGAACCGCAACTCCGTTTCCGGGATGAAGACTTTCTTCCCGGAAACGCGCATGTCGCCAGCCGGGGCGCGGTCAAGGACATCGTGTTTGGCGCGTTGCGACGTTATGGCGAGGGTGACGCCCTGCTCTCCTTTCTTCTGCGCACGCCGCCGCCGCTGGAAATACGCGCACTGCTCCTGTGTGCACTTTTCCGGCTCCAGACCTGGAGCGACGCGCACACGGTGGTGAATCAGGCGGTGGAAGCCGCCGGGCAATGGGCGGGCGGACGCTGCAAGGGGTTGGTCAATGGCGTCCTGCGTACTTTTCTGCGTCAACGCGAGGCGCTTGTCGCGGCGCTTGCGCCCGATTCCGCCGCGACCCTCTGGCATCCCGACTGGTGGCTTGCCAGATTGCGGACGGCCTGGCCCGGGGATTGGCCGCGCATCGTGACGGCAGGCAACCACCTGCCGCCGCTGGGACTGCGGGTCAACCAGCGACGGCTTGCCGCCGCTGACTATCTGGCGCGCCTGCAAGCCACGGGCCTGACGGGAGAATTGCGTGGCGAGGCGGGCATTGTGCTGGAAAAGCCCGTACCGGTGGCGAATCTCCCCGGCTTTGCCGAAGGGTTGGTCTCCGTGCAGGACTGGGGCGCGCAACGGGCAGCGGAACTCCTGGATCCGCCCGCGGGCAGCCGGGTGCTGGATGCTTGCGCCGCGCCCGGCGGCAAGACCGCGCACCTGCTCGAACGCGGGGACATCGACCTGACGGCGCTTGATGTCGATCCGCAGCGTTGTCGCCTGATCGGGGAAAACCTGCAACGCCTGGGGATAAGGGCGCGGGTGCGCTGCGGCGACGCCAGCATGCCGCATGCCTGGGGCCGCGCGCCGGACGCCTTCGACGCCATCCTGGCCGATGTCCCCTGTTCGGCGAGCGGCGTCGTCCGGCGGCATCCGGACATCAAGTGGCTGCGCCGACCGCAAGATATTCCCGGCTTTGCCCGAACCCAGCGTCGCATCCTGGAGCGCTTGTGGACGGCGCTGACACCCGGCGGCAAATTCCTTTATGCTACCTGTTCCGTATTTCCCGAGGAAAACGGGGAACAGATCGCGAAATTTACAAACCGTGTCCCGGATGCCCGGCTCGTCGCCGAGGAACACTGGCTGCCGGGGGAACAACATGACGGTTTCTATTATGCGTTGTTGCAAAAACGGATTTGACGCCTTTCCACGCGCCGCTTTCGACATCCTGCTGGCGGTGTTGACGGTCCTGCTCACGCTCGCCCCGGCTTGGGCAGACAACGCGGAAATCCGCAATCCGCAAATCCTGGCGTCCGAGGAGGGATACGCGCTTTCGGCCAGTCTTCGCATCGATTTCAACGACAGGCTGGCGGAAGTCGCCGCGCGCGGCGTAACGTTGTATTTCGTGCTGGAATTCGAACTGGAACGCCCGCGCTGGTACTGGACGGACGAAGTCATCGCGAGAAAACGCCGGGTCTGGCGCCTGAGCTATCATGCGTTGACGCGCCAGTACCGGCTTTCCACGGGGGCGTTGCACCAATCCTTCGCCACGCTGGAAGAAGCCTTGCAGCGGATCTCCCGCATCGCGAACTGGACGGTCGTCGAAACCGCGCTGAAACCCGGCGACACGTTCCAGGCCGGCCTGCGCTTCTGGCTGGACATCTCGCAACTCCCCAAGCTGTTCCAGCTTTCCGTCATGCCGGGCAGGGAATGGGAAATCGATTCCGGCTGGCTGCGCTGGCAATTCACGGTTCCGTCCCCGCCGCCCTCACCCGCATCCCCGCCGTCCGCGACTGCCAGTCCCGCCGCTTTCCAGGAAAACACGGAGACCACGCATCCGGCCGTCTTCGTGCCGGAGACACCGTGAAAAAGCTCCTGATTCCCGCCGGCATCCTGGGCGGTGTTCTGGCCGCCCTGCTCTGGTTCTCCCTGCTGGCGTCCACTTCGGCCAACAGTTTCCCCGGCGGGCAATATCCGCTCCTGCTCTGGCTCAATGGCCTGATCGTGCTGGTCCTGCTCGCGCTCGTGGGTTGGCAGGTGGCGCGTCTCGTCCGCGAATACCGCGCCCGAATCTTCGGCGTGAACCTGAAACTCCGGCTGACCCTGCTGTTCGGACTGGTCGCGCTGCTGCCGGGCGCGCTGGTCTATGGCGTCGCGGTGCAGTTCGTGACCCACTCCATCGAAAGCTGGTTCGACGTGCGAGTGGAAAAGGCCCTGGAATCCGGCCTCGACCTGGGCCGCTCGGTGCTGGATTCATTGCTCGCGGAACTGACGCAGAAGGCGCGCGGCATGGCGCTGGAACTGGAAAGCCAGCCGGAGGACAGGCGGCGCACGCCGCTCGTCCGCCTGCGGGAACAGGCGGGCGTCGCGTCAACCGCGCTGTTCGACGCGAATGGCCGGCTGATCGCCAGCGCCCAGGAAATCGGGGAACTGCTGCCGCCCATGCCAGCGCAACAGGAACTGAAGCAGGCGCGCGGCAGCGGCGCTGTCGCGAAAATCGACAGCGTAGCCGACGACCAGGACGGCGTCAGTCTCTATCGCCTGCGCGTGCTCGTTCCCCTGGCGCCGCTCGCGCTGTTTGGACAACCGCAGATCCTGCAACTGACACAAATGGCGCCCCGCAATCTCGCGGAAAGCGCCGAGGCCGTGGAAACGGTACACCGGGATTACCGGGAGCTGCAACTGGGTCGTGAAGGCCTGACCAGCATGTTCGCGCTGGCCCTGACGCTCACCATGCTGGTGGCGCTGCTGGCCGCCTTCGCGCTCGCTTTCTTTCTCGCCCGCAGGCTCTCCGCACCGCTTTCCATCCTTGCCGCGGGAACCCAGGCCGTGGCGCAGGGCAATTTTTCACCGCTGCAGGCCAGCCACAGCCACGACGAACTGGGCGTGCTCACCCGTTCCTTCAACCGCATGACCGAGCAACTGGCCGAAGCGCGCCGCGAGACCGAGCGCCATCGCAGCGAGGTCGAGGCCGCCCGCGCCTATCTGGAATCCATTCTCGCCAACCTTTCCGCCGGTGTTCTCGCCTTCGACCGGCAAGGCGTGCTGCGCACCATCAACGAAAGCGCCGTCGCCATCCTCGGCGAGGCGTTCCGCGCCCGCATCGATCGGCCTACCGACGCCTGGGGCGAGGAATACGCGATCCTGAGCGCGTTCATCCAGGAGCGCCTGCGCGCGGAAGCCGCGGGCGAATGGCAGGGACAACTGGAGCGCGATCACACGGGCAGGCAGCAAGTGTTGCTCCTGCGCGGCACGCGCCTGCCGGGAATGAGCGATGTCGGCGACGTGGTGGTGTTCGACGACGTGACGCAACTGATCGCGGCGCAGCGCAGCGCCGCCTGGGGCGAAGTGGCGCGACGGCTGGCGCACGAAATCAAGAACCCCCTGACGCCCATCCAGCTTTCCGCCGAACGCCTGCAGATGAAGCTCGCGGACCATCTTGCCGGGAAGGATCGGGAAATGCTGGAACGCTCCACCCAGACCATCATCAACCAGGTGCTGGCGCTGAAACGCATGGTCGACGATTTCCGCGACTACTCCCGCGGCCCCGCGCCGAACCTGGAGCCGCTGGACCTGAACGCGCTCATCCGGGAAGTGCTTTGCCTCTATGAAAACGCCAGCGTGCAGCCGACGGCGAAACTGGAGGCGAATCTGCCGCCCATCCTGGGGGATGCCCACCCGATCCGGCAGATCATCCACAATCTCGTCAAGAACGGACAGGATGCGCTGGAAGGCTGCGCCAATCCGGAACTCCACATCCGCACCACCTGTGAAACGCGGGACACGCGGCGTTACGCGCGCCTTGAAATCATCGATAATGGCAAGGGGTTTCCAGCGGAAATCCTGTCGCGCGCCTTTGACCCCTATGTCACGACAAAATCGCGCGGCACCGGCCTTGGACTCGCGATTGTCAAGAAAATCATCGATGAGCACCAGGGCCGCATCGGAATCGAGAACCTGGCGGAAGGCGGCGCCTGCGTGCGCATCTGGCTGCCCGCGCAAAACCCGGAGACCTAGAGGAAAAATAAAAGTGGCTGACATCTTGATCGTGGATGACGAAATCGGCATTCGGGAGCTGCTCTCGGAAATTCTGGTAGACGAAGGCCACGCGGTGCGCGTGGCGGAAAGCGCTTGCGAAGCCCGCAAGGCGCGTGGCGCGCGCCCCCCGGATCTGGTGTTGCTGGACATCTGGATGCCCGATACGGACGGCGTCTCGCTCCTGAAGGAATGGGCGGCGGAAGGCTTCCTCACCATGCCGGTGGTGATGATGTCCGGACACGGCACCATCGACACGGCGGTAGAGGCGACCCGGATCGGCGCGGTGGATTTCCTGGAAAAACCCATCGCCCTCCAGAAACTGCTGGTGACCGTGCAAAAGGCGCTGAAGCACGATCACATCGGCAAGCGATCGCCGCTTACCCTGGACGCGCTCTCCCACGCGGCCCTTTTTCGGGACCTGAAGAAACGCCTGGAACAAACCGCCGCCCGGAGCAGTTCCCTCTTGCTGAAGGGCGGTATCGGGGTCATCGCCGAATTGTGCGCCCGTACCCTGCAACGCCCGCACGCGCCCTGGCTGGACTTGCTCGAATGCGCCACGCCCATGAACCAGGAATTGCTGCAAAAGACTTCCGGCGGCCTCATCTACGTAAGTGACCTCGCCGCCATGGGCAGGTTGCAGCAGATGAACCTCACGTTCGCGCTGGAGCGGGCGGCGCGCTTCAACATCCTGCTGGTGGCAGCCAGCTCCCTGGCGCGGGACGCGCTTGCCGCCAGGGGCTGGGATGGGCAAACGCTCAATCGCCTGGGCGAAGTCTGGCTGGATTTGCCCTGTATCGCCCAGCATGCCGACGAACTGCCGGAAGTGGCGAGCCTTTTCCTTTCCCTCATGGTGGAGCGCCAGGAAGTCCCGTTGCGCCGTTTTTCCAGTGCGGCCCTGAATCTGCTGCGCGTGCGCAAATGGACCGACAACGCCGACGATCCCCATTGCTGGAGCGAATTGCAGGCGCTGGTGCGCAACCTGGCGCTCACCGCGCTGGAGGAGGAAATCGGCGAAGCCGACGTTTTGCGCCTGCTGCCGGACGCGGATTCCGGGGAAGACGGCCAGCCAACGCCGGAACAGTTGCTGCGCCTTTTCGCGCAGCCGCTCCGTGAAGCCCGCGACGCCTTCGAAAAAACCTATTTCGAGCACCTCATCCGCATGGAAGGCGGCAACATGACGCGCGTGGCGGAACATTCCGGCCTGGAGCGCACGCACATCTACCGCAAGCTGAAACAACTGGGCATCCCTGTGCACCGGCGCGGCGGCGACTGAAACATTCATGAAAATCATCATCCTCGGCGCGGGACAGGTCGGCGCCAGCGCGGCGGAAAGCCTGTTGTCGGAGGAAAACGACATCACGCTCGTCGACCAGAACGAGGAACTCCTCGACAGCCTGCAAAACCGCCTCGATCTCCAGACCGTCACGGGCAACGCCGCGCATCCTTCTGTCATCGCGCAGGCGGGCGGCGCGGATGCCGACCTGCTGATCGCCGTCACCCAGAGCGACCAGACAAACCTCGTCGCCTGCAAGGTTGCGCACAGCCTGTTCAATATTCCCACCCGCATCGCCCGCCTGCGCTCGCACGATTTCCTCGACGATGCCCGTCTCCTGTCCAAGGAGAATTTCGCTGTCGATTTCGCGCTCTGTCCAGAGCAGATCATCACCGACTACATCGTACGCCTGGTGCGCTTTCCGGAGGCGTTGCAGGTACTGGATTTCGTCGGCGGACGCGTATCGCTGGTGGCCATTCGCGCCAACAGGGAAGGATTGATCGTCGGCAAGCCAGTCAGCACCCTGCGCGAGCACCTGCCGCCCGACATGGATGCCCGCATCGCCGCGATCTATCGCAACGACAAGCCGATCACCCCGACCGGCAACACCCGCATCCTGCCGGGGGACGAACTCTTCCTCCTGGCGGCGGCGGAACACATCCGCCCCGTGATGCGGGAACTGCGGCGCATGCTGGAGCCGGTGCAGCGCGTCATGATCGCGGGCGGCGGCAACATTGGCCTGCGCGTCGCCTCCGCGCTGGAACGGGAGTACGAAATCAAGGTGATCGAAAACCGGATCGCGCAGGCCGAATACATCGCGGACCGCCTGAAAGACACGCTGGTGCTGGAAGGCAGCGGCACCGACGAGGAACTGCTGGAGCAGGAAAACATCGCCGAAATGGACCTGTTCCTGGCGCTCACGAACGACGACGAAAACAACATCATGGCCGCCTCGCTCGCCAAGCGCATGGGCTGCAAGCGGGCGGTGGCGATCATCAACCGCCACGCCTACGCGGACATGGCGCAAGGCGGGCCGGTAGACATCTGCATTTCACCCGCCTACGTTTCCATCGGCGCGTTGCTCGCCTGCATCCGCCGGGGGGATGTCGCCGCCGTGCACTCCCTCCGGCGCGGCGCGGCGGAGGCCCTGGACATGGTCGCGCATGGCGACCCCGGCAACTCCCGGGTGGTGGGAAAGCGCATCCGGGACATCCGCTGGCCGGAAGGCGTCACGGTCGCCGCACTGGTGCGCGACTTCGACACCGTGGAATCCCTGGAAGTGCGCGACGACGGCACGGTGGATCGCCGCCTGGGCCGTGTGGAAATCGCGCATGGCGACGCGGTCATCCAGTCCGGTGACCATGTCATCGTGTTCTGCATCAAAAAGAAACTGGTGAAAAAGGTCGAACGCCTGTTCCAGGTGGGGCTGCACTTTCTGTGACGAATGGCACGACTGTCTTTTCGTTGTGGAATCAACCACGACCCCGCGGGGCGGGAGACCGGATCATGTCCGTTTTCATTCGAAATCGGCGGCGGCCTTCCAGGTGATGTGCCCCTCCTTCCTGGCGCGCGCCGTGCGATTCAGCATCTTGACAAGCGGCCAGGCGCGTTGCCGGGCACTGACCGGACGAAGCATGGAAGGCAGGGATTTTTCCTTGTCCTCGTCCATCTGCAGTTCCTGCGGCGCGATCCTGTCCAGATAGCGCTCCAGCTCGATGACGGCTTGCGACGCCTCGCTCCTGGTGATCACGCCCTGTGCCGTGCAGTGTTTGCCAATGGCCTTCAGGAGCGGACGGGCGGTATCCGCCATCATGACCAGTTCCCCGGCCTCGCTGGAAAAGAATTTCACGATCATGTTCCGGTCTCCTCGCCAGGGGCGCGCAGTAAACTCCCGCGCACAAGCTGGATGTGCTCGCGCAGCGTGTAGCGCTGGTCGGCGAAACGGATCGGGATGGCGAGATCGTCGGCCATTTGTTCGATTCCTTCGAGACGTTTGCACAATTCCCGGTACGATTCCGCGCGCAGCGCGCCGGTTTCAGTCCGGGCCTCATGATAGCAGCGGATGTCGTTTTCAAGGAATTTGAGCTCCCCGTAACAGCGGCAGATGCGCGAGCGAACGCGCCAGTTGTAGAACACCGGCGCCAACCGCGCGATCGGCACCAGCAGGGTAAAGAGCGGCAGTGCCAGAATCAGGAAGCGATCGAGCAGCACGGCCAGCCAGAACGGAAGGTAGTGTTGCAGGAAGGGCGGGCCGGAAGCGTAGAACCGTTCGGCGGGCGCCGAGATCGGGAAGGTGTTGTCCTTGTAGGCAGGGAATTCGCCCGGCGACTGGAAATACCCCTTGCCCCCGTGCACCTCGCGCATGGCCGCGAGCATCAGGGTTTGCAGGGCGGGATGCGTATCCTCGCGCACGATCAGGTTGGCGGTGGCGGAGACCAGGGGAATATCCTGGTCGGGAATGTTGCGCGCCAGGTCAACACCGCCTTCCGGCATCACCAGATGAGACAACGCGGGAAACCGGCGGCGATAGGCTTCCGCCCGGGAAAAGCGCATCAGATGCACATTCGGGGAGCGCAGCAACACCCGCACCACCATGGATTCCGGCGCGGCGACAACAAAAAGAGCGTCCAGCCTGCCCTGCTGCAAGGCTTCGGCGGCATCGTACTCGGCGCGGTTGACCACGGCCTTGTCGTCCGCGTCGATGCCGTTGGCTTCCAGCAGGTAGTAGGCCAGCGCCCTGGCGCTGTTGCTTTCCTGCGCGACGGCAATGCGCTTGCCCGCAAGGCGCGCGAGGCGGCTGAGCGGCGCTTCCCCGCGGGTAAACACCCAGATGGGTTCGTAGAAAGCGCTGCCCAGGGAATAAAGTGGCACGTTGCCCGGCTTGCCCGGCGGCATGCCACCCTGGACGAAACCGATTTGCGCCTGTCCTGCCTTGAGCCGCCGCAGGTTTTCCCCGGAACCGCCAGAAGCCAGGATTTTCAGCGTAATGCCATCCCTGGCGAGGATTTCCCGGTAGCGCTCGGCAAATGCGTGATACGCGCCGTCCGGTTTTCCTGCTGTGATGACGAGCTGCTTGGGCGGCGCGGGCTTGACAAACTGGAACGCGAACCAGAATCCCAGCAGGACGATGCCCGCCAGCGGCCAACCACTCGCCAGCGCCGCCAGATTCTCGCGCCAGACCTGAAAACGCGCGCCCATGTCAGGAACCAGAAGTGAGTATGCGCGGATTGTACAAGGACAGTCTTCGGCTTGCCATCGCCACCCCGAACAATCGTTTTCCCATGCCTCGCAAGGGATTCAGGATGATTCTCCTTGAGAAACCGTTTGAAAAAACCGGCGCGCGCAATGCGCCGCAAATCATTTTGGAGGGTTGGGAGGATAGGGTTTGTGTTGTTCCCGCGTCATTTCGGGGAGTTGCCGCTGTGTGGTTTTTGTTTTCTTGGGGAGAGGAGAAGTGACATTTTTTGGTTCATTGGTGACGAATATTGTCACTTCCTGTGTTGTTGGGGTGGGGGTAAGAGGATGGATAAGGAAGGGTAATCAAAGGCTTAAGGGATTCGAGTGTTTCTAGCACATGTCTTGCATGTAGATTGCCATGATGAAGCGGAACATGACAGGACAGGAGCGGGAAGTGGAAAAGACGGTTGTCGGGTCTTCTTTGTGCGCGCGTGATCGCAAAGCTTTCAGCTTGGCGATCACGCGCGCACAACGCACAACGCACAACGCACAACGCACAACGCACAACATGAAAATCTTCTCCGTTATCCACAGATAACGGAGAAGATTTTTCGGCGTCTGGATAACGCCGGGTTCTTTCTCTCTCCTCCTCTAGCCTTTCCTTCCCCTTCCAGTTTCCTTTTCCTTTCCGGGTTTCCCGGTGTCTTTGCTTTTCCCCGTTTCACCGTCCCGGTCGCGGGCGCGTTTCCCCTCGTTCTTGCAATCACGCCCCACATCGTCATTGCGAGGGCCGCAGGCCCGTGGCAATCCAGACGGCCTCGCAGTCCGCTCCAGCGTTTCGGAAAACTGAACCGCCGCGTGGATTGCCACGTCGTAAATTGCCGTCCGCAGGACCTCGCAATGACGAGGTGGGGTGACGGCAAAGTAGTGGGAGCATCCTGCTCCCGTTCGGACACGGGGGAGCAGGATGCTCCCCCCACTTTGCTGCTTCCCCCGCGGAAAGGCGCAAATCCGCGAATGACAAATCGCCGTCCGCAGGGTTTCCATCCGCAGGGTTGCCGTCTGCAGGACCTCGTCTTTTCCTTCCGGGTTCCTTTTCCCTTCCGGCTTTTCCGGTTTCCTTGCTTTTCCCTGTTTCACCACCCCGGTTGCGGGCGCGTGTCTTTCGCGCGTCCGCAACCTTTTTTTGTTCTTCCTTTTTTCTTTTCAAAGGAACACAACCATGAAACATCTTGTACACACCCTTCAACGCGGTTTCACGCTCATCGAACTGATGATTGTCGTCGCCATCATCGGCATCCTTGCCGCCATTGCGTTGCCCGCCTATCAGGACTACACCATCCGCGCCTATGTCGCCGAAGGGCTGGTGGTGGCGGGGGGCGCGAAAGCGGCTTTTGTTGACTACTGGGTCAACAATGGCAAACCTGCCCCGGTGGATTATCCCGGCTCCGGGAAAGCACCCAAGGACAGCTACAGCTACGAATTCAGGCCAACGCCCAATGTAAAAAGGATCGAGATTGCCGGAGAGAGTGATCCAGAGGTTCAGCCTGGTCTTCGCATCTGGTTTGGCGGCAAGAACAAAAAGCTGGATGACCTGGGACTTGTGCTTGTGCTGATCCCGGGATACGGCAAGATCGTGGATGCCAGAGGCGAACCCGAAAAGGGTCTAACCGATTTTAAAACCGGCACACCCTCTGCTGGCGGCGGCTCCATTGTCTGGGGTTGTCGCGCGAGTAATCGGGGCAAAATAACCTCTTTCGCCAAGTTTGCCAGGTATGTACCCGCCAGATGCCGTCACAAGTACGACAATATGGGGGCCTGAGGATCAATTCCGACACGGCGCACAGTCAACAAACAGCCCGGAATCCATCGGCCTCGCAAGAAGATGGTTCCGGGCGTTCCCTTTGGTGGAATGCCCCGCTCCTTTTCGTAAGCGCCGTCCCCCGGGACTGGGCTGTTTCCTTATTCCACCGTTACCGATTTCGCCAGATTGCGCGGTTTGTCCACGTCCGTGCCCTTGATGAGCGCAGCGTGATAGGCCAGGAGCTGCAGTGGCAGTACATGCAGGATGGGCGAAAGCAGGCCGTAGTGCTCGGGAAGCGGGAGAATGTGCGTGGCGTCGTCTTCTTCCGGCATCTGGCAGCCCTGATCGGCGAAAACATAGAGTTCGCCGCCGCGCGCGCGCACTGCCTGCAAGTTGCTTTTCAACTTCTCCAGGAGATTGTCGTTGGGCGCGACGGCAACCACGGGCATGTCCTTGTCTACCAGCGCCAGCGGGCCATGCTTCAGTTCGCCGGCGGGATAGGCTTCGGCGTGGATGTAGGAGATTTCCTTCAGCTTCAGGGCGCCCTCCAGCGCGATTGGGTAATGGCGTCCGCGTCCCAGGAACAGGGCGTGCTGTTTGTTGGCGAAGCGGCGTGCCCAGGCGGCAATGCGCGGCTCCAGCTCCAGCACGTTCCGGACGGCGACGGGCAAATGCCGCAGGGCCGCGAGATGTCGCGCTTCCCCTGTTTCGGGAAGGCGGTTCTTCTGTTTGGCGAGCAGCAGGGCCAGGAGAAAAAGGGCCGCGAGTTGCGTGGAAAACGCCTTGGTGGAGGCAACGCCGATTTCCGGACCCGCGCGGGTGATGAAACGAAGCGCCGATTCGCGCACGATAGCGGATTCAACCACGTTGCAGATCGCCAGCGTCAAGTCCTGGCCCTGTTCCCTGGCGTGGCGCAACGCGGCCAGGGTATCCGCCGTCTCGCCGGACTGGGAAATCGCCACCACCAGTTGCCTGGGATTCGGCACGGAAGCGCGATAACGGTATTCACTGGCAATTTCCACCGTTACCGGCACGCGGGCGATTTCTTCAATCCAGTAGCGCGCCACCATGCCGGCATGACCGCTGGTGCCGCAGGCGAGGATGAGCACCGATTCCGCGTCGCGCAACGCCTCGGCGGCATCCGCGCCAAACAGTCCGGGTTGCAGGCTCGACGCGGCGCTCACCATTTCGAGCGTGCTGGCAAGCGCCGTCGGCTGTTCGAAAATCTCCTTTTGCATGTAATGACGGTAATGCCCCAGTTCCACCGCGTCGGCGGAAAGCTGCGAGCGTGTTTCCGGACGCTGGACAATGGCGCCGTCGAAACGGCGGATCGTCAGGCGGTCCGGACGGAGGTCGGCCAGATCGCTGTTTTCCAGATAGATGATCCGCCGCGTAACCTGCAGGAGTGCCGAGGCGTCGGAAGCGGCGTAATGGCCGCTCGCATTGTCGCCCACGCCCAGGAGCAACGGGACGCCCTCGCGCGCCACCACGATACGATTCGGGGTCATTTCGGAAATCACGGCGATGGCGTAGGCGCCCTCCAGGCGCTGGCAGGCATGGCGCACGGCCTCGGCCAGGTCGGAATGCCGTTTCAGTTCTAGGGCGATCAGGTGGGCGACGGTTTCCGTATCGGTATCGGACTCGAACACGTAGCCCTGGGCTTCGAGCTCCCGCTTCAGGGCCTCGTGGTTTTCGATGATGCCGTTATGCACAATGGCCAGTCCGCCGGAGACAAGCGGATGCGCGTTTTTTTCCGCCGGCACGCCGTGCGTGGCCCAGCGGGTATGGGCAATGCCGGTGTTGGCGGAAAGCCCCGCCGACCTGGTTTCCAGCTCCGTGACACGTCCTACCGCCCGGCGACGCACAAGCCTTCCGGCCTGGAGCACCGCCAGCCCGGCGGAATCGTACCCCCGGTATTCCAGTTTCTTGAGACCGTGAACCAGGACGGGAACAATGTCATCCGCCGCCGTTACCGCCGCCACAATGCCGCACATAGATGAAGCTCCATGCTGAAAAATCGCGTCATTGTAGACGATAGACGATGGATGCCATCCGAAATTTCATGGCATGTCCGGAAAGCGCGCGGCCTTCTTGTTTCGCCGCGCTGATTCCTCATCTTTTGGAAAACTTCGCCGGAGACTCCTCGGTTGCCCGAACTGCGTCCCTGAAACCGGAAATTGAGATCACTCGATGGTGAAAACGCTTGGTCAGCTCGGTCCCCGGGTCCGTGGACGTGGAGGAAAATCTCGTGGGAACGCGGTCGGATTCCCCGGCCTGGTTGCTCTCCCCAGCGTCAGTCTGGCTGGAAGGCCCGGAGACGGGGTAATACGCCCTCCTGATCGGGGTGTTGCCTCCAGCGTCAGTCTGGCGGGCGAAAGACCCTTCAAATTTATTCTTGTTCACATCTTGGGCGTTGCCTCCAGCGTCAGTCCGGCGGCGGGTGAAAGACCCCGAGGGGCGATCAACGGGAGTCGGCGCGTAATACACCCGTTCCCAATCGTAAGGAGCCAGGGCCAGGGCACCACGATCCTCCGGTCTGGCTGCAGGTCTCGCCGCGACCCGGGCGGCGCGATGCGTTTCGTAGGCGGCCTCCCGCTCAAGGCGTGTGTGTTCCATACGATCGGCTTCTTCCTTCATTCGCGCCAGTCTTTCCTTGGATTCCCTCGCGGTTTCCGCGCTCGTGGCATCAACGATGATACGTTCGCTTTTCGCGTTGGCGGAACACGGCATATCTGAAATGGTTGTTTTGCCATTCTCGATACAACGGTAGACTTCCGCTCCCCGTATGATGCGTTCGCTTTTCGCGTTGGCGGAACACGGCGCGACCGAAATGGTTGTTCTGCCATTCTCGACACAACGATAGACTTCCTCTCCCCGCGCGGTGACGGACACCAGGAAGAGGAGCGCGCCCAGCGCGAAACCGGCAAGGCGGGATGGATGAAAAGGATGGATACACATGGAAATCTCCTGCTCCAGGTCAAGTATGTTCTTACAGTATAGAACATGATGCTCACAATGGCGGGAGAAACCTCCATGAATCATTACAAATTACAAGTTCGGCGGACGAACACGGAAACCATCCCGAAAAGACGCGGCGGACTTTCGGCAGAACCGCGATAGGCATCCGATTCAGCGGGGGAACGCGCGCGCGAATGCGCGAAAGGCTTCGAGCAAATCCGCCACCAGCCGGTCGCAATCCGTTCCATCGATTGGCCTTCCTTCCGTGTAGCCATAGGGAACGAGCCAGGCTAGGCTTCCCGCCGCGCGGGCGGCGCGGACATCATTGATCGAATCGCCGATGTGCAGGTTTTCCGCCGGGATGGCGCCCATCTGGCGGCAGGCGGCGAAAATGGGTTCGGGATGCGGCTTCTTGCAAGGTGTGGAATCGCCGCCGATCACTACCGTGAAAAATCTCGCAAGGCCCGTTTGTTCCAGAAGCGGCATGGTGAAATCCATGTTCTTGTTGGTGACGACCGCAAGCGGCAGCCCGCTTGCTTGCCAGGCCGCCAGTCCCGCCAGCACGTTCGGAAAGGGTTTTGCCGTGCGCCCGTTCTCTTCCCGGTAGCAGCGCCGGAAAATGGCGACGCCATCGGCAATCTCCGTTTCCGACGGAATCATGTTCTCCCGGGTCAGGCACCTTTCCACCAGTGTTTCCGCGCCCGTACCGACAAAACGGCGGATTTCCGCTTCCGCGCGCGGTGGCCTGTCCAGTTCCGCCAGCATGCGGTTGCAGGCGGTCAGCAGATCCGTCGCGGTGTCGAGCAGGGTACCGTCGAGGTCGAAGGTGACGGAGGAAAGCCGCATCGGGAAGGCGTCAGAAGGACACGACCTTTTTCAGGGCGGGCTTTGCCGAGAGCACGGCGTTGCCGCGCTTTACGGCAACATCCAGCGCGGCTTTCGCCGGCTTCTTGCCGGCCCAGACCTGTTCCAGTTCCTCGTCCGCGATCATGCGCACCGGCTCCAGGGTGGAGACGCGCAGCGGATGTGTCGCACCCTTGCCCTGCAGGGAGGCGTAAGCCACATCCAGCGCGTATTCCTCGTCTTGCGCAAGCCGCGCGCGCAGGCTCTGGCGAATGGCGTCCGTAAGTGGCAGGAAGCCGCCGACGCGGGCGATTTCCGCCTGGGTTTCCGGCGCCAGCACAAACCGGACGAAACGAGCGGCTGCCCTGTAGTCCGCCGCCTTGTAGCCGCTGCCGATCCAGATTGAGGCGCCATCCGCCAGTGTGTGGCCGGGCGCGCCGCGCGCGTCATCATGGTAGGGGAGCGCCGCCACGCCCAGCTCCACGCCCGGCGCGTCGCGCAGGTGGCTGTGCGCACGGGAACTGGAGGTCAGCATCACGCAATTGCCCCTGAAAAACTCCGCGTCGGCCTCGTTGGCGCGTCCGAACGTATGGAAATAACCGGATTTGTGCCAGCTCGCCAGCATGGCGATATGCTTTACCTGCATCAGGCCGTTGAATTCCAGCCTGCCTTTCCTGTCCGCCACGGAGACGCCGGAAACGGCGCTGACGTTATCGATGTGCACCCACACGGGCCAGGACGAAGCATAGGGACAGTGGCTTCCCTTGGTGATCAGGCGCCCGGCGGTATCCGCCATCTCGCGCCAGGTGCGGGGCGGTCGGTCGGGATCGAGACCGGCGAGACGGAAAATCCGTTTGTTGTAATACAGGACCGGTGTGGCGAAGGCCACGGGCAAGGCCATCAGCCGGTTTCTCCCGCCGCTCGCCAGAAGATCGGCGGAAAGCCCCGCCAGGGGAACGGACGCCCCGGTTTCCCTGAGCAATTGATGCACCGGCTTGAAAGCGGTTTTCCTGAGCAGGAAATTGGCGATGGTATCCGGCGTGGAAAGGCTCAGCACAGCGGGCTTGCCGTGCACCCCGGCACGTGCCAGTTTCACCCGGACATCCGTCTGCTGCCGGTTGAAACGCTCCACCAGCGCGGCCAGGCGTTCGGCGTCGGCTTCCGCCAACTGGTGCGAGAAAGCGATCTCGGTCGGCGCAGAGGCGGCCGGGAAAATCGGCGCAACTGAAAACAGGAAGGCGGCAATCCAGCCGGCAAGCGCGTTTTTCTTCATGATCCTTTCCGCGTCTGACAATCGAAGGGCATGATTATAGGGCCGAATCCCGCGCCAGGTTCCGCCTTCCGATTCCGTCCGGTTTCCAGGTTTGCCGCGAATGTGGGAAAATTCCAGGTCATGAGACGCCGCATTCTCCCCTGCCTGGTCCTGGTATGCGCCGCCCTGAGCGGCTGTGAACAGATCGGCAACCGGCTGGGACTGGAAGATTCCGCCAAGAAAGCCGCCCGGCTTGGCGCCGAAGGGAAAGCCGTGGGCGGCGCATGCCGCCAGTCGGGACGCGCCATCGAGGATTGCTACGCCATCTACGCTTGGCTTCCCATGGAATCGATCTACGCGGGCTGGCGGGAAATGGACGAGTACATGCGGGAAAATAATCTGCGAACGACGACACCCATGTTGCCGCCGGTGCAGGACCCCGGCAAGCGAAAGAAGAAGAAAACAGGCGCGGAAACGGATACGGAGCAGTCCGGGGCGGAACCCCTTGCCGCGCCCGCGCCGGAAAGGGAAGACGCGGTGCCCGCTTTCCCCGCCGCGCCTTCCTCCGGTGATGCGGCGCCAGCCGAACTTCCCGTCTCCCTGGGGATCCGGTCGGCGACATCCGCCGCCACTCCGGCGGTCACCGCGCCCGCCTCCCCGGCGAAACCATAGGTATACGAGGCATTGCACATCATGACCGCAGCGACTGCTTCCACGCTGACCTTCGCCAATCTGGGCCTCGCGCCCGAGTTGCTGAGAGCCGTCACCGAATCCGGATATACCGTGCCGACGCCCATCCAGATCCAGGCCATTCCGCTGGTGCTGGCCGGGCGCGATGTCATGGGCGGAGCGCAGACCGGCACCGGCAAGACCGCCGCGTTTACGCTTCCCCTGTTGCAGCGTTTGCTGCCGCAGGCCAGTTCCAGCCCGTCCCCGGCGCGACACCCGGTGCGCGCCCTGATTCTCACGCCGACGCGGGAACTCGCCGTGCAGGTGTTCGAATCGGTCAGGACATACAGCCGGCATACCCGTCTGCGCGCCATGTGCGCCTATGGCGGTGTCGACATCAGGCCGCAGATAGATGAATTGCGGCACGGCGTGGAGATTCTGGTGGCGACGCCGGGACGTCTGCTCGATCATGTGGAACAAAAAACCGTGCATTTCAACATGGTGGAAATGCTGGTGCTGGACGAAGCCGACCGAATGCTGGACATGGGGTTTATCCCGGACATCCGGCGCATTCTGGCGCTGTTGCCGCAAAAACGGCAGAGTCTTCTGTTTTCCGCGACCTTTTCCGACGACATCAAGAAACTGGCCGATTCCATGCTGGAAGCGCCGGAACTGGTGGAGGTCGCCCGCCGCAACCAGGTTTCGGAAACCATCACGCACCAGGTCCATCCGGTCGCCGATGGCGACCGGCGCGCGCTTCTCGTCCATCTGCTCGAAACCGAAGGCATTGACCAGTGCATCGTCTTCACGCGCACCAAGCAAAGCTGCGCGCGGCTGGCGCGGGAACTCGTGCGCGCCGGTATCGGAGCCGACGCCATCCACGGCGACAAGAGCCAGCGGGAACGCCTGAAAACGCTGGAGGATTTCAAGGCTGGAACCGTTCGCGTGCTCGTCGCCACCGATGTGGCGGCGCGTGGACTGGACATCGAGGACTTGCCCCACGTCATCAATTACGAACTGCCGCACATTCCCGAAGACTACGTGCATCGCATCGGTCGCACCGGTCGCGCGGGACGGCAGGGGACCGCCATTTCACTTGTCGCGCCAGCAGAAGCGGAAGCGCTCGTCAACATCGAACGCCTCATCCGGATCACCATTCCGCAATGCGTCATTCCCGGATTCGAGCCGGAGGCGGAGCACGCGTATCCGCCCGACGCGCGGAAAAAGCGCGGCGGAGCCAGCGAACGCGAAAAAACGGCTGCCCGCAAAACCACCGGGGAAGGGCGTGTTTTCTCCCGTCCGGCGGCCCGGCTCACAAACACCATGATCGCTCCGGATGGTTTCGATTTTTCCAAACCCTATGAACCTCGCGGCGAAAACCCGGCTTCAGTCCCGCCAGGACCGCGACCGCCCCAGAAAAAACGCAGGATCGTCGCCGCCCTCTTGGGCGGGCTTGGCATCCGGGAAGGGGATTCAAATTGACGCTGCTCCCTGTTCGACAACAGGAAGGGAGCATCCGGATGTCCATCCGCGAGAAAAATATCATCCGTGGAAGTCTCGCCCGGAAGATTGCCGTCCGCAGGTTCCTGAATGCACATCGATCTTGAGAAGATTCGCGCCTTTTTCGCGGCGGACCGCTTTGCCGCGAGCGCGGGCGTCGTCATCGACATGGTAACGGAGGATGCCGTCGAATGCGGTATGGCGCTTGCCCCGAAACACCTGAACGCGGGCGGTGTCGCGCAGGGCGGCGCGATTTTCACGCTTGCCGATCTCGCCTTCGCCGTGCATGCCAATCTGCCGTTCCTGTGCGGCGCGTCGGTCGGCATGACAGTGGGGCAATCGAACAGTATCTCGTTTCTCGCCGCGCCCAGGGGCAAGCGCCTGATCGCCCGTTCGACCTGTCTTTCACGCGGACGCAGCGTTTCGGTGTTCCGCGTCGAAGTGCGGGACGACACGGATCGCCTGATCGCGGAAATGCTGGGGAACGGGTTTACGAAAGCCATCTGAACGCTAAACCGCGGCAATTTATTCTTGCGTTGTTTTCGGGAGTTGCCGCTGTGCGGTTTTGTTCTCCTGAGGGCGCGCGAAGTGACATTTTTCGGTTCATTGGTGACGAATATTGTCACTTCCTGTGTTGTTGGGGTGGGGGTAAGAGGATGGATAAGGAAGGGTAATCAAGGGCTTAAGGGATTTGAGTGTTTCTGGCACATGTCTTGCTTGTAGATTGCCATGATGAAGCGGAACATGACAGGACAGGAGCGGGAAGTGGAAAAGACGGTTGTCGGGTCTTCCCTGTGCGCGCGCGATTGCCAGGCTGAAAGCCTGGCAATCGCGCGCGCACAACGCACAACGCACAACGCACAACGCACAACGCACAACGCACAACGCACAACGTGAAAATCTTTTCCGTTATCTGTGGATAACGGGAAAGAGTTTTCGGCGTCTGGATAGCGCCGGGTTTTTCCTCCCTTCTTCTCCAGCCTTTCCTTCCCCTTCCGGTTTCTTTTTCCTTTCCGGGCTTTCCGGTTTCTCCACCTTTCTTCGTTTCACCGTCCCGGTAGCGGGCGCGTTTCCCCTTGTTCCTGCGATTACGCCCCAACCCGTCGTTGCGAAGGCCGAAGGCCCGCGGCAATCCACACGCCGGTTCCACAGGGACGCTACTTCTGTTTTGCGCGACGCCCTTGCTCGCCGAGCGTGGGAGGGAAAGGCGGGCGCCCCAATCGCGGCAAGGGTGTATGGATTGCCACGGGGCTACGCCCCTCGCAATGACGATAAAGTGGGGGGAGCATCCTGCTCCCCCTTGGTGTGGTCGGGAGCAGGATGCTCCCGCTACTTTGGGACGGATGCCCG
>JAISME010000021.1 GCA_031276915.1 Zoogloeaceae bacterium
CCCCCTGTTCACGCTGCTGTTCGATGCTTCCTATGCGGGGCTGACGGACATGCTGTATTTACTTGCCTTTGTCGTACCCGCGATCGCTTTGCAAATTTCCGCGACCAACGTTCTCATGAGCCAAAACAAGCCCTGGACTCGGGCCGCGCTGGAAATTTCCGGCCTGATGGTCCTGCTGATAGCCGCCTTTGGCGCAAATTTCACTTCCCACGAAATCAGAATGCCGCTTGCCCTGGGTTGCACCGAATGGTGGCTTGCCATCGCGGGCTGGGTTATCCTGTTCATGGACAGAGAAAGGAAGGGAGGCATGACATGAAAGTTCTTTTCATCGGAAAACGTTTTTATACCAATCGTGATGCGCTGCGCGAGCAATATGGGCGCATCTATCAATTGCCTTCCTTTTGGGCCGCGGCGGGTGTGAAAACAAAGCTATGGCTGATTGACTACCATTCCGGAAAAGCCGTACAGGAAAAAGCAGAAAACCTGGAAATCGAGTCGACGCCTGTTCCTGGTTTTTTATTCCTTGGAAACTGGCTCAGCCAATATTTCACTACCAAGGATAAATATGATGTCATTGTTGCCAGCGGTGACTGTTACATCGGGCTGGCCGCTTACACACTGGCGCGCCGTGCCCGCGCGCAATTCGTGTTCGATGTTTACGACAAGTATGACGAGTTCGGTGCTTACCATGGCCTGCCTGGATTTGATCCATTCTCTTTCTTGTTGAAGCGCGCCGATATCCGCCTGTTCGCGAGTCGCACGCTGATGCATGATTTGGGGAAGGCCGACCGCGACATCCTTGTGCCCAACGGCGTGGATCTGCGGCGCTTTTCCCCGCGTGACAAGAAAGAAAGCCGGATCGAGCTTGGCTTGCCACTGGACATGCTGCTGGTGGGTTACTTTGGAAGTATTGAGCCGGAGCGAGGCGTGGCCGATTTGATCGCCGCTGTTCAACGATTACGCGATGAGGGTATGAACATCGAATTACTGCTGGGAGGTAAAGCGCCGGCCGACATGGATGTGCGTCAACCCGGTGTACGCTATCTCGGCAATGTACCTTTTGAGCGGGTGCCGCTTGCCTTATCGGCTTGCGATCTGCTCGCGGTGCCCTATCGCAGGTCGGTATTCATGGATGCGGGCGCATCCAACAAGATCGCCGAAGCAATCGCATGCCGGCGACCGCTGGTCGCCACGATGACGCCGAATCTTGCCGCGAATTTCCAACTCCAGGCCCAATGTCTCGATGGATTGCTCGCCATCGCGGGCGACCCGGCTGATTTGGCGCGAGTGATTCGCGCGCAGTCCGAGCGGCGAGTACTGGTGGATATGCCCATCGGCATGAGTTGGGAAGACATTTCGATGAACGTGGCGGACAGACTGGCATTGTGCGCGTGTTCGTCTTCAGGGAATGACGGAGAAAAAAGGAAATGACAAATACGATTGTCTGCGTGATGGGGACCCGACCCGAAGCCATCAAGATGGCGCCCGTGGTACGGGCCATGAAAGCGGCGCCGTGGGTACGCTGTGTCGTGGCGGCGACCGCGCAACATCGCGACTTGCTCGATCAAATGCTGGCAAGGCTGCGGATCGCCGTGGATCACGACCTCGATCTGATGATGGATGGGCAGACTTCCTCCGGCCTGCTGGCGCGTATGCTCCCCGCGCTGGACGAGGTATTGACGCATGAACAGCCGGATATCGTGCTTGCCCAAGGCGACACTACCTCCGTATTCGGGGCGGCGTTATGCGCGTTTCATCGCCGGATTGCGTTTGGGCATGTCGAGGCGGGATTGCGTACCAGTAATCTGGAGCATCCGTTTCCCGAGGAAGGTTATCGCCAAATGATCGCGCGTGTCGCGCGCTGGCATTTTGCGCCGACGATCGGAGCCGCGCGCGCTTTACTGGCGGAAGGCATCGCGGAAGATCGCATCCACGTCACCGGCAACACCGGCATTGATGCCTTGTTCCAAGCACTCGGCGAAATGGGCGCCGCGCCTGCGGCATCCGGCCGTTCGATTCTGTTGACGGTGCATCGCCGCGAGAGTTTCGGCGCCCCGCTGCGAGACATCTTCGCGGCGATACTGAAGATCGTCGAGCAATTTCCGGACGTTTGCGTCACCTACCCCGTCCACCCGAATCCGAACGTGCGTGATCCTGCCAACGAGATGTTGGCTGGTCATCCACGCATCCGGCTATGCGATCCGTTGGACTATTTCGAATTCATCGACCGGATGCGCCGCTCGACCCTTATTTTGACCGACAGCGGTGGCATTCAGGAAGAAGCCCCGGCTCTTGGCAAGCCGGTACTGGTACTGCGCGACACTACCGAGCGGCCCGAGGCGTTGGCATGTGGCAGCTCGCGCTTGGCAGGCACGAATGCGAAACGCATCGTCGAGGAAGTTTCCACTTTATTGGAAACCCCGGACTTGCTGACCGAAATGTCACAGGTACGTTATCCCTACGGCGATGGCAAGGCAGGGCAGCGGATTCTGGATATATTGCACGGGGACATCGTGGCAAAGCGAGCAGGAGCGGTACTTCCAGCAACCCATTAGGAATAATCGCTCCCGGAGCGTTTGTTTCTTCTTCCCGGCGTCCGCCAGCGGATCGAAGCTCTGTCCCATTGTCACCGGCGGCACGGTGTCCAGGTCGGCGACGAGGTGAGCGGCGAGATCGACGCACAGTTGCACGGCGCGCGTCAGGTTTAGCGTGAGAATATCCTGCGCGTCGGCGTCACGCGCGAGCTGCTCCGCCGTTGGCGGACATTTTTCCTGTATCCGGCGATGGCAGCGCCGAAGGGATTCTAGCTTTCCGGCGATCACTGCGCGATCCACGCTTTTCTCCTTGCGGCGAGCAGGCGGCGATAGCAAGGCATGAAGTCGGCCTCCTCGAACCAGTGGCGTTTGATGAGTTGCGCGTAGGCCGCGTCACCACCGGCCACGCGCACCCCCTTGCCGACGATCTGCCCCAGCAGCGGCACGCCCACGGTACGCAAATCGACGAGGTCGATTGCCCGCCCGGTACGCTCGGCGAGTTCGCCGATCAGCTCCGCTTTCGTCGCGGCGGACATTGGCGCGCCGAGGTCGACCGCCAGATCGACGTCACTTGTGAAACGCGCTTTCCCCGCCGCCGCCGAGCCGAACAGAATGGCCAGCCGGATTTCCGGACGGGCGCGCAAAACCGGAGCGATCTGTTGTGGAATGTCGGACACGATGGTTTCGTCGGAGGAAAACGTTCGGATTGCCAGGCAGTATAACGACAAACGGCGGCCGGCAAACCGGATTTCTTCACTGGCCGGGGCAAACATCCGAAGGCGCGGCTTGCGCTGGCCGGTCCCGCCGACAGGCAAATGCCGCCGCGGCGCGAGGATTCTTTCAATCGCGCCGCCCGAGCAATGACGGCGCAACTCTTGTCCATGACGGCCCAAGCCTCGTCATTGCGAGGGCCGTCAGGCCGCGGGCAATCCACCTCGTTTTCGCGACACAGACGCCAATTCCCCTGGGAGCGCGGGCGTCTCGCCCGCTCCACTTGCGACGTACAGGACAGACCAGAAGAGCGGGCAGGATGCCCGCGCTCCCAGGATCAAGGTAGGGGGAGCATCCTGCTCCCGCTACTCTGGGGCCCCCATGCCCGCAACAACGCGACCTCTAAACCTCCGTCATTGCGAGGGCCTTCAGGCCCGCGGCATCCAGAGGACAGAAGACGGAGGACAGAGGCTGATGTTTCCCCTCAAATTTTCATGCACCCCCCTCGCTTTTTTCAAGACGAGACGGTCAAAATACCCGTCATTCCCGCGCAGGCGGGAATCGGGCATTCCGCCGCCTTTTCTGGATTCCCGCCTGCGCGGGAATGACGGGCACAGGGAGGTAGCTCGCACAGGTTGCATTGGCTTTCCCTTTCCTCTCCCGGAAATGCTCTTCACTGTTTGCCATGGCAGGCTCTCAAGCCTTTCCTTTCCTCTTTTCATGAATTCTTCATGAATTTGAGGGGAAACTTCAGGGACAGAGGACTGTCAGCCACCGGGCGCTTCGCGCCCGCGAATATCACTGTCTTCCGTCCTCTGTCTTCCGTCCTCTGAACAACAGCAGCGAATTGCACACCAC
>JAISME010000180.1 GCA_031276915.1 Zoogloeaceae bacterium
ATCGTCTCCCTACGTCGGCATGACCCGTACAGGTTCAAAGGGTATTTCTCAGCGCCGGTCTTCAACGGCGCACCCCCAACGAAAAGGTGGAAGGTACTGGAAAGCGCGGGTTTGCGCAACCCGCGTTCGGCGATTTGCGGGCCAGGTTGGGGGATCGCCGGAGCCGTATCGTGTCGGCCCTCGTGAACACGCGGGTTATACGGCGAGCGATCAGAAAACAAAAATTTACTTATGGAAACTTCCCCTGCTCGGGGTAGAATCCTCCCTTGATCGGCTTCGCCATCCGATCACGATACGTTGCCGTTTATTTGCGCGCATCCCATGCCAAGGCGTTACGACAGATCGTTTTGTTAACCTTGCGTTTCGGCACAAAGCCGGAAGGAAATCCGTAGAGTCTCTTCATGTCCGCTTTCAGGGAATTCTGGGAATCCTGTCTTGTCCGTCTCGAACAGGATTTGCCGCCCCAACAGTTCAGCACCTGGATTCGCCCCTTGCGCCTGGAGGGCGACGCGAGCGGGGATTTGCTGCTCATTGTGCCCAACGGGTTCATGCTGAAATGGGTCAGGGATCGCTATCTGGAACAGATCAGGACATTGGCGGAAAGTTTTTTTGGCGTTCCGGTCAATGTCGTTCTGGGTGTGGCGGAAAAGAAAAATGGCGCGGCCGAAGCCAGTTCCGCCGTGAAACAGACGCCTTCCTCGGCAGAGTTGTCTTCCCCTCCCGAAGTTCCGGCATCCCGGGCCGCGCCTGCCGAGACCGCGCCCATCACGCCCGCTGCCGCCAGCGCCTACAACAAGACCCGCCTGCGGCACGAGTTGACCTTCGATAACCTGGTGGTCGGCAAGGCGAACGATCTGGCGCGGGCGGCGGCCCAGCAGGTCGCCCAGAATCCGGGCGGCGCTTACAATCCCCTCTTTATCTACGGCGGCGCGGGCCTGGGCAAGACGCACCTGATCCACGCCATCGGCAATTGCATGGTCGAGCAGCACCCGGAAAAAGTGGTGCGCTATGTCCATGCCGAGGATTATTATTCGGACGTGGTAAAAGCCTACCAGCAAAAATCGTTCGATATTTTCAAACGCTATTACCGTAGCCTGGACATCCTGCTCCTGGATGATGTGCAGTTTTTCAACGGCAAGAACCGCACCCAGGAGGAATTTTTCTATGCCTTTAACGCCCTGGTGGAATCCAGGAAACAGATCGTCATCACCTGCGACACCTATCCCAAGGATGTAAACGGTCTGGATGACCGTCTGGTCACGCGCTTCGACTGGGGGCTGACCGTGCAGATCGAGCCGCCCGAGACCGAAATGCGGGTTGCCATCCTGAAGAAGAAAGCCGAGTCCACCGGGCTCTATCTGGACGATGAGGTCGCCTTCTTCATCGCCAAGCATCTGCGCTCCAACGTGCGGGAGCTGGAAGGCGCGCTGACCAAGGTGCTGGCCTATTCCTCTTTCCGGGGCGTGGGCGTGACGCTGGAAGTCGCCAAGGAAGCCCTGAAAGACATCATCGGCTCAGTGCGCAACATCACCATTGACGGCATCCAGAAGACCGTCGCCGATTATTACAAGATCAAGGTGGGCGACCTGTTTTCCAAGAAACGCACCCGCGCCATCGCCCGTCCCCGCCAGATCGCCATGTGGCTGTGCAAGGAAGTCACCCAGTTCAGTTATCCCGCAATCGGCGACGCTTTCGGCGGGCGCGACCATACGACCGTGATTCATGCCGTCAAGACCATAGAAGCCCTGAAAGCCAAGGATAACGGCCTCAATCACGACCTGCATGTGCTCGTACAGGTATTGAAGGGATGAGGCGCGCCATAGCCGCTGCTTCCCAAACATTGCGATGACCGACAACCTTTCCGAATTCGTTTCCTGGTTTCGCCTTGTCACGCCCTATATCAATGCCTTCCGGGGCAAGACGTTCGTGCTGGCGTTCGGCGGCAAGGCCATTGCCGGGCCGCTGGCGAAAACCCTGGCCTACGATGTCAACCTGCTTGCCAGCCTGGGCATTCGTCTGGCGCTGGTGCACGGCGCGCGTCCCCAGATCGAGGAGGAACTGCGCGAAAAGGGGCTGCAATCCCGTTATCACCGGGGCTACCGCATCACCGACGCCGAAACCCTGGATTGCGTCCTGGACGCGGTAGGCAGCGTCTATCTGGAAATCGAGGCGCTGCTCTCCCAAGGCCTGCCCAATACGCCAATGGCCAACAGCCACATCCGGGTCATCGGCGGCAATTTCATTACCGCCCGTCCCCTGGGCGTTCTGGATGGCATCGACCTGCAATACGGCGGCTCGGTGCGCAAGGTGGATAGCGAAGGCTTGAAAGCGCAGCTTTCGCTGGGCAATATCGTGCTCCTTTCCTGCCAGGGCAGTTCGCCCACAGGCGAGATTTTCAACCTGCAAATGGAAGAAGTGGCCGAAGCCGTGGCCGTGGCCGTCAAGGCGGACAAACTCGTCTTCCTGACCGACAGCCAGGGCCTTGCCGACGAAAAGGGCGAACTCCTGCACGAGCTGACCGCCGACAGCGCGGCGCCCTTCAGGGATGCCGACTGGCTTTCCAGCGACATGAAGCGTTACCTGCCCTGCGCCGTGCGCGCCAGTCGATCCGGCGTGGGACGGGTGCACCTGATCGGTTACGAGCAGGACGGCGCGCTGTTGCAGGAGTTGTTTACCCGCGAAGGGGTTGGCACGGTCATTTCCCGCGAATCCCTGGAACGCATCCGGGAGGCCCGCGCCGACGACATCGGCGCGCTCATTGCGCTGATCGAACCGCTGGAAGAAGACGGCACGCTGGTGCACCGGCCTCGTGAAGTGCTGGAACGGGAAATCGAGAAATTTTCCATTATTGAGCACGATGGCATGGTAGTCGGCTGCGCCGCGCTTTACGATTATGGCGAAGGCGTGGCGGAACTCGCCTGTCTGGCGGTGCATCCGGCGCACCGCGAGTGGGGCTATGGCGAACAGTTGATGAGGCGCATCGAGGCGCGGGCGGCGGGCGTCCGGCAACTTTTCGTGCTCACCACCCGCACCGTGCACTGGTTCATCGAACGCGGTTTCCGGCTGGAGAGCGTCGAGGCGCTGCCTGACCAGAAACGCCAGATGTACAATTTGCAACGCCGCTCCAAGGTGCTGGTCAAATCGCTATAATGAACGCTTTCCGCTTTTACCCCATACGGAGACCCTTATCATGACAAGAACCGTCCATTGCGTCAAACTGGGCCAGGAAGCCGAAGGCCTGGATTTCCCGCCGCTCCCCGGCCCGCTTGGGCAGAAGATTTTCGAGAACGTCTCCAAGGAGGCGTGGCAACAGTGGATACGGCTGCAAACGATGATTATCAACGAGAATCGCCTGAATCTCGCCGACCCGAATCACCGCAAATACCTGGCCGCGCAGGTTGAGGAACATTTTTTCGGCGCGGGTGCCGACCAGATTTCCGGCTACGTGCCGCCCAGGGCGTAAGGCGTATTGCCGACGAAAAGTCGAAGGCAAGCCTTGGCCGGGGCGCGTGATCGGCTCACTCCGCCCCGTGCCGCCGGGCCATCAGCCGCCAGATCAAGGGGGTGAGGATCAGTTGCATGGCCAGATCCTGCCGGTCGCCTGGAATGACGATGGTGTTGGCGCGGCTCATGAACGCGCCCTGGATCATGGTGAGCAAATAGGGAAAATCCACGCCGCGCGGGTCGGCAAAGCGGATGACGACCATACATTCGCCGGCAGTGGGAATATCCCGCGCAATGAACGGATTGGAAGTATCGACAATCGGCACCCGCTGGAAATTGATGTGGGTCAGTTCAAACTGGGGCACGATGTAATGCACATAGTCCGACATTCTCGCCAGAATGGCGTGCATCACCGCTTCCCGCGAATAACCGCGCATACGGGTGTCCCGATGGATTTTTTGTATCCATTCCAGGTTAATGACCGGCGTGACGCCGATGAGCAGATCCGGGTAACGGGCGACATCTACCGTCGGGGTGCGCACCGCGCCGTGCAGACCTTCGTAGAACAGCAAGTCGGTGTCTTGCGCCAGCTCTTCCCAGGGCGTGAAGGTGCCGGGCGACTGATTGAAGGCGGCGGCGGTCTCCTTGTCATGCAGGTAACGGCGATAAAGCCCCATGCCGGTTTCGCTGTAGGCGCGAAACAGGGTTTCCAGATGCTCGAACAGATTGGTATCAGGGCCGAACAAGGATAAGTATGATTCGCCCTGCGCTTCGCGCTCGCTGTTCATGCGTCGCAATTCGGCCCGCTCGTAGCGGTGGAAACTGTCGCCCTCGACAATGGCCGCCGCGACGCCCTCGCGCCGGAACAGGCTTTCAAATACCTTGCGCACCGTGCTGGTGCCCGCGCCAGAAGACCCTGTAATGGCAATAATGGGATGTTTGGCGGACATGCGCTCCTCCTGGACAACATCCATCAACAGGCCGCGTCGGCGTGGTAGGCGACAACAACGGCGACTTCGCTCTTCGAGCCCAGGATGACCGGCACGCGCTGATGCAGTTTTTCCGGCGTGATCGCCAGGATGCGCGCCCGGCCTGTGCTGGCCGCGCCGCCCGCCTGCTCCACCAGCCAGGCCATGGGATTGGCCTCATACATGAGGCGCAGTTTCCCGCCCTGCGCCCGGATACGCTCATCCAGCGGATACATGAAGATGCCGCCACGACTTAAGACGCGATGCACGTCGGCTACCATGGAGGCAATCCAGCGCATGTTGAAATCCTTGCCGCGCGCGCCTTGACTGCCTTGCAGCAGTTCCGCGACATAGCGTTGGACCGGCGCTTCCCAGTGGCGCTGGTTGGACATGTTGACGGCGAATTCCCGGGTCTCCTCGGGAATGCGGATGTTTTCCCGCGTCAGGATAAACGCGCCGCTTTCCCGATCCAGCGTAAAGGCGACAACCCCATCGCCCACGGTCAACACCAAAAGGGCGCTGGGACCGTAGATGACGTACCCTGCCGCGACCTGATGCGCGCCTGCCTGCAAGAACGCCTGTTCCGCAGCGGTTTCACTTGAAAGGTCGGCGTGTTCAGGGCAGACAAGTATCGAAAAGATGGTGCCGATGGAAACGTTGACGTCGATGTTGGAGGAACCATCCAGCGGGTCAAAAAGCAGCAGATATTTTCCACGCGGGTAGCGCGCGGGAATGAGCCGGGGCCAATCCATTTCCTCGGAGGCCATGGCCGCCAGATGCCCGCCCCATTCGTTGGCGTCGATCAACAGCGTATTGGAAATTACATCCAGCTTCTTTTGCGCTTCTCCCTGGATATTGTCGCTCCCCGCTTCCCCCAGCACATCCGCCAGCCCGCCCCTGGCAACGACAACGGCGATTTGCGTGCAGGCGCGCGCCACGCTTTCGATCAACTGGCACAGATCGACGGGCAGGCCCGCAGGTCCCCTGTGTTTTTCAACCAGGTAACGGGATAGGGTGATCGGGCGCGTTATCGTGATACTGTCCATGCAAACTCCGCGAATGTCCCGCAGGGGACTTGTCTGGTAATTGCCGCATTCTACCAGAATGCGGGCAGCGCCCGCATCAGGGCATAGGTATCTACACAGCGAGAGGAGGGCTCGGGAAAGCGGGCGGCGATTTCTTCCGCAAACCCCAAAACGCTCGTCACAAGCGAGGCGCGTAGCAACGCGGCAATCCATCCGAGGTTATTTGTGCGATGCCCTTCCCCACTGCGCCGCCACATGCTTTCCCTTGGGCGTCTTGTTGCGGAAAGCGTGTGTGGATTGCCGCGCTGCGCTCGCAATGACGATGATTTGGAGGTTTGGGGCGTTTTTGTGGGCGGTTGGCTCGCTGTTGCGCGAAAGAAAGCACAACCACGCTCCCCCATCGTCATGGCGAGGCGCGTAGCGACGCGGCAATCCGCCGGCCTTCATCTGTGGGATGCCCTTTTCGCCCGCGCCGCTGCATGTTTTCCCTTGAGCGCCCATATTACGGAAAGGATGTGTGGATCGCCGCGCTTCGCTCGCTTGTGACGATGCGAGGGGGATCATGCGGGATACACGCTCTTTGAGGCTGGCGTCACCGGGGAACGTTATCCCTGTTCGCCGCAAGCGCGGACAGGGACAGGATGATGCGCTTTCGTGACGATACCATCTAGCGGGGAGCAGGTTCAGGGAGAACGATATTGACTTCCAGCACCTCGCAGTTCCCTTCTTTTTCCAGGGAAACCTTGATGTCTTCAGGATTTACGGAAACATACTTGGAAATCACGGCGACGAGTTCTTGTTGCAGGGCGGGCAGGAAGTCAGGTTTGCCGTTCTGGTCACTGCGTTCGTGCGCGATGATGAGTTGCAACCGCTCCTTCGCGATGGCTGCCGTTCTGGGCTTGGAGCCGAAAATGCGGGCGAACAGGGAAGACATGCCTTATTTCCCCCCAAAGAGACGCTTCAAAAGACCGGGTTTTTCGTAATCCACGAAGCGCAACGGCACGGTTTCGCCCAGGAAACGGGCCACCACATCCTTGTAGGCTTCGGCTACGTCGGATGCTTCCAGATGGATGGTGGGCGTTCCCTGGTTGGAAGCGTGCAGCACGGACGTGGATTCGGGGATAACGCCAATGATGGGAATCCGCAGGATTTCCTGGATATCCTTGTAGGAAAGCATTTCCCCTTCATCGACCCGTTTGGGCGCATAACGGGTGATGAGCAGGTGTTCCTTGACGGGTTCATTCCCCTCTATGGCGCGCCGGGAGCGGGATTGCAGGATGCCAAGAATGCGATCCGAGTCGCGCACGGAAGAGACTTCCGGGTTGGAAACGACCAGGGCTTCGTCGGCAAACGTCAGCGCCATGAGCGCGCCCCGCTCAATGCCGGCCGGGGAATCGCAGACGATGAACTCAAAGCCCATATGTTCCAGTTCCTTCAGGACTTTTTCCACGCCTTCTTCGGTCAGGGCGTCCTTGTCCCGGGTTTGCGAGGCGGGCAGGACATACAGGTTTTCGCAGTGTTTGTCCTTGATAAGGCCCTGATTCAGGGTGGCTTCGCCGTTGATGACGTTAATCAGGTCATAGACGACCCGACGCTCGCAACCCATAATCAGGTCCAGGTTTCTCAAGCCCACGTCGAAGTCGATCACGGCGGTCTTGAAACCGCGCAACGCCAAACCTGAGGCAAAACTGGCGCTGGTGGTGGTTTTGCCTACCCCCCCCTTGCCGGAGGTCACAACAATGATGCGGGTCACGGAATGTTCTCCAGATAAAAGTACGGATTTTACCCGTGGATGACATTTTTCGCTGCGTTATGTGTCCATTTCCGGGACAAATCCTCCCGCGTTTGTCCTGTCGCCTTGCCAAAGAACGGAAATTGGCGCGTATTGGCTATTGGCGAACGCCGGTTAATCCAGTTTCAGGGGTTCGAGCAACAAATGCTCGGCATCCGCCTTGACCTGTACCGGGCGTTTTGCCAGCTCGGCAGGAACGCCGCCCGCGAAAGTGCGGTAAATCCCGGCGATGGAAACCAGTTCCGCCTCGAAACAGGTCGTAAAAATACGCGCCTGGCTGTCTCCGGCGGCGCCCGCCAGGGCGCGACCGCGCAAGGGCGCGTAAATGTGAATGCTGCCGTCGGCAATGACTTCCGCGCCGGGATTGACGCTGGCCAGCACAACCAGATCGCCGCCGCGGGCATAGACTTGCTGGCCGGAACGCAAAGGCCGGTCTACTACCTTGGCGCGGTGGACGACGGGTGCGTTCGACGCGCTTTCCGCCACAGGGACAACAGCAGAATCAAGCGCGGGAGAGGCGTCTGTTCCTGCACGGGAAGCGACAATTTCTGTTGCGTGCGCCGCATGTCGCTCATCGGCGGGGAAAAGTATCAGTCCGGCAGACTTTGCCGAGGCCCGCAAGGCCGGACTCCCGCCGCGCACGCCGATGGTGTTCAGGCCATACCGGGAAAAACAGGTGATGATGGCCTGCCAGTCAACAGGGTCGGCGGCTTCGGCGGGAAGTTGGCCCAGATTCAACAAACCGGCGTCGCCATCGAAAAAATCGCTGGAACTCCCGTCAAACAACCCGCTGGCGGCTTCAAGGAGGCGAGCGGAATCCAGGCTGCGCAAGGTCACGACAATGGCTGGCAGGGTGCTGCCCTTGAATTCAATCAAGCGGGCGGACGAGTTCTTTTTCATGGGCGCGTAGTTTACTGGAAGTTGCCCCTTTTGGGGCGCGCGACGGCGATCAGGATAAGGCACTTTTTTTGCTTGTAGAAAGAAAACTGCGCTAAAGACTTGAATTTTCTGTCCGACAACCTATTTACAGGGGGACAAAATCATTACCCCCCCTTTTTCGGGAGCGTTATCATGAACGTGGTCTATAACAGCGAACATTACTCGGTTCTCGCCTATCCTGCCCAGGAAAGTTTTGAGTTGGTCGACAAGGACGCCCGGCGCATGTTGTTTCTGCAAGGGCCATACGCCCACCACTTCCGCGCGGCCATCAATGACATCCCCGAAGATGATCGGAACGAGGAAACCATTGACGCCTTCCTGGATAACTACTGCGCGGGCGAGGCCCGCCCTATCGTCTTCCAATGACATGTTGCGTCCATGCGGATGAAGACGCACGCGTTCGAATATCGCCCATTCCTTGATCGGGAGATAGCGCCTGCAAATCCAACCCGACAAACGGAGGGTATGTCAAAAGATGTTACTGGACTGGACTGCACAGAACAAGAAAAAGGCCAGAACCCGCTGGAGTTTCCGGCCTTTATCGGACGGCTTTGGATAGAAGGATGGTGGCCAGTCGCGGAATCGAACCACGGACACGCGGATTTTCAGGACTTGATATAAGCATTCTTTGCTTTTCTTTGCTGTTCTATAACATTATATAAATCAACCACTTACAGAATAAATCATAGTTTTCTAATTCTTGAAAACTCCAGTAAACCACATTGTTTTCCATGCACGATTACACAGAAATTACACAGGACATTTGTCATTATAAAATGGATTTTGTGTGCAACAGGTTCTGTTCTTCAAGCGGGCATTTTGCGAAACAGATTTTATTTGATAACGCCCTGTTTATGCACCGCGCAGGTCTTTCAGCTTCAACAGCATCGCCAATGTTCGCTCGAATTTGCGGTCAAGGTGCGTTTCGTAGCGATTCAATTTCTCCAATCGGTGCGCTTGCAGCCCCTCACCCAAAGTTTGCGTCTTGATTGCCGGGGTAAGATTGGCTTCCCGCACCATGTGACAGCAGATGGGTTCCAGTGAATCGCGGATGAATTCCGCCAGACCTTCAGCGGTCGCAGGGTATTCCTCTCCCGCTACTTAATCATCCCACCAGTTGCGGGATTCCTGAATCAGCGCCTGTCGCGCCTTGGTATAGGCGTTCGTTCCGCCCTTGCGCAGGATCGCCGCTGCCTTCCGGGTCGCTGAAAGATCAAGTTCGGCATTTTGTCTGCGCTCGCTGATTTCGTCCGGGGTCGCGTCCGCCAGCAAGTCCCGCAGGTCGGTTTCTCCCGACATTCGCTGGAAAGGAGCCGCCGATGATGTGACCGCTTGCGGACTGTTCAGAACGTGTTTCAGACCTTCATTGATTCTCGCGCCTTCCGCCAGCAATACCCGCCGTTTGCGCCAGATGATCGCGGCAAGCTCTTCAACCAGATGTTGCTCGGTCATGCCCGCTGGTCGATGTTCCGCCAGCAGCGCCGCCAGCAGGTCGTCAAATTCGGCATGTTCTTCATGCGCCAACACTACCAGACGGGAAAGAATACCGTGTTTTACCGCATTGAAGCGCACATCGTCATAACTGCCCGCCCGCGCCGCAGGGCTGGCTTCATCGCGCAGGATGACTGTCGTTTCACCAAGGTGTTCCGCCGCAGGGGTTCGCATGATTTCGCCTACTGCTTTCGGTAAATCTTCGTCGTGTCTGTCAGAAAGCCGTCATTCGACAAGCCAAGTTCCGCGCGGATCGTCATCAGGGTTTCCACCTTTTCTGTGGCTTCTTCCAGCGGTACGCCCATTTTTTCCGCCAGGGCAGCAAGACCAAACAACGGTGTCCCGTCTTCCAGATACCCGCAGCTTTCCGGCACAATGTCCATTGCTCCGGCTATCTTGTAGGCTTCATCCCGCCAGCGTTGTGGGGCAAGTTCAAACGCTAGGATAAAAGCCTTGTTCGTTTCCGGGTGTTCCATGCCCAAGGTATCCACAAGCCGCAGATGCGCATCCCTCGCCTGCCTGAATTCCGGGGACTGGTAATCAGGGTCTCCCCGCTCGATGGTCGCGCCCACCTGCTGTTCTGTCATGCCTAGCCCCGCGCCGATCTCGTGCAGGCGGATGACGTATTCCAGAACAGGCAAGTCACGGCGCGAATCTTCGCCCTGTGCTTGCAGTATCCCGATACGCTCCCACAACTGCGCAATGCCGTCATGGAACAATTCCGTCGGGGTCGGGTTTTGTTTGGTGCGATGTTGAATCACGATCATTGCAAACTCCTTGGTCTAAACGAAACGAAGTCGAATTGAAAAATTTTTGTGACTAGCGAAATTTCGCGCCCGTTCGCGCTCGCATGGGATTAAAACGCGCAGGGCCCCCCGCCTTCCGCCGCCAGGTCATCCTCCATTGCCCCGGCAACGAAAGGCAATGCTTCCTCATCAAACGCAATCAGCGCGTCCGCCAAGTGTTGAAGGTTCTTCGTGCTTGCCTGCCGCAAGACACGGCACACCGCCGCATGTAATCCCGTGAAGGCCGCAGACGACACGATTACGGCATCTGGTTCATTCATGGTTTCTATCATTTTGACATTCTCCAGTTTGGTTGAAATGCCTTGCAGGCCGCTCCCATGTCGTCGGGCAACTGGCGCAAGGGGTGATTTTCGCCATAGGCCAACGGCAAGTCTGGACGGGCATTCACATGGCAGTACCCGTCAGACAATCCGGGACGGTGGAAATGAGCGCATACCTTGCAAGGTGCTTCCCTCGCATCCAGGACGGCGGCGCGTTCGGCTTCCATCCGAGATAGGCCGCCGTCAAACTCCATGATCGCCGCCCGTTCTTCAATGGATTCTGACAGGCTCATGGCGTCTTCGTTTTCCACTTTCGCGGGAGTTGCTACTGCTACAGTTGCTACTCTTGCTACACTTCGCCCGTTTTCCCCCCCATGTGTAGCAACTGTAGCAAGAGTAGCAGTAGCAAAATCTCTTTTGCCCCTGATCCAGTCCGACAAGCTCATGGCGCTTCTCCATCCAGCAAGGCAGGATTGATCGCCAGGATGATCTGCTTTCCGTCCTTTCTCACCGCCAGCCGGTCAAGGTCTGAAAGCTCGCTGATCGCGGCATCCAGACGCGCCCTGTTTCGGATCGGGCCGTACTGCATGGCGCGACGTTTTCCGACAAGACATGTCCCTTCCCTTCGGCAATAATCCAACAGCCATTTATCAAACCGCGCCGCGTCCGCCAGTTCCACGGGCAAGACCATCTCCCCGAAAAAGCGCCGCGCTTCGCTCAAATGCCACGCGACAATACCGGCGGCGGATTGCATGTGTTCAGGCTCGATGGCGTCACCGCCCCGTTCAAACAGGCAGAACAACCCTGCCAGTCGCGCCGCGTTGTCAGCGGTCTTGCTGGCAACGTCCCGTACATCGAACAACTCCCCGCCGCCGCCCAAAGCTTGTTCGACTTCATCATGGAATGCTACCCATACGTTTTTTGCTTTTGGCGTCAGGGGCAACGGCGCGGGAAGCAATGTACCATCTGCGTCAGTCTGGGTGGGCGCTTCCAGAATGGCGACAATGCGCCGATGGAAGGCGGCAAGATGCGGCCAGTTTGCGGGGGCTTCGGTAAAGAGGCGTTGTCCCTGGGTCGATTCCGGCCAGGCAATCAGGAATCGGGCAAGGAATCCAGTGCCCCGCGCCAGTGCCCCGGATCGCTCGAAAAAATCACGCAAGGTCGGCTCTTGTACCTGCAAGGCAACCGTCAGTCGCGCCCCTCGCACCGTGAAGGATTCGCTGGTTCTACGGTCAATCGTCAAGGGAGTTCCGTCCCAAAGCTGGTTGAGCATGGCAAGGTTGCGCACGATGGAATCATGCCCCATGCCGTGCGAACCAAAGACAGTCCCAGCCTCCGCCGACACCACGCCGCCCGAAGACCATTTGTGCGCCAGGCCATGAGCCAGGGCTTCCGGTGTTGCGTCGGCATAGAGCAGGCGGGGGATTTTTGGCGCTTGCGGCTTATCATGTTCCAGATCACACAAGGCTGATTCCATGTCCGCCGTCGGTTTGCTGTCCTTGGCAAGCTGGCGGATTTTTTCCTTGATACCGCTGTGCCGGGCTTCCCATGCCGCGCCTTCCGCCTTGTAGCGTTCCACATCCGGCTTCATGGCTTCGGCTTGTTTCAACTCCCAGTCCCGAATAGCATTGAGGAAAAATCCGTCGCAGGTGGATTTGCGTTCGCCGGAATCGGCAATGGTCAGCAAGAACAGGCCAGACGGCCCATGCAGCTTTTCCGCCCTCTTCACGTCGATATGCGCCTGCCCCGCCAGAGACAGCGCCGCCAGCGCGGAATTCGCCACCAGCGGCAATGGGGCTTTCACGAATCCAGCGACTTCTTCCACCGCCGCCCGGATGGTGTCTGGAAGCGCGTCCAGCGGATAGGGTTCCGGCTCTATCTTCGCCGTCAAGGGTTGTGGGCGCGGACAGTCCAGTGAAGGCGAACTGTCTGCTGGCGATTCCTGCCGCTGGCGGTCGTTCGTCGTTCTGACGACCGGCACGGGCAAACCATCGCGCATTTTTTCGGCGTACTCGTCAAGAAAGGACGCGCCGCGCTCGCTTCCCTTAGTCATGACCGCACCCTGCCGCGTCGATTGCCGCCCGGATTCGGGAGACAGCAACAATCAGCCGCTCCCGGTCGGTTTCGGTAAAAGGATGCCCGGACAGCAGAGTGACGCTTGCGGCGGCAACCACAAGCGCCTCAAACGCGATGCACTGCAGAACATCTGCCGCCGGGAAAAGCCGTCGTTCACCGGGAATGTGGTTGCCCAAGGCGCGGTCGGGGAAAAGATCGCTCATTTCCAACCCGACGGCGGACAGCACTTCATGCGCATCACATCCGGCAAAGCAGTGCAACAGCACACGACCATCATCCAGTTCCCGGATTGCCAGAGACGGCCCCTTGTCATCATGCGCCGGGCAACGGGCTGTCCAACGGTCTTGTCCGGCGCGCTTCACTTTATCCAGACGGGACAGCAGCTTTTCTATCGGGACGCTCATGATGCCATCCCTTTCAGGGAATCTGCCGCGCCTGTGCTGTGCTGGCCGCGCCGTGTTTTTCCATCCATTCGTCCAGGTGTTCCCGCCGGTAGAACACCCGACCAATCTTGATGAACTTCGGCCCGGTGCCGCTGCTCCGCTTCATTGCCAGGGTCTTGACGCTCAACCCGCAGTAAGCCGCCGCGTTCTTGGCGTCCATGCGACCATCAGGGAGGATCACGACATCAGGAGTAACTTCAGACATTTGTAAGTCCTTTTGTGTATTTAAAGACAGTACGAAGAATAAACTTTAAATTTTAGGATTGCAATAGAACACATGTGCGGATATAATTATCGGGAACTTTCCAGAACCTTAGAACAGGAGGATATGCCATGTCAGAACAAGGAAAGCAACGCAAGGGCGGGGGCGGCAAGCTCACCCGCTCGGAAACTGTAACTATCCGACTTGATCCCAAATTACGTTATCTGGCGGAACTTGCGGCGCGCAAGCAGCGACGCACTGTTTCCAGTTTTATCGAATGGGCGGTCGAGGAGAGCTTGGCGCGTGTCATGCTCTATGTTGGAACTGGTTATAACGGGAATGACGACGTGTCCGTCCAGGATGAGGCGGGACTGCTATGGGATGTGGACGAGGCGGAACGATTTGTCCGCCTTGCCGTCGCGTACCCAGAATTACTCACCATTGAAGAGCAGGAAAAATGGAAAATGTTGCTCGATAGCGGGCTTCTTGACAGAGCCAAAAGACGCACGACAGGTGGGCAATTGCGTTGGGACTTGCCCTGCCTAGAAGACAACGTCTTCAAATCGCTACGCGACATTTGGCCTGATGTGCTGACTGCATATGATGCAGGAGCGCGCGCGCGCCAACAATGGGTAAAAGAAACTCGCGCCATCTTGGGCGACACAGAGCCAGCCCCCAAGCCATCTTCCTCATTTGATGATTCCTCTGATGACATCCCCTTCTGAGGTACACCATGAGCAAAGCATTCACCAAACTTACCCGCCCCAACATGCGCAAGCTCGCATCCGGGGGCAAGCTCAACGAGCAGGGCATCACGTTTGAGCGCCAGCAGGACGGAGATGGCATTTTCACCGTCAATATCATGGTTGATGGTCAGCGCATCCACCGGGTAATCGGCAGGGAATCGGAGGGCACAACGCGCACACAGGCGGAGGAATTCATCGCCAAGGTGCGCAATGACGCCAAGATGAACCGCCTATCACTGCCCAAAGGACGCAAGATTGCCCTGTCGTTCCGGGAAGCCGCCGCCAAGTACATTGAGCGGCTCAAGGAATCCGGCGGGAAGGACTTGAAGATGAAGGCGGCGCGATTGAAGCATCACCTCATCCCTTTCTTCGGCGATATGCCACTATCGAAAATATGCGAATTCGACATTGACCGCTACAAGCGCCAGCGCCTGCAAGAGGCGGTCATTGTTCGCCCAAGGGGAAAGGCCGTTGAACGCGCCCCAGAAAAAATTACCGCCGCCAAGCCGGGAACGGTCAACCGCGAGTTGGCTGTTCTGTCGCATCTATTCAACCGGGCCATCGAATGGGGATGGATAGACCGCCGTCCCGCCAAGATGAATCGCTTCCAGGAAGGCCAGGGGCGCATCACCTATCTGACATCGGAGCAAGTCGCCCGCCTAGTGGAGTGTGCCAAGGCGGACGCCTGCTCGGTCATCTACCCGTTCATCGTTATTGCCGTGGAAACTTCCATGCGCAAGATGGAAATTCTCTCCATTCGCCGGGAAGACGTGGATGCACAGCGCCGCACCATTTTCATCCCCAAGGCAAAAGCAGGGGCGCGTGAACAGCCCATCACACAACATCTTGCCGACTTTCTGGTCGGGCACATCGCGGCCCTGCAACCGGGCAACCCTTGGTTGTTCCCTTCGCCCGCCGCCAAGTCAGGACACACGATAGATGTTCGCAAGGCATTCCGTCGGGTTGTCGCAGCGGCGGAATTAGACCCCGACCAAGTTGTCCGCCACACGCTACGCCACACCGCCATCACGCATCTGGTACAGGCCGGGGTCGACTTGCCCACGGTGAAGCGGATCAGCGGGCACAAGACCCTTTCAATGGTTGAACGGTATGCTCACCAGAACGGCGCGCACATCGAAGGGGCGATGGACAAGCTACAAAGCCGCCTCCGGCTTGCCTGACGGACAAGAGCAGTTTTTGTGGCACGGTTACACAGGAATTACACAAAGCAAAAAGGCTTGCAGGTCGGAAAACCTTGCAAGCCTTTGATTTTACTGGTGGCCAGTCGCGGAATCGAACCACGGACACGCGG
>JAISME010000051.1 GCA_031276915.1 Zoogloeaceae bacterium
AGAAGGCGTTGCCCGCCATCTGCGCGAAGGCCGGCGGGTCGGCTAGCACGGTCATGGCGGCGATGTCCAGGAAGGCGGACAAGGCCGCGGAAGAATCGGCAATGGCATTCAAGGCCGCCTGGCTTGAAACGATCTTCGCCACGGTGGGCGTATCCGACAAGATGATCTGGGCCGTGGCGGGAACGGAAAGGGCGGAAACGAGCGCGGCGCGGTTTTTCGCACGGGTGATCCAGTTCTCGAAATCGGAAGTTATCATCGAGAGGAGCAGCGAAATATCCGAGTTTTGCAGGTCGGAAGCGCGAAAGCGGTCCCGCGCGCGCAGGATGGCCGCGTAAAGCGCGAGGTCGCCCAGGTTGGCCGCGGTGGGGTCAATGTCGGTCAACAGCGCGGCAGCGCGGGCGGCGGCGGCATCCTGGAAATCATCCAGTGTGGGCATGGGGGTCTCCTTTCAGGGGGCGGGGCGGGCAGTGGGGCATGGGTCAGAGGCCCGCATAGATGAGCGGGGTCAACGTCTGGAGGGCCGCAATGTCGTCCTTCACCCCAGAGATGGACTGGGCAACCTCGGATTCGACAAGCGCGTTCAAGGCGGCGATGTCCTCATGTGCGAGCTTCACCGCCTCGACAATTTCATGCAGGGTGTCCAGGTCTTCGTTATCGACCGAAAGCAGGGCGTCGATGCCGGAGAGATGCGCGTCCAGTTGGCCAAGCGCGGCGCGCAAGCGCAGGATGTCGATTTCCAGATCGTTGTGCGGATGCGGCAAGGGCAGTTCGAGATGCAGGGTTTTTTCGTCGTGCATGGCCCCCTCCTCAAGTGACAATGACGCGCAGGTTTTTTACACGCGGGCGGGCGGCGGTGTGGCCGGTCAGGGTCAGTTTCACCCGAATCCGGTCTTCCGAGATGCTCTCGACTTCATAGACGTGTTCGACAAAGCCGTCATCGACCGGGAGGGAGGAAGCAAAGACGGCCTCCTGCCAGTCGTCTTCGGCGTCGATGCCGGAGATGGCCGCCGAGACCGCCGCGCCGGGGGGAATCAGGGCGTCGAAGATCACGCGAACGCGGGCGTCCTGCCCGGCGGGGATGGCCCTGGAAACATAGTCGCCCGTCGCCTGCATCGCGCCAGCGATAAGCTGCGAACCTGGCCAGAGCACCGGGGAAGCCGCCGTGTCGCCGGAAAGCAGCGCGCGAAGCCGCACCTCGCCCGAAACGGCGACGGGCAACTGGAGCGGCTGGCCAAGCGCCACGCGCAGGGTTGTCGCGCCGTCGGGCAGGGTCAGGTCAAAGGCCACATGCGCGGCGGCGTCCGGGATGTCGACTACGGCCAACGCCATCAGGTCGGTGGCGTCATTCACTTCCGCTACGCCCAGGTCAATGACGCGCGTCGTTTCGGTAAAGCGGGCTTCCAGCAGGCGAAAGGCCAGATCACGATCCTGATGCGCGGTCCACGTCGCCGCGTTGGAGGAAGAAAGGAGCACGCCGATCTGGTAGGGTTGCGACGTTACCCACTTGCCCGACTGGGCGTCGTATTTGCCCAGTTCGGCAACTTGAAGGGCGGTTTCGGCGTCCGTGGAAAGCACGACGAGCGCGTATTCGCGCTCGGCTTCCAGCGCCAGGGGCGCGGGGAAAATAACGCGCGTGGGCTGGCCGTTCACCAGCAGGGCGGAAGCGGGGAGCTTTGTCTCGGAGAGCGCCGTCCGGGTGGGAAAGCCGCCCGCTGTTTCCCGGATTTGTACCGTCACGCCGGAAGGCCCGGCGGCGGCAAACCACAGTTCCACGGCGACGACCTGCACACGCCGGGTGAGCGTGAAGGTTTGCGCGAGCGGGTCTACAGCGCCGGAAGAAGGCGGTCGCATGATGACGGCGGAGGTCACAATGTCGTTGCTTCCGACAAATCGCGCTTCGGCTGTCGCGCCGCCGGAGCCGGTAAATCGCGCCTGTTTCACGCCGACCGGCACAAAAGCCGGGATGGTGAATTGGCCGGTAATGTTGCCATGCCCGTCGTTGGCCTGGGTGAAGCCGGTTATGTTGATGCCGTCGAAGGTGAGCGTTTCCACGCTTTCATTTTCGCCGAACCCGGCAATGGCAAAGGCGACGGGAATTTGCCGCAGGAAGGGCAACTCGACCGTGGAAGAAAACGCGCCCGTGATTTCCTTCATGCTGGAATAGGTGATGGTGCGTTTTTCCACCCACTGGTCAACCGCCGGGGTGAGCGTGGCGGCAAGGGGCGGCGGGGAGAAGGCCAGGTAGGGATTCACCGGCATGGCCGAGGTTTTCAGCGTCTGTTCCAGCGCCGTGGCGCGTGTGTGGGGCAGCGCGGCGGGGGCTTCCAGGTCGCCGGAGAGGAGGAAGGCGTCGGTATTGATGAAGAGCGACAGTTCGCCCGCGAGAATTTGCGCGGTCTGCTCGACGCCCGCGTCCCGCATGGAATCATCAAGGAAGGGATCGACAAAGAGGCCCTTTTTCGCGCCCGCCTCGATCAGGTTGGCGGAAGCCTCCAGCCGCTGCTGGGCCACGAGGGCAAGGATATGATCGAGGCGGCTGCCGATGGCGTATATATCCTGCATGGGCACCGTGCGCACGCCGTCTTGCGTCACGCGGCGCGGCTTCACGCCGGAAGCCATCCACGTCTGCGAGACGGTCGCCAGCAAAAGCTGGTCGCACGGCGCGCGCGGGGGGATGGGCAGATCATCCGCCGCCACGCCTTTCAACCAGGTAAACGCGCCTTCGGCGGAAAGGCAAAGCCGGTCGTAGCGCGGCAGTTTCACGGTGTAGGAAACCATGATGAGCGTATCGGGAACCGCACCCTCGATGGTAAAGCCGGTTTCGTCCGCCTCGGTGGGCGCGACCGTGGCGATATATTGGTAGGTGACGCTGTAGCTGCTGCCCGGCGCGGGTTCCGCGCCAGATGGCGACCAGTCCACCTTGCCCGCCGTGAGGCGATAATCCGTTCCGGGGGCGTAGGTGGTTTCCCCCTGCGTGACCGAAAGAAGGGTGAGGATCGCCGTGTCCGGCAGCGCGTCCTGCGCGCCGGTAAAGGAACCGTGGAGGATCGTCGCCGTCTTCTCCAGCGTGACGCGCACCTGGGTGATCTCGCCAATCGGCCACCGGTCAACGTTGATGCGCTGGGCGTAGAAAGTGGCGGATTGATGCGGTTCCGAATCGATCAGGCGGGTGTCGGGCGTGGCTGCATAGACGAGGCGTCGCGCGGCGGGCAGTTCCACGCCGTAGCCATTGACGCGGGCGCGGCCTTCGGAGACCGTGTAGACCTGCTCGCCTGCGGCAGTGTCGGCGCTCATCGCCACGCGCAGGCCCTCGACGATGTAGGTTCCGCCCGCTGAATCGCGGTCATAGCGCGCCAGCGCCTGGGTTACGGCGTCCAGTTGCGGCGGCGGCTCCTTGGCGCGCAACACGCCGTCTTCCACCGTATAGACCGGGTAGAAATCGCCTTCCTGACCATCGCCGGCATAGCCCCAGACGGGCGTGATCGCCAGCCTGACCGCGCCCGGCTCCTCGTAATTCCTCGTGCCGACCGCCGGATCGCGCAGGGCGGGATCCTCCAGTTCGGTAATCACCGATTCGACCATGTAGATGCCCAGGGTGACAATGCCGACCGTGGGTATGGTCAATGTGGCGGGAAGCACGCCGCGCACCGCTCCGGAAAGATACAGGGCGCCGCTCTGGCATTGGGTGTATCCCGTTTCGGCATCCACGACGCACTGCGCGTCGCGGATCACGTCGCCATCCTTGAAGAGCGCGTCGGCAATGCCCTTGCGGCGGTGTTTTTCCATCTTTTGCCAGTCGTTCAGTTCGGCGCTCTGCAAGACCTTCCCGGCGCGAAACAGGATTTCGTCATGGTTTTTCGCGGGGTCGAACCGACTGTAGATTCCGTTTCCATCAATGATGGGCATGGGGTTCTCCTTTATATTTCGATGATTTGCTCAAACGTCTGGCGCACCGACGGCTGGCGGTTGAAAAACGGGATGCGCTCCAGGGCGAGCAGGATGCCGGGGTCGATGATTTGATCCGGCGTGAAATATCTCTGGCCTTCGGGCAATTCCGGGTCGGTGACGGTATTTACGAAGATGCCGACTTCCCGGATCGTCGCGGCGGGCGCGTCGGCCAGATCAAAATTGAAGAGCAGGAAAAGGAAGTTCGTCGGCGCGTTATCCGGGGAAGGCGAAAATTTATGCGTGATCGTGGGGTCATCCACGTCATTGACGGTGATCGTGCCGTTTTCGTCATCCGGCGTGATGAATTGCCAGAGGGTGAGTTTTCGGCGGCCAATTTCATTGACCAGCCCGACGGCCTGCGTCGATTCCGGATCGGGGTCGCTGTCCCATTCGGGAAGGCCGGTTCCCCAGGCCAGGTGGATGGGCAGTTGGACAATGGCGGCGGCCATTGCCGCGCGCCCGGATTGGGTCAGGATTGCCATATTCTAGTCCTCTGTGGTTTCGGTAACGCGGATGGCGTAAAGACGAATGGAACGGGGATACCAGCGGCGCGTATCCCATCCGCCCCGCCAGGTCGCGCAGACGTTCGAGCGGGCAAACCGGGCGACGCGGCGCGCGGTTCGCGTCGCCGGATACGCGGTCTGGATCGGCAGCGGCGCGGGATGCGCGGCGTGCTTCCTGGAAAACCGCTCGTCGATGAAAATATGCCGCAAATCGTTGTCGTGATCGGAAAGCCGGGACGCCGACAGGACAAACGGGTTGTATTCGATCTCGCAGCCCCCGGCAAAGCCGCAATTCAGGTCGCCAAAAGGTTCCGTGTCGCCGGAGAGTTCCAGCGCGGCACGGGCGATATTGAGATGACGGCCCAGGGATACCGGGTTTTTCAAGGGCGCGTTCGTCAGGATCATCGCGGATGTCGAACGGATTTGCAGATTGCGGACAATCACGGAATCCAGCGCCCACACCGAGAGGCGCGCGCGGTCTTCATACCAGGCGCGATCAAAGGCGATGTCCCGGCGCATAAGCCACGCGCCGTGGTCGGAAGCGTTGATCCGGCGGGAAATCCTGTGTCCGAAAGAGAGCTTCACCGGCTCGCCATTGACGTCAACCCACACCCCGGAATCGTCGGAGAGCAGGCCGTCATCGAGCGCGGCTATCCGGGAAAGACCAATCGGGCGCAAGTCGTAAGCGTGATAGAGGCGGTACAGATCGACGTGCGCGGGCAGGGAAGCGGCGGCAAGATAGACCAGATCCGGCAGTTCTTCCGCAAGGAGGACGCGCCCGGTATCCAGTTGCAGGCGCGCGCCGTCTTCTTCCAGGAGAACGGCATCCATGCCGATCCACGACAGGGCGCGTTTCACCGCCGCAGCGGTTCCGCGCTCCATCAGCCAGGGCAGGCCCTCTTCGATCAGGTCTTGCAGGGTTTCATGATATTTGACAAACCCGGCAAGGAACCATTCGGAAGCCAGCCAAGGGAGGATGGATTGCGGCGGGTAGAACTTCAAAAGCCGGGGCGCGTCCGCAAGGCCGTCCAGCGCGAGCCGGGGCGCCGTATCCGCAATGGCGGTTTCCAGCGGCGTCCGGTTTGGCGGCAGCATGTCACGCGGCATCACCACGTCACACCCCCATCCAGAATATCAATGTCAATGCTGCCTGCTTCCGCGTATTCGTCCGGGTTGAGAATCAAATCTTCAGCGGGCACGGCAAGTTCCACGCGGGAGACGCCCGCCCGATGCAGCCACGACAGCAGCAATGAGCGCGGCACGTCGCGCCCCAGTTGCGCATGTGACTGGATTGCGCCGGGGAGCGCCGCTGCCATCTGTTCCGCGAGATCGACGGGCGCGGATGATTCACGGTAAATTGTTGCGATGACATGCACAGGGCGGGCAATTGCCGGGCGCACATTGAGTATCACGCCCAGCATTCTGGCATTGTCCGCCGCGAATGCTTCCCGCACATCCGCGAGCGCCTTTTCCGCATCCGCGCCAGCGCGAATCCAGAGCGCCAGATCAACGGTTCCGGCGATGGGTTGCAGGATGGCCGCGTCTACCACATCCGCGCTGGCCAAGAGCGCCCGCGCCCGGTAACGCTCGCGGGTGCCGTTCCCGGCAATCGCCGCAATCTGCAATTGCGTGCGCAGGCGCAAGCGCGTGTCCAGTTCGCCTTCCATGCGGTTGACGCCGTAGAAGGCGGCGAGGTGGTCCATGTCGGTTCCCGCCGCGAACGCCAGCAGGTTCGAGCGCGCTGCGTCATTGACGCGGGCGCGGATCAGCATCTCGCGCCACGCGGCGAGTTCCAGCAATTTGACCGCCGGATCGGATTCGAGAACGGCGGAATAATCTGGATACCGCGCCCGGAAATCGGCAATCAAGTCTTGGTAGATGACCTCGAAATCCAGCGTTTCGACGACATCCGGCGGCGCGAGGCGGGACAAATCAATGATGCTCATATCGCCACCTCGATCATGGCGTCACGGCCCAGGAACCGGCCGTGGACTTCGATGGTTACCGCGCCATCCATGATTTTCGTGACCGCGCAGCGCGAGAGTTCCAGTCGCGGCTCCCATCTTCCGATGGCGCGGACAACCTCGGCCTGCATCGCCGAAATCAAGCCGCGATTGACCGGCAAATCCACCATGCGCGGCAGGTGACTGCCGTATTCCGGGCGCATGACACGGGAACCGACTGGCGTGGTGGTGATGTCCGTAATCGACTGGACAAGATGCGCCATGCCGGTCAATGGCTGCCCGTTGTCGCGGGATACGCCGATGAGCGAGAGCGAAGCCATGTCGCTTCCTTACGCTTCCTCGCGCCGGAATTCCCGGTTTTTTTCCAGCCAGGCGATCATGCCGGGGTCGCTTGTCTCGATGCGCGAGGCGGACACCGGCCAGGATTTCCCTTGCCAGAACAGGACGCGGCTCTTGAAAGCCAGGTCACGGAAGACCACGGATTTTCCGACGGCAGGGGTTTCTGTCGTTTGTTCCGGGGCTTTGCTTGCGGTTTTTGTCATGGGAATTGCTCCTTTGAAAAATCATGGTCCCGGAACGTCCGGGATGCCGGGAATCGGCGGGGGAGGCGGCGGCAGGGTCTTCACCACATCCTCGCCCAGGGTGACGCCCTCCACGGAGTGGGAATGGTGATTGGTGTTGCCCCCGCCGTCGATTTGCGCGCCCGCCGCGATGTCGCTGCCGCCGATTATCACGTTGCCATCGACAATCGTGTCAGCGGCAACATGCAACAGGCTGTCGATCTGCACCACGCCGGTAAATTCGGTCAAGGGCGCGTCAACGAGGAATACGCCGGTTTTCAGGATCGTCGCGCCGGGCAAGAGCGTCAATGTCGTGCCGTCCTCGACGTTGATAACCACTTTCCCCTTCCAGACGTCAATTTTCGTGCCGCCGCCGACCGTCACTTGCGTATGCGCCTCCGGCGGGAAATAATGCCGGTGATCGCTCTTGTCGTGGTCGTAATGCTCGCGGGCGGTGTCGGGCCAATCCGTTGCCGTGAATTCCTTGCGATTGTCGTTGGCCTGTTTGTGCTGGTCGGAATAGACGCCGGAGAAAATCATCCCCTGTTCCGGCGTCCCCGACGGGGAAAGCAGCAGGGCTTGTTCGCCCACGGAGGGAGGCCGCCAGTGGCGCACTTCTCCGGCGGCAACCGAGAACCACGGCAGCCAGGCCGATATCCATCCGCCGGATTCCAGCCGGGCGCGGGCCGCCTCGTAATCCACGTCATGGATGACGCCCGCCAGCAGCATCCCCGAACCCTGACGGTCCGTTTCCGCAACGGGATAACTCATGGCTTCATCTCCGCTTGCTGTTCGGCGATCATTTTCGCGATAGCCGCCGAAACCTTGGCGTCCGCAAAACGGGACAAGGCCAGCCCAAACGCCGCGCCCAACGCCGCGCCCTCTTCGGATAGCGCGTCATGGCCAGAAAGTAAATCCTGACGCCAGGCGGCCAGGCGGGCTGTTGCCTCATCCAGTGCGGATTGCGCGTCTTCTGCGGCGCTCATGCTGATTCTCCCCAGTCATCGGGCGGCGCTTCGCCCAAAGGCCAGTAATCCGCCTCGTTGCCCGTCCCGGTTTCCGGGTACAGGCCAAGGAACACTTCACGCGGCGAAACGGGGTAGGGCCATTCGAGCGCGCCCAGATGGAATTCTTGCGTCCATTCGACCATCCATGACAAATAGCCGTCCAGTTCCGGCCTGAAGCCGTCTTCACCCGCCATGACCAGGCGGGCGGGCGTAATAGGCAGCCCCCAGTTTTCGTCATGAAGGGCGACCGCGATTTTCGCGGCCAGTTCGCGTACCTGCATACAGGCGTCGGGCAAATTGGGATCAATCACCGCAAAGGCATGAAAACGCCCGATGAGCGGGACTTCCCCGGTTCCCGGTTCCTCGCCGGGTTCCAGTTCAGAAAGCTCAAGCAGCACAGCGGGAAGCGTCACCCTGGCTTCCCTGCCGCGCAGGTCGGGATAGGCCTGTACGCAGATGCCCTGCGGCAATTTTGCCGACAGGCCGGAAAGGATCGCCGCGTGGAGCGCGGCAAGATTCTGGGGGTTGTCAGCGGGCATTTCCGGCGGCCTTGAGCAATTCGTAATTGATCTCTTGTCGCATGATTTCCACAAAGCGCGGCTCAATGGATTTGCGGATCGCGTCATACGCGGCGCGTCCATCGCCCTCCATCTCCACGCGGGAACGCATGATGGGCAGGCGGTGAGCGGTCGATCGCTGATAAACCTTCCCGGCGAAGCGCGGATTTTTTCCCGGTATGAACGCACTTGGAAAATAGAAACTACCCACCTTGACGCCGCCCGCGCCTTGGGTCGCCTTGCCAATCGTGTCCGCAAAAACGGGATTCAGGCCAAACCATACCTTGACCGCCGTGCCGCCGCCGCCACTGCGCCAGTTCTGGTTATAGAGCCGGATACGGGTAGCGATGATGCGGCGCGGTATCTGGGCCTGATTTGCCGCCTTGCGGGCAAGATGCGTCCTGACCCAGGCGGCGGTTTTTCGCGTGGCGCGGCGCGTCGCCTTGGTTAGCGCGGGCGCGGAAAGGTGGGCGATCATCCGCTTGAATTCCGCGTCCTCAAGGTCGATTCTCAAGGCGTCCATCGTATTCTCCTGTCGCTCATTCGGGGCGCAATTTCAGGCGCAAAAGGCCGGTTCCGTCGCGCTGGCAATCGACGACGACGTACTTATCGCCCAGCGCCTCGACCGCGCTCCCGTTCCTGACGTCGTCCGCGTCCTGTTCCCGGATTTGCAACAAGGGTTCAATCAGGTTGGTGCGCAGCCTGCCGATGTTCGGGTTGATTGGCGCGTCAATGGAGAACATGCCGCGCACAGGCCGCCCATCGATCACCGCTTCATCGGAGAGCGCGCCGAAAACCGCATCGTCCATCCGGGCGGCGATGTCGCGGAAACTCACCATTGCCGCTTACGACTGCGTGATTTTCAGGATGGCGCGCGGGCGGGTGCAGATGATAAGCGGGTTGGTCTGGGCTTCCATGTCGACGCCCTTGTCAAATCGCATACGCTCTTGCTTGGCGTAGTAGGGCAAACCGGGGGTATTAACGGTCTCGATGTAGTCCGCCGGGCCGAAATACGTCTTGAAAATATCATCAACGCCCAAGGGAACCAGGTAGGCCGCGTCGTTTTCGATGAAAAGATTGTTGCCGATCTTGCCGTAATACGGCTTCCAGTCGACTTCCCCAAACGTGAAACCGTCCGCATTGGAAGAACGGTAGAATTCGCCATTTCTCCAACGCTCGAACGCCGTTTTAACCGCCTTGTGCTTGACAAAATTGTCATAAAACCCGCGCCCGCAAACGGCCTTCCAGCCGGTGATGGCGTACATCCCGGAAAGCGCGTCCTCAACTATGCGCGTGGCGGCGCAGTAGCACCGCAGATAAGTCCGGTGTATCGGACTGATGGGGTTAATTGTTATGGCGATTGACACTGTGAAACTGCGCTCTCCGGCGATTGACGAAGGCACGGCCTCGGCGCT
>JAISME010000057.1 GCA_031276915.1 Zoogloeaceae bacterium
CCTGCTGCCTGCTGCCTGCTGCCTGCTGCCTGCTGCCTGCTGCCTGCTGCCTGCTGCCTGCTGCGATTATTATGTTTGCATATTCCGGTTTGTCAAGTCTTTTTACATTTTTTCTCGCATCCCGTCCGCACATGTCGCATGCGTACAACACAGTGGATGTCCTGGTCGATGCTTCCGAAAACGGCAGAGTGGAGAACATGATGAATCGCTTGTCCGACTTGTCAGGAAAAGAAACCGGAAAGATATGAGCAACTTCCGTGCCCACCAACACCCGCACTCCCGATTCCCGCCTGTACGCTCGCATCCACGCCATTTCCCTCCCTGACAACACAACCACACCCCCTCCACAAAGTGACAAATTGCGCGCATCAAGTGACAAAAAATGTCACAGAACAAGGAAGCAACTCCCGCTCTCGACCACCCACGCGCGTCCGCGCGCTTGTCCTGTTGTTGGGCATGAAAGTGCGGATTCCATTGTCGGTTTCCTGTTAGAATCTTCTCTTTTTTCGAATTTCTACCCGGAGTTTTATGTCCATGATCAGTGTTGCCCATGCTCAGGAAGCCGCCTCGACGGCCGCAAACGCCGCGAATGCCGCGCCAGGCGGAATTGTGCAGTTTTTGCCGTTGATCTTCATTTTCATCGTGGCGTATTTCCTGCTTCTGCGCCCGCAGATGAAACGCGCCAAGGAACACAAGGCTGTGATGGACAATTTGCAGAAGGGAGATGAAATCATTACCCAGGGTGGCCTGACCGGGCGCATTACCAAGGTGGGCGAGGGCTATTTCGCGCTGGAAGTGTCCGACAAGGTCGAAGTGACCGTGCAGCGTTCCGCCGTGCAGATGGTGTTGCCCAAGGGGACCTTGAAATCGGTGCCCTGAGCATCATTTCGGAAAATGCTGTCTTTTGGTTTTCCCGCCGGATCGCCTGCGCGCCTGTTCGTGGGCAGGGAAATGAACCGATGGATTTTCATCGAAAACAAACCCCGGTTGGAAACCTTCCCCTTCAGGGGATCATCTGGCTTGGGAGGGGTGTAACCCCTTCCAGGCTGTTTCGTCCGATCGCGGGCATGGTGGATTGAAACATGATTTCGTACCCGGCAGGAAATCGGCGACAGGCGTGGATGCCTGTCGCTGTTGTAGATGAACCCGGAAAGGGCCGGGTTGCCATGATCGAAATCCCGGCCCAGTTGAAGGCCGGGTTCCAGCCTTCGCGCTCCCCTGAAGGGCGGGGTTTCAAACCGGAGTTCGTTTTACGATGAATCGCTATTCTCTCTGGAAATACGTCATGGTCGTGGCGGCGCTCCTGGTTGGGTTGCTCTACACGCTGCCCAATTTCTTCGGCGAAGCGCCCGCGATCCAGGTTTCGCCCAATCGCGCCACCCTGAAAGTCGACGAATCGATCCGCGCGCGGGTGGAAACCCTGCTGCGCGCGGCGAAGATTGAGGTAGACAGCGCCTTCCTGACGGAAAATGGCCTCATGGTGCGCCTGAAGGATGCCGACGCCCAATTGCGGGCGCGGGATGTCCTGGAAAAAGGCATGAATTCCGTCGCGGGTCAGGAAGACTACGTGGTGGCGCTCAATCTTTTGCCCAATACGCCGGACTGGCTGACCTGGATCAATGCGCGTCCCATGTACCTTGGCCTGGACCTGCGCGGCGGTGTGCACTTCCTGTTGCAGGTGGACATGCCCGCCGCGCAGCAAAAGCGGCTGGACGCGGGCGGCACCGACATGCGGACCGCCCTGCGTGACCAGGGCCTGCGGCACGCGGGCATCCAACGGGAAGGGGATACGGTCCGGATCAATTTCCGCGACGCGGCGACGCACGCGCGCGCCCAGGACCTTCTGCAGACGCGCTTTCCCGAATTCTCCTTTGCGGAGCAGGGAGAGGGCGGCGACGCGGGGCGTTTTGTCCTGGCCGCGCAGTTGCGTCCGGAAACACTCGCGCGCTTTCGTGAGGACGCCATCCGGCAGAACATTGGCACCTTGCGCAATCGGATCAACGAACTGGGCGTGGCCGAACCGGTGGTGATCCAGCAGGGCGCCGACCGTATCGTGGTGCAGTTGCCGGGCGTGCAGGATCCGACGGAGGCCAAGAAAGTACTGGGACGCACCGCCTCGCTGGAATTGCGCATGGTGGACGAAACGCCGGGCGCGCTGGAAAACGTGCGGAACGGAGGCGCGACACCCTATGGCAGCGAGCTTTACACGATGCAGGATGTCGACGGCCAGGGCCGTCGGCAGGAAGTCAAGCTGCTTGTGCAGAAGCAGGTGATCCTGACCGGCGAACGGTTGACCGACGCGCAGCCTGGCTATGACGATATTGGCCGTCCCGCGGTCCATCTCAACCTGGATTCCGCCGGCGCCCGCATTTTCCGGGAGCTTACCCGGCAGAACGTGGGCAAGCGCATGGCGATCCTGCTGGTTGAAAAAGGCAGGGGGGAAGTTGTGACGGCGCCGGTCATCCAGGCTGAAATTCCCGGTGGGCGCGTGATGATTTCCGGCGCCATGCGGATGCAGGAAGCCAAGGAAGTCGCGCTGCTTTTGCGCTCCGGGGCGCTGGCCGCGCCAATGACCATTGTCGAGGAAATGACCATCGGGCCGTCCATGGGCAAGGAGAACATTGAGAAGGGATTCCATTCCACCTTGTGGGGGTTCGTCGCCATTGCCGTGTTCATGACGGTGTATTACAGGATTTTCGGTCTGATCTCGGCGTTGGCGCTGTCGGCCAACCTGTTGTTCCTGGTGGCGGCGCTTTCCCTGCTCCAGGCGACATTGACGCTGCCCGGCATCGCGGCCATCGCGCTCACGCTGGGGATGGCGATCGACGCCAACGTGCTCATCAATGAGCGCATCCGCGAGGAACTGCGAGCGGGCATGCCGCCCCAGTCGGCCATCACCGCCGGCTACAGCCGCGCATTCGACACCATCCTGGATTCCAACATCACTACCCTGATCGCGGGGTTGGCGCTGCTCATTTTCGGTTCCGGCCCGGTGCGCGGCTTCGCCGTGGTGCATTGCATCGGCATTCTGACTTCCATTTTTTCCGCCGTGACGGTCTCACGCGCCATGGTGAACCTTGCCTATGGAAACCGGAAGAAACTCTCCAGGATCGCCATTGGGCAAGTCTGGAAGCCCGATGGGGATGTAAACGGGGAAAACGCGGGCCAGGCGTCCGCGCGCAAGATTCAATAGATCGGAGAGTCAAGACATGGAATTCTTTCGCATCAAAAAAGACATCCCTTTCATGCGGCATGCGCTGGCGTTCAATGTCGTTTCGCTGGTGACGTTCATCCTGGCAGTGGTGTTCCTGGCTACGAAAGGGCTGCATTTCTCGGTGGAATTCACTGGCGGCACGCAAATCCAGGTCATCTACGCGGAAGGGAACGCCAACCGCGAGCAAATCCGCAAGGCGCTGGAGGAAGCGGATTACAAGGACGTGACCGTGCAGAACTACGGCTCGTCCAGGGAGTTCCTGATTCGCATTCCGTCCAGCCCCGGCGTGGATGAGGGACAGGAAAGCGACCGGGTCATGGCGGCGCTGGAAAGGGGCGCGCCCGGCGCGCGCAAGCAGAGCGCCTCCAGCGTCGGCTCCCAGGTTGGGCAGGAACTGGCGGAAAATGGCGGCATCGCGTTGTTGTTCGTGATCGTCGGCATCGTGATGTACCTGGCGTTTCGCTTCGAGTGGCGCTATGCCGTTTCCGCCATCATCGCCAACCTGCACGATGTGGTGATTATCCTGGGGTTCTTCGCCTTTTTCCAGTGGGAGTTCTCGCTGTCCGTGCTGGCGGCGGTCCTGGCGGTCCTGGGCTATTCGGTCAACGAATCGGTGGTGGTGTTCGACCGGGTGCGCGAGACCTTCCGGAAAACCCGCAACCTGACCACGCCACAGGTGCTGGATCATGCCATTACCAGCACCATTTCCCGCACGATCATCACCCACGGATCCACCCAGGTCATGGTGCTTTCCATGCTGGTTTTCGGCGGCGAAGCCCTGTATTACTTCGCGCTGGCGCTCACCATCGGAATCTGCTTCGGGATTTATTCCTCCGTGTTCGTCGCTTCCCCGGTCGCCATGTGGTTGGGCATTTCGCGGGAACAGTTCGTGAAACCTGTCAAACCCAAAGACCCGAACGTGTCGGCGGATGGCGCCTGTGTATGACGTGCGTCGTTTCAGGGAACGGGATATCCCCCCCCTGTATTCGTTCGGGGTTTTGCCGGTTCCGGGCGGTGAATGCGGGACTGGGACTCCTGCCGGTTGCCAGGACAACTCCACTCCAGACCTGTGTTGAAGGGAACGCGGTGCGTCCTTTTCGATGGGCAAGGGGAGACATTCCCGGGCGACGGCGAAAGCTTTCGTCGAAGTAACCCTGGTTACAGCAGGAAATGCGCGACGGCATGAGCCTGTCGCGCAAAACAAACCCGGGAGGGGTTTCTTTCCCCTTCCGGGTCGTTGCGATTGACGCCCTGGTTTTCAGGCCGGGGTTTCAGCCTTCGCGCCGATTCTTTCAGGCGGGGTCGCAAACCGGAGTTTGTTTGCGAATTGCGGCGTCTGTCTTTGGGAAGGCATTCATTATTTTGCTTGGCCCTTGTAGCGGCACCGGCTGGGCAGGTACTTGGAGACTTTTGCGTAGTAGAGAGGATCTCCGTTGGAGGTCGTGTGGTGCAGGGTGCACCCCCATGTGATGGAGCCGCCCGCTGCCAGTGGTTTGGAGGGCCATCCGTAGACCGGATCGAACGGCCCGGTTCCCGGAACCAGATAAAGCACAATTCCCAACCTGTCCAGTACCTTGTTCTGGCCGCCGAAATAAATCCCAATGGCGCCATCGCCTCCCTTGCCTGGCTGACCTGTGCCATCCAGTATCAGCTCGGATATCCTCATCCTCTTGATGTTTTTCGTTGGCTTGAACTCGTATCTGTAGCTGTTTGGAGGCGCCTTGCCGGTGCCGGGGTAAGCAGCAATCTCGATGACGCCTTTCTTTGCCCCGTTCATGTACATGTCCATCATGGCGGCCTTGGCGCCGCCTGCGAGTTGCAGCCCTTCGGCAATATAGGCGCGGATGGTGTACTGCTGATAGGCGGGCAGTGCGATGGCGGCAAGGATGCCGATGATGGCGACGACGATCATCAGTTCGATGAGCGTGAAGCCACGCTGGAA
>JAISME010000079.1 GCA_031276915.1 Zoogloeaceae bacterium
CCCCTGAGCATGCCGGATTCCACCAGACGCCGCCGGATGGCGCCTTCGGCATTGCCGCGGAACAATACGCCGTGCGGCAGGATGATGGCCCCTTTGCCGTTGGTGGCTTTCATGCTGCGGATGACGTGCAGCAAATAAGCGTAATCACCTTGCCTGGCCGGCGGTTCACCCCACTCGAAGCGCCGATGAGGGTCGCTGGCCGGATTCAGCCCGGTGGACCATTTCTTGTCCGAGAACGGTGGATTGGCGACTACGTAGTCGTAGGTGCGCAAGTTCTCGCCGTCCTTGAACTTCGGGTTCGCCAGGGTGTCGCCGGTCAGGATGGTCGCGGTGGGAAAGTCGTGCAGGATCATGTTCATGCGGGCCAGGCCCGCCGTGGTCACGTCCTTTTCTTGCCCATACAGGGCGATCTGCTTGCCCGCCTGCGCCGCAACTTTCAGCAACAACGATCCGGAGCCGCATGTCGGGTCGTAAGCGGTGGTCGATCCGCGCGTGTTGTCCGGCGCGATGCCGATAACCTTGGCGATGACGCGGCTGACTTCGGATGGGGTGTAGAACTGGCCCTTGCTCTTGCCGCTTTCGGTGGCGAAGTGGCGCATCAGGTACTCGTAGGCGTCGCCGAGCAGGTCATCGTTTTCGGCGCGATTTTTGCCGAAGTTCAGTTCAGGCTTCTCGAAAATGGCGATCAGATTGCCCAGGCGCTCGACCATTGCCGCGCCTTCGCCCAACTTGTTGGGGTCATTGAAATCGGGAAAGTCGCTGCGTGCCAGCCGGGTGTTGGCCTCGATCAGCGGCTGAATGACCTGCGTGTTGATCCGGTCGCCGATGTCGGGCCTGCCCTTGAGCGCCGCCATGTCCTTGAACGACGCGCCGGGCGGAATGACCACGGGCGGGGCGAAGTCGTCGCTGTCACCGTACTTGTCGCTGATGTACTTGATGAACAGCATGAACAGGACGTAGTCCTTGTACTGGCTGGCGTCCATGCCGCCGCGCAGTTCGTCGCAGGAGGCCCAGATGGAGGCGTAGAGGTCGGACTTTTTGACCACGCCGTTGCGCGGCACGGATGCTGCATGAACTCTCGGCGATGTTGCGGAATTTTCGTTTGTGGCACAGACGGTTGTGGGCAAGGCGACCGAACCACCGCGCCCGCGGCCGGAGACGATCCGGCTCTGCGCGAGCAGTTGCTGCTTGATGCTGTCATAGGCCGATTCTTGCCATCCCAATGCCTCGCGCAGCCGCTGGTTCCCGGCGGAACCACCCATTGCTTCGAGCGTGCTGATAAAGCGATCGATCTTCTTTTCAGTACTTGTCACTTCAATGTCCATTGTTGTTGTCGGCCTGGTTGGATGCTGATTTTGCGTCTTTTGCAACGCCGTAATTTTCGATGATGCGTTTCCATTTCGCGCTCCGCCCTTTGCCCGTTGATTCAATCAAGCCTTCTGATTTCATCGCCCGCAGCACCAGCCGCACCATGTCCCGGCTCACGCCGGGGCAGGCTTCCCCGATTTCCGAAATGGAAAACGGCAAGGTGCGCCCCAGCACTTCCGCCCGCACCCGGTCGCCTTTGCTGCCACGCCCATACTCGATGGTGCCGACACGCTCCTCGAACTCGCGGTAGGCCCGCAGCAAGGCACCCCAGAAGTAGTCGAGCCAGGGTTTGACATTGTGCTGCCCTTGATGCCAGCTCTGCGAGCTGGCCTCCAGCGTCTCGTAATAGCCTTCCTTGGTGTCCTCGAAGATGCGTTCCAGGCTGATGTAGCGGCCCACGGCATAGTCAAAGTGGTAGAGCAGCAGCAGGGTCAACAAGCGGGACATGCGGCCATTGCCATCCGGGAAGGGGTGGATGCACAGGAAGTCGAGCATCGCCAACGGCACCAGCACCAGGGGGTCGGCCAGGTGCTGATCCAGCGCGGTGGCGTAGTGCCGGGTCAGATCGGCCATGGCCATGGGCGTCAGGTGCGCAGCGACCGGCTGGAAGCGCAGGCGCGACGTGCCGTCCGGGTGGCGTTCGATGATGTCGTTGTTGGTGGCTTTCCAGCGTCCGCCCGCCTGTGGCATGTAGCGGTACAGCAGGGTGTGCAATTGCAGCATCACGCCTTCGTTGAAGGGCATGTGCGCGGCGGATTCGTGGATCAAGGCCAAGGCGTCGCGGTAGCCCGCGATCTCCTGTTCGGAACGGTTCCTTGGTCTCGCATTGCGGATGACCAGGGATTTCATCCGCGCGGGAGCGACAACAACGCCTTCCAGGCGGTTGGATGACTCCGTGGATTCGACCACCGCGATCCGGCACAGGCCCTTGAGGGCTTCGGGAAACTGCGTGGCATAAAGTTGTTGCTTGCCCCGGTGCTCGCCCAATGAACGCAATGTGGCCGCCTGGACGCCATCAAAGCGAAGCGCGGCAAGGTACTCGGGGGTCAGCGAATGCATGGAATGTAAGCCCAAGCTACTGAAATGGGGGTAATCATAGCTTTGAAATGGGGTATTGTCTCAAGAAATGCCTCATTACTCGGCAGTCAGTCATTTTGTATACATAAATATGCCAAATACGCAAACAACTCCGGATTGCGTCATTGCGAGGCCCGAAGGGCCGTGGCAATCCATGCGGCCGTCTGGATTGCCACGGCCCTTCGGGCCTCGCAATGACGACGATTGGATCCTGGTGTTTCCAAATTACTGATTGCCGAGTAACGCGGCTTGCTTACCCTGTTTCCAGACAAGGTGTTTACCGTGGCTAAATTTAAAGTACTACTTTAAATCTAGCCATGTTCCATGTTATCGTCCCCGCGCATGAAAACACGCGAGATGCAGAACGAAGTGCTGGAATCGGCGAAGGAATTCCCGGTGGTCGCCATCTATGGCCCCAGGCAATCGGGGAAAACGACGCTGTCCAGGATGTGCTTTCCCGATAGACCCTGGATTTCCTTTGAAAGTCCCGACTACCGGCGGCTTGTCGAATCCGATCCGCGCGGTTTCCTGGACGGCTTGACGGAGGGGGCGATTCTTGACGAGATACAGCGTGTCCCGGAATTGCTGTCGTATTTACAGGAAAACGTCGATCGTGACGGACGCCCAGGGCGTTTCGTCTTGACGGGCAGCCATCAGGCCAAACTGAAGAATGAGGTGGCGCAATCCCTGGCCGGGAGAACCGCCATTCTCACGCTGCTGCCCTACACCCGCGCCGAAAGTGTCCAGGACGGCGCGGCGGCGGGGGCGGACGACATTTTCGAGGCAATTTTCAAGGGAGGCTACCCGCGTTTGCACGAACAGCGCATCCGCCCGCAACGCTTTTTCGCGTCCTACGTCGCCACCTATCTGGAACAGGATCTTCCAGGCTTGCTGGAAATCCGTAACCGCAAAGCCTTCACGGATTTCCTGTTTTTGCTGGCGGCGCGTACCGGGTCTGTTTTCAATGCTTCCAGTCTGGCGAACGACCTCGGCGTTTCATCGCCGACCATTCGCGCATGGGTGTCCGCGCTGGAAGAGTCGAATCTCATCCTGGTGTTGCGTCCCTGGTTCAGGAACGCGGTATCGCAGGCCACGAAATCGCCGAAAATCTATTTCACCGATACGGGGCTTGCGGCCTGGCTGGCGCGTTGCGTCCGCAAGGAAGACGTGGAGGGCGGTCTGTTGCGCGGCGGGCTTTATGAGAATCATGTCATCGTCGAAGTTTGCAAACGCCTGCTCAATTCCGGTGAAACGCCGGATTTGTACTATTACCGCGACAAGCAGCGGCGCGAGGTGGACTTGATCGTCAGCCGCCAGGGCAGGCTCACCCCCGTGGAGATCAAATCCGCCGCCACCTTCTCGCCGGATTTTGCGAAAGGTCTCCGCTATTTCCGGGAGACTTTCGTGGATGCGGATGCTGGAATCATTGTCTTCAACGGTGATTTTCCGTCCGCGAGCTTTCAGGACAACGCCTTGTGCAATCCGCTGCGCGATGGCTGGCTGTCGAAGATTCTCGGATAGCGCCCAATGCTCTCGCTGATCGCCGCCGTCGCCCGCAACCGGGTCATTGGCCGGGACAACCGCCTGCTCTGGCGCCTGCCGGGCGACTTGCGCCATTTCCGCGAGACGACGCGCGATCGGCCGGTCATCATGGGCCGCCGCACCTGGGAATCGCTGCCGGAGAAATTCCGGCCATTGCCGGGCCGCCTGAACACCGTGGTCAGCCGGAATCCGGCCTGTTCCGCGCCCGGCGCCGTGCTGGCCGGCTCGCTGACCGAGGCCATCGAAAAGTCCGGGGACGGCGGCGAGCTGTTCGTCGTCGGGGGCGCGGAGTTGTATCGTCAGGCGTTGCCGCTCGCCGGGCGGCTTTACATCACGGAAATCGACGCGGATTTTTCCGGCGACGCGTTCTTCCCCGAAATCCGCCCGGACGAATGGCGCGAAGTGGCGCGCGGCCCGTTCCGCGAGGAGGCCGGGCTACGCTACGCCTTCGTCGTCCATCAACGCACGCGGTCCACGTAGTAGCGTGCCTTGCCTCCCTCGATTTCCTGTCACGAGCTTTTAAACTTGTCCGGTTTTATGCCGGGGATGGAAACTGGCGAAGGGCGTAGCCCGGAGCCAGGTTCCATCCCCGGCCACCTTTCCGGGGTTTCGGCGGCAGACCATCGATTCCTTCCGGAATTGAACGCTCAAGTCTGGCGTACGGGTCTTCTTGCGCCAGGTCCCCGGCCAGTTGAAGGATGTCGGCACGGCGCCAGCAAGTAACGCGCGGGCCGATTTTGATTCCCGGCGGAATTCGTCCCGACCTGATCCAGTTCCACCAGGTTGATTTTGAAACTGGGACCAAAGCAGGAACGAATTGGTTCAGCCTCAAAAGCGCGTCAGGGTTTGGTGTGTCCATGTGTCCATGTTTCCTCCGGGTCGTTGAACCGCCCAACGAAATGCAGGCGGGTTGATCCGGATTCACCCGGCGGTCAGTAATTTGGGAAACACCGGAATAAAATCGTCATTGCTCGGGCTGCGCGACATGGCCAATCCACACGGCCTTCTGGATTGCCACGGGCCTGCGGCTCTCGCAATGACGCAATCTGAAATTGTTTGCGTATCTGGCCTGTTCAAAATTACTGACTGCTGAGCAATGCTTTTCTTTCGGAAATTCTCGATGAGTTTATGGGAAGAGTTCAGGCCACTCCCTTTTCAGTTGCCCGGCCGCGAATCGGCACCACTGCCGCGGCGGTACCGCTCGCCGTGCCGCAGTACCGCGCCCAATCAGCCAGACGGCGACGTTTCTCCGGCAAGCCGCCACGCTGATGAGCGGCTTCCGCCACGCCCGCCAGCCGGTGCTCCAGCGCGTGCTCGCCAACCTCGCGGGGATAGGCCGCGGTTTCGCCCGCCCAATCCCGGAGCGACGAACGGAAACCATGCGCGGCATCGGATGCCGTTGGATTATTCCATGGCGGACTGTTTATCCTCCGGTATTCCCCGCCCGAGCAGTTGGTTGGCGATGCGGAACAGGCGCGCCTGTCCGGCTTCCGGGCGCAAGCCTTCG
>JAISME010000084.1 GCA_031276915.1 Zoogloeaceae bacterium
GTCTTCGGCCCTCGCAATGACGAATTGGGGCGTAATCGCAAGAACAGGGGAAAATGCGCCTGCAACCGGGATGGTGAAACGAGGAAAAGCAAAGAAACCGGAAAACCCGGAAAGGAAAAGGACACCGGAAGGGGGGAAAAAAGCTGGAGAAGAAAAGAGAGAAAACCCGGCGTTATCCAGACGCCGGAAAATCTTCTCCGTTATCTCTGGATAACGGAGAAGATTTTCATATGCCTGCTGCCTGCTGCCTGCTGCCTGCTGCCTGCTGCCTGCTGCCTGCTGCCTGCTGCCTGCTGCCTGCTGCCTGCAAGTATTATGTTTGCATATTCCGGCTTGTCAAGTCTTTTTACACTTTTCCCCGCATCCCGTCCGCACATATTGCATGCGCGCAACACAGCAGGTGTTCCGGGCAATGCTTCCGAAAACGGCAGGGTGGAGAACATGATGTATCGCTTGTCCGACTTGTCAGGAAAAGAAACCGGAAAGATATGAGCAACTTCCGTGCCCACCAATCCCCGCACCCCAAATCCCCGCCTGTACGCTCGCATCCACGCCATTTTCCTCCCCGACAACACAACAACACCCCCTCCACAAAGTGACAAATTACGCGCATCAAGTGACAAAAATTGTCACAGAGCGAAGCCGGGGGCAGTATCCGGAACAACATGTCATGTGCCTTGGTGCGCGGCTGACAGGGGAATCTTCCTCGCCGGCATGACGAGTCGCACTGCATATCCTGTCACCCGCATCCGTCCCGATTTTCCGGAAACCGGAACAATCTTGACAAAACACTTTCACTTTGTTTTCTTGTACGTTGATTTTTAAGAAAACCCTTGGATGCATTGTCGTTGCATTTTATCAAGAGTCGCTTCTAAGTCCTTGTCTTCACTAAAAAAATTCGATTTTCTGCTTGACGTGGGGTGTGTCGTGCTTTAGAGTGCCATCTCGTGTATTTTTGTGAATAATTGGGAATCTTAAGGCATTCATATGCAGGGGGTGGTTCCGCTGACGCTCGATGCCAAGGGGCGCTTCGTCATACCGGTGAATTTTCGGGATGAACTCGTGGCCGCCTCCGAGAGCAAGCCGCTGGTGTTGAGCTGGAATCCCAATGGTTCCCTGACGCTGTATCCGGACCAGGACTGGCAACCGCTCTACGAAAAACTGAGTCGCATCGACGATTTCGATCCCTGGCGCGGGCCGGTAAAGAACGTGATGCTGGCAAGCAAGCAGGAGATCGCGCCCAAGGATGTCGGCGACCGCATCCTGATCGCGTCCGGCCTGCGGGAAATGGCCGGACTGGAAAAGGAGATTTTCGTTGCCGGTTTTGGCCGCGTGCTGCAAATCTGGAACAAGGAGCAATGGAAGCGGCAGTGCATGCTGGCGACACAGGCATTCCAGAAGAAACCGGAAACGGTGAATTTCTGGGAGGGACTCTGAATGCTGGCGTTTACCCATGCGGCCGGGCATGTCAGCGTACTCTTGTCCGAGGCCGTGGCGGCGCTCGCGGTCAAGCCTGATGGCATATACCTGGACGCCACTTTCGGGCGTGGCGGGCATGGTCGCGCCATTCTCGAACAGTTGGGACCAAAAGGGCGGCTCATTGCGCTTGACCGGGACCCGCAGGCGATCGCCGCTGGACAGGCCCTGGCGGATGCGCGCCTTGTCCTCGCGCACGCGCCGTTTTCCGAACTCGCGGCGGTGTTGGATACGCTGGGGGCGCCGCGGATTGACGGTGTCCTGTTCGATCTGGGGGTATCCAGTCCGCAACTGGACGATCCGGAGCGGGGGTTCAGTTTCCGGCATGACGCGCCGCTCGACATGCGCATGGACACCACTCGGGGCGAAACGGCGGCCGCATGGCTGGCGCGCGCCAACATCAGGGACATTACAGAGGTGTTGAAAAACTATGGCGAAGAACGGTTTGCTTTCCAGATTGCAGAGAAGGTTGTGGCTCTTAGGGCCGAACGGTCTCTTGCAACCACGGGGGAATTTGCCGCGCTCGTGCGTGAAACCGTGCGCACACGCGAGCCAGGTCAGGATGCGGCGACACGCAGCTTTCAAGCTTTACGGATTCACGTCAATCAGGAACTTCGAGAAATCGCGCTAGCCCTGCCGCGGGCCCTCGATCGCTTGACGCCCGGTGGTCGGCTGGCGGTCATCGCCTTTCATTCCCTGGAAGACCGCATTGTCAAGAATTTTCTGCGCGACGCCGCGCATCCGGACAATCTGCCGAAGAACCTGCCCCTGCGCGCCGCCGAACTGCCGCCGCCACGCCTGAAACTGATCGGCAAACCCGTGCGTCCCTCGGCGGCGGAAGTCGCCGCGAATCCACGCGCGCGCAGCGCCATACTGCGGACAGCGGAAAAAACGTGATGTTGCGTTTCAATCTCGTCCTTCTCTTGCTGTCCGTGTGCAGCGCCCTGGGTCTCGTCACCGCCCGGCACAAGTCGACACGGCTTTACCAGGCGATCCAGGCGGAAACGGCGCAGGCCGAGCAACTGGATACCGAGTTCAATCAACTGAAAGCCAATCTCTCCAGCCTGGCCGCGCATTCCCGCATCGAGCGCATCGCCCGCGAACGACTGCGCATGCATGTGCCGCTCCTGCACGCGGGCACGGTCCCGCGCGCGCGAGCCACGGAGGCGCGCTGATGGTCGTGCGTCGCCGCGGTGCCGCGAAACCCCACCGCTTTGCCGAGAACCCCATCCTGAAACTGGCGTTGCCTGCCTGGCGCGCCAAGTTCATGGGGATACTCCTGCTTGTCCTGTTTGCGCTCCTGCTCGGCAAGGCGTTTTATTTGCAGGTGGTCGACAGCGCCTTTCTCCAGGCGCGGGGTGACGACCGGATGCGGCGCGACCTGGCTGTCCCCGCCCTGCGCGGCAAGATTCTGGATCGAGATGGCAACCTGCTGGCTGTCAGCGTTCCCGCCCGCTCCATCTGGGCGATTCCGGCTGATGCCCGGCTGTCCGGTGCGGAAATCCGGCAGCTCGCGAAGCTCCTGGAAATGGACGCGGACGCCCTGCGGCGTCGTTTGTCGGGCAAGGGGAGTTTTGTCTACCTGCAACGCCAGGTGTCGCCGGAGACAGCGGAGCGGGTCGCCGCCCTGAAGCTGCCCGGCATCCACCAGGAATCGGAGTTTCGCCGGACCTACCCCAGCGCCGATGTCGCGGCGCATGTTGTCGGCTTCACCGGCGTCGACGACATGGGGCTGGAAGGCATGGAGCTTGCCTTCCAGGAAAAGCTGACGGGTATCCCCGGCCAGCGCAGCGTGATTCGTGATCGGCGTGGCCAGATCGTTGCGGACATCGGGGCGATGCGACCACCGCAAAACGGCGAGGACATCCGCCTGTCGCTCGATTCCAGGCTCCAGTTCCTTGCCTTCGCCGCCATCCGGGAAGCCGCGCGGGAGCATCGCGCCAAATCCGCGAGCGCCATCGTGGTGGATGCCAAGAATGGCGAAATCCTGGCGCTTGCCAACTGGCCCTCCTACAATCCGAACGACCGTTCCAGTCTCGCCGATCCATCCCTGCGACGCAACCGGGCCATCACCGACAGTTTCGAACCGGGATCCACCCTGAAGCCCTTCACGGTGGCGCTGGCGCTGGAAAAGGGCAAGTTCCGTTTCGACAGCGTGATCGACTGCGCGCCCGGGCGGCTCACCATCGGCAACGCCACCATTTCCGACACGCACTCCTACGGTTTGCTGTCCATCGCGCAGATCGTCCAGAAATCCTCGAATGTCGGTTCCTCCAAGATCGCCGCGCATTTTCCTCCGAAGGAGATGTGGGAAATGTTCGACGCCCTGGGCTTTGGCGTGTCACCCGCCCTGGGGTTCCCCGGCGAGGAAAGCGGTCGCGGTCGCCTGCGTCCCTGGAAGAACTGGCGGCCCATCGAACAGGCGACCATGTCCTACGGCCACGGCATTTCCGTGAGCCTCGTCCAGCTTGTGCGCGCCTATCTCGCCTTTGCCCGCGACGGCGACCTGGTGCCACTCTCGCTCACCGTGCAGGATCAACCCCTGCCGCGCGGACAGCAAATCTTTTCACCGCAAACCGTCAACGAAATCCGCGCCATGCTGGAAATGGTGGTCAATCCCGGCGGCACGGCAACCCGGGCGCAGGTGTCCGGATATCGCGTCGGCGGCAAGACCGGCACCGCCTACAAGCTGGAAGGCGGGGTGTATACCCGCAAATACGTGGCCTCCTTCGTTGGCATCGTGCCCATGTCCACGCCGCGCTACGTCATCGCCGTGCTGGTAGACGAGCCTTCGGCGGGGCAGCACTTCGGTGGCTCGGTGGCGGGGCCTGTGTTCTCCCGCATCGCGTCCGGCGTACTGAATGCGCGCAATGTCGCGCCGGACGCCCTGCTGGTCGTGGAGGGCGCGAAACAGATGGGGACGCTATGAACGCCACCGCGACGGAAATGACACTGGATGTCCTGCTGCGCGCCTTCGCCGGTCTTGACCTGACGGAAGCGGCGGACGACAGCCGCCAGGTGCGACCCGGCGCGCTCTTCCTTGCCTATCCCCAGGGGCGATCCCATATCCCGGAAGCCCTGGGGAAAGGGGCCGTGGCCGTCTGCTGGGAGCCGGACGACGCCCCTGGCGGCTTTGTCTGGAACCCGGACTGGCGGGTTCCGAACATGGCTGTGCCGAACCTGCGCGCCCTGGCCGGTCCCCTGTCGCAGCATCTGGCGGGGCGTCCCGGCGAGGCGCTGGCGATCCTGGCGGTTACCGGGACGAACGGCAAGACAAGCGTCAGCCAATGGCTGGCGCGGTCCTGGCCGGAAAAATGCGCTGTTATCGGCACCCTGGGCGCGGGCTTCGCGGAGACGCTCGCGCCGACCGGCTTCACAACGCCGGAGGCGCCCCTGCTGGCGCGTCGCCTTGCCGAATTGCGGACGGAGGGCGCGCGCGCGGTGGCGCTGGAGGCAAGTTCCATCGGCATCGCGGAAGGGCGCGTGAACGGACTGCGGGTCGACACGGCTGTCTTCACCAATTTCACGCACGACCATCTCGATTATCACGGCAGCATGGAAGCCTACGCCGCCGCCAAGGAAGCGCTCTTTCGCTGGCCGAACCTGCGGCTGGCGGTGCTCAATCTCGACGATCCGTTCGGGCGGGCGCTCGCGCGTTCGACCACGGCGCACAAGACCATCGGTTATTCGCTCACGGGCCGCAATGACCTGCCCGCCGTCGTCCGCGCCGAAAACCCGCGCGATACCGCGGCGGGCGGGCAGGCATTCCGGCTTGTCGCGCCGCAGGGCGCGGCGGAGGTGGAAACCCGGCTGATCGGGCGCTACAACCTTGCCAACCTGCTGGCGGTCGCCGCCGTACTGCTGGATCGCGGACTGAAGATCGGGGACGTGGCGGCGCGGCTTGCCATCCTCGCCCCGCCGCCGGGTCGCATGGAGCGTCATGGTGGCGAAAACGCGCCGCTCATCCTGGTCGATTACGCCCATACCCCCGACGCCCTGCGAAACGCCCTGGCCGCCCTGCGTCCGATCGCGGAAACACGGGGCGGAAGGCTGGCGTGTCTCTTTGGCTGCGGCGGCTGCCGCGACCGGGGAAAACGACCGGAAATGGGGCGCATCGCCGCCGAATGCGCCGACCAGGTCTGGATCACCAGCGACAACCCGCGCGACGAGGAGCCTGGACGGATCATCGCGGACATCGCGGCGGGCGCTCCCGGTGCGGGCAACATCCGCATCGAGGAAGACCGCACGCGGGCGATCCGGCAAATGATCTGGCAGGCCGCGCCGGAAGATGTGCTGCTGCTGGCGGGCAAGGGACACGAAGCCTGCCAGGAAATCGCGGGCGCGCGCCACCCCTTGCGTCCCGATGGCGATCAGGCCGAGGCCGCGCTCACCTCCAGGAGGACCAATCGCATGCGCTGGGATCTCCATGAAATCGCCGAAACGCTGCAAGGTCGCCCGCTGGGTGTTGCCGGCGGGATCTTCGTCGATGGCGTCACGACCGATACCCGCGCCGATTGTGGCGGCAGGCTGTTCATCGCCCTGAAAGGCGCGCGCTTCGACGCGCATGATTATCTGGAACAGGCGGTGGCGCGGGGCGCGACCGCCTTGCTGGTCGACCGGGAAGGTCCGTTGCCCGCGCGGGTTCCCGCCATCGTGGTGGAAGATACCCGTCTCGCGCTGGGCCGACTTGCCGCCGCGTGGCGCGGCAATTTCGCGATTCCACTGGTTGCGCTCACCGGCTCCAACGGCAAGACCACGACCAGGGAAATGATCGTCCGCATTCTGGTGGCCGCCAGCGGCGAGGCGGCGGTGCTGGCGACACAGGGGAATTTCAACAACGACATCGGCCTGCCGCTGACCCTGCTGCGGCTGGCGCCCGAAAACCGGTTCGCCGTGATCGAGGCGGGCATGAATCATCCCGGCGAGATCGCGTATCTCACCCGCATCGCCCGCCCCACTGTCGCACTTGTCACCAACGCCGGACGCGCCCACCTGGAAGGCATGGGCGATCTCGCCGCGGTGGCGCGGGAAAAGGGCAGCCTCTATGCCGGGCTGCCGCCGGGCGGTGTCGCCATCCTCAACGCGGACGACCCGCATGTCGACATTTGGCGCGCGGAATTGCCAGCGGGCGTGCAACCGCTCGCGTTCAGCCTGCGCGGACAGGGTGATGTCGTCGGCGAGGCGCGTTCGCGCGGGCTGGAAACACGGCTCGACATCCGGATTCCCGCGACGGGACGTGAACCCCTGACCGTGACGCTCGCCACGCCGGGACTGCACAACGCCGCCAACGCGCTGGCCGCCGCCGCCACCGCCTGGGCGGTGCTGCGCGCCGCGTCCATGTCCGCCGGAATGGTGGAAGACTGCATCCGGCGCGGGCTGGAAGGTTTTGCCGGCGTCAGGGGCCGCCTGCAACGGCTGCGAGGGCCCCATGGCGCGACGATTCTCGACGACAGCTACAACGCCAATCCCGATTCCGTCCGCGCCGGGATCGACGTGCTGGCCGCCACTGCCGGGCCGCGCATCCTGGTCCTGGGCGACATGGGCGAAATCGGCGCGGACAGCGCCCGGCACCACGACGAGATCGGCGATTACGCCAGAAGCATGGGCGTCGATCGCCTCTGCGCGCTGGGCGAGGCAAGCCGGCGGGCGGTACGGAATTTCGGCGCGGGCGGTGTGAGTTTCAAAACGCCGGAGGCCCTGGCAAAGGCGCTGTGCGGCGAATTGCGCGCGGACACGACCGTGCTGGTCAAGGGGTCGCGCTTCATGAGAATGGAGCGCGTCATCACGGCGCTGCTGGCGGAAGCGGCCGGACAAACGGAAAGGAGCGCCTGATGCTGCTGCTGCTGTCGGAATGGCTGGCCCAGCACATCCGGACATTCAACGTGTTCGGATACATCACCCTGCGCACCACGCTTGCGATGCTGACGGCGCTTTTCCTCTCCCTGGCGCTGGGGCCGCGCGTCATCCGCTGGCTGGCGGCGAAGAAAATCGGACAGGCCGTGCGTACCGACGGACCGCAGACCCACCTGGTCAAGTCCGGCACGCCGACGATGGGCGGCGTCCTGATCCTGATCGCCATTGCCCTCACGACGCTGCTGTGGGGGAATCTCGCCAACCGCTACGTGTGGACAGTGCTGGTGGTGACACTGGGTTTCGGCATCATCGGCTGGTACGACGACTGGAAAAAGGTGGTCTACCGTGATCCCAACGGCCTGGCGGCACGCTGGAAATTCCTCTGGCAATCCGTCCTGGGGCTGGGCGCGGCGGTCTTCCTCGCGTTCTCCACCAGCGACCTGACCCAGCAAACCCAGCTCGTGGTGCCGTTCTTCAAGGCCATCGCCTACCCACTGGGCGTCTGGGGCTTCGTGGCGCTGACCTACTGCGTGATCGTCGGCAGCTCCAACGCGGTGAATCTCACCGATGGCGCGGATGGGCTGGCCATCATGCCCACGGTGATGGTGGCGGCGGCCTTCGCCATTTTCGCCTACGTGACGGGAAACGCCATTTACGCCAAATACCTGCTCATCCCCTACGTGCCGGGGGCGGGCGAACTGTGCATCCTGCTCGGCGCCATTGCCGGGGCCGGGCTGGGCTTTCTCTGGTTCAACGCCTATCCGGCGGAAGTTTTCATGGGTGATGTCGGCGCCCTGGCGCTGGGCGCAGCGCTGGGCTGCGTGGCGGTGATCGTGCGCCAGGAAATCGTGCTGTTCATCATGGGCGGCCTCTTCGTCGCGGAAACGCTTTCCGTCATGGTGCAGGTGGGCTGGTTCAAATACACCCGGAAAAAATACGGCGAAGGCCGCCGCATCCTGCGCATGGCGCCACTGCATCACCATTTCGAGCAAGTCGGCTGGAAGGAAACGCATGTGGTCGTGCGCTTCTGGATCATCACCATCATACTGGTGCTGGTCGGACTTGCCAGTCTGAAAATCCGGTGACGCGATGACTTTCAGGAGCAAACGTTTCGTGGTGGCGGGCCTGGGTGAATCCGGGCTGGCGATGGCAACATGGCTGCATCGCCAGGGCGCGACCGTTACCGTCGCCGACAGTCGCGCGGACCCGCCCAACCGCGCGAAGCTGGCCGCCGTCGCGCCGGAAATCAGGGTGATTGCCGGACCGTTCGACACCGCGACGTTCGCAAGCGCGGACGCTGTCGCGCTCTCACCCGGCCTTTCCCCCGCGATGCCGGAAATCGCCGCCGCCCAAAAACCCCTCGTCTCCGAGGTAGACCTGTTCGTGGAGGCGCGCGCCCACCTCGCGCCGGAAAGCCGGATGCTGGCCATTACCGGCAGCAACGGCAAGACCACCACCACGGCGCTGACCGCGCATCTCCTGAATGGCGCGGGCGTTCCGGCCATTGCCTGCGGCAACGTTTCCCCCGCGCTTCTCGACGCGCTGATGGCGGCGCTGGATACAGGCGCATTGCCGCGCGTCTGGGTGCTGGAGCTTTCCAGCTTCCAGTTGGAGATCACGCGTTTTCTGGGCGCCCAGGCCGCGACGGTGCTGAACCTCAGCGAAGACCATCTCGATCGTCACGCAAACAGCATGGAAGCCTATGCCCAGGCCAAGGCGCGGATTTTCCAGGGCGTGCCGGTGCGCGTCGTAAACCGCGACGACAACCGGAGCCTCGCGATGGGCGATCGCGGCGCGAACATGGTGACTTTCGGCCTTGATCCCGCGCCGCGCGCCGGGCACTACGGCATCCGGGATGGCGCCATACAGTTTGGCGGGAAACATGTGGTTGCCCTGGACGAACTGCCGCTCCAAGGGTTGCACAATGCCGCCAATGTCATGGCGGCGCTTGCCCTGTGCCGCGCCGTTGGAGTTGAAGTCGCGCGCGTTCTGCCCGCGCTGAAAACCTTCCGGGGGCTGCCGCATCGTCTCGAACCCGTCGCGGAAATCGCGGGGATCTCCTATATCGACGATTCCAAGGGCACCAATGTCGGCGCCACGCTCGCCGCCATCCGGGGAATGGGCCGACCCGTCGCCGTCGTGCTGGGCGGCGACGGCAAGGGGCAGGATTTCGCACCGCTGAAAGAAGCGCTCCGGCGGCACGGGCGTGCCGTGGCGCTGATCGGCAGGGATGCCGCCGCCATCGCCGCCGCCATCGACGGCTGCGGCCTGTCGCAGGCCGCTTGCGCGAACATGGAGGACGCGGTGCGCTGGCTTGCCGGTGTGGCGCAGGCGGGCGATTGCGTGTTGCTCTCGCCCGCCTGCGCGAGTTGGGACATGTACGAAAACTACGTGGCGCGCGCCGCCGCCTTTGTTGCGGCGGTGGAAAAACTCCGTACCGCGCCGAAAGGCCGTGCGTCATGATGATCGCCGCCCTGAACGACCCGCGCCGCCAGATCGCCGAAATCGACATGGCGCTGCTCTGGAGCAGTCTCCTGATCCTGACGCTGGGCATCGTCATGGTGTATTCGGCCTCCATCTACGTAACCGAAAGCAACAACCAGCCGCCCGCCTATTATCTTGTGCACCACGGCATGTACCTGTGCGTCGGCCTTGCGCTGGGCGCGTTCGCTTTCCAGATCCGGCTCGCCACCTGGCAGCGGCTCGCGCCCTATCTCTTCCTGTGTGGTGTGCTCCTGCTGGCGCTGACGCTGGTTCCCGGCGTCGGCAGGCACATCAAGGGCGCCTGGCGCTGGATTCGGTTGGGACCAATCGGCCTGCAGCCCTCGGAATTCGTGAAACTCTTTTCCCTCCTGTACGCGGCGGACTACACGGTGCGCAAGATCGAGATCATCCACGACCTGCGCCGGGCCTTCTTGCCAATGGCCGTCGCCATGTCGCTGATCGGTGGCCTCCTGATCCTGGAGCCGGATTTCGGCGCCTTCGTGGTGATCGTCGCCATTGCCATGGGCATTCTTTTCCTGGGCGGTCTGCGGGCGCGCCTGTTCGCCATCCTGACCAGCGTGCTGCTGGCCGCCTTCACCGTGCTGATCGTCATTTCGCCCTACCGGCGCGCGCGTTTCCTGGGATTTATGGATCCCTGGGCCGATCCGTATGGCAAGGGCTACCAGCTCTCGCATTCATTGATCGCCTTCGGACGCGGCGAGTGGTTCGGAGTCGGGCTGGGCGCAAGCGTGGAAAAAAAATTCTACCTGCCGGAAGCGCATACGGATTTCCTCCTGTCCATCATCGGAGAGGAACTGGGCTTTGCCGGTGTGCTGCTGGTAATCACCCTGTTCGCCATCCTGGTGCGCCGCGCCTTTGCGATCGGACGCCAGTGCGTGCAACTGGAGCTTTTCTATTCGGCGCTGGTGGCGATGGGCATCGGCATCTGGTTCGGCGTGCAGGGTTTCATCAACATGGGGGTCAACGTCGGTCTCCTGCCCACCAAGGGGCTGACCCTGCCGTTCATGAGCTATGGCGGTTCCGGGCTTGTCTCCAACTGCATCGCGCTCGCCATCCTGCTGCGCGTGGATTGGGAAAACCGGCAGATCATGCGGGGGAAAAAACCGTGAAGCGCCTTGGCAAGACCATCCTCATCATGGCGGGCGGCACCGGCGGTCATATTTTCCCGGCGCTGGCCGTGGCCGATGTGCTGCGCGCCGAAGGCTGGCGGGTGCTTTGGCTGGGGAATCCCGACAGCATGGAAAGTCGTCTGGTTCCACGGCATGGCTACGAGATCGCGCACCTGCGGTTTGCCGCCCTGCGCGGCAAGGGCATGGCGCGCAAGTTCCTGTTGCCCTTCAATCTCCTGCGCGGTCTCTGGCGGGCATGGAGCATCCTGCGGCAGGCGCAGCCCGCGGTCGTGCTGGGCATGGGCGGCTATGTGACATTTCCCGGCGGCGTGATGGCGGCCCTTTTGCGCATTCCCCTTGTCATCCATGAGCAGAATTCCATTCCCGGGCTCGCCAACCGCGTGCTGGCGACGGTCGCCCGGCGGGTGCTGACCGGATTTCCGGATGCGTTCGGGAACGGCGTCTGGACCGGCAATCCGGTGCGGGACGCCATCGCGCGCGTGCCCCCCCTGTACGAACGGGAGATCGCGCCGGATACGCCGCTCAACATGCTGGTGATCGGCGGCAGTCTCGGAGCGCGGGCGCTGAACGAGATCGTGCCGCGCGGGTTGGCGCTGCTGCCGCCCGGAACGCGGCCGCGGGTGGTGCACCAATCGGGAGAAGAGCATCTGGAAGCGCTCAGGACAACATATGCCGAGACCGGAGTCGAAGCGCATTGCGCGGCCTTCATCGAGGACATGCCCGGGGCTTACGCATGGGCTGACATTGTGGTCTGCCGCGCCGGCGCGCTCACCATCGCGGAACTGGCGGCGGCGGGCGTGCCCGCCATCCTGGTGCCGTTCCCCTCCGCGGTGGACGACCACCAGACGGCCAATGCCCGTTTTCTTGCCTCGGCGGGCGGCGCGTTCCTGCTGCCGCAATCGGAACTGACGCCGGAAGCGGTGGCGCGGATCGGCAACTACCGGCGCGGCCAGCTTCTGGAAATGGCGCGCAAGACCCACGCGCTTGCGCGCCCCCGGGCGGCCCGCGAGGTGGCCGATGCCTGCAAGGAGGTCGCGCGGTGAAACACAAGGTCCGGCACATCCATTTCGTCGGTATCGGCGGCTCTGGCATGAGCGGCATCGCCGAAGTCTTCCGGAATCTCGGCTATGTCGTTTCTGGTTCCGATCTCGTCGCTTCCGCCGTGACGCGCAGGCTTGCTGGCCTGGGCATCGCGGTGGCGACCGGGCACGCGGCGGAAAACATCGCCGGCGCGCACGCCGTGGTGATCTCGACAGCAGTGGGGGACGATAATCCGGAAGTCGTGGCGGCGCGGCAGGCCGAAATCCCCGTGGTGCCGCGCGCGCAGATGCTCGCCGAACTCATGCGCCTGAAACAGGGGATCGCCATCGCCGGCACGCACGGCAAGACCACGACCACGAGCCTCGTCGCCAGCATCCTGGCCGAAGCCGGATTCGATCCGACCTTCGTGATCGGTGGCAGGCTGAACGCCGCCGGAGCCAACGCCCGCCTGGGCAAGGGCGATTTCCTAGTGGCCGAGGCCGACGAATCGGATGCTTCCTTCCTCTACCTGTCGCCCGTGGTGTCGGTAGTGACCAACATCGACGCCGATCACATGGAAACCTACGGGCACGACTTTGGCCGCCTGAAACAGACCTTCGTGGAATTCCTGAACCGCCTGCCATTTTACGGCGTGGCGGTGCTCTGCCAGGACGACCCGAACGTGCGGGACATCCTGCCGCAGGTGCCGAAGCAGGTGGTGCGCTACGGCCTGACGCCTGATGCCGGCCTTTACGCGGAAAACGTTCGCGCCGATGGCGGGCGCATGCATTTCGATGTGGTGCGCGCGAACGGCCAGTGCACGCGCCTGCCGGTCACGCTCAATGCGCCGGGCACGCACAACGTCCTGAACGCGCTCGCCGCCATCGGTGTGGCGACCGAAGTGCAGGCCCCCGACGCGGCCATCGTCAAGGCGCTGGCGGAATTCAGGGGAGTGGGACGGCGTTTCCAGCGGCATGGTGAAATGCCGCTCCAATCCGGCGGAACGTTTACGCTCATCGACGATTACGGCCATCATCCGGTGGAAATGGCGGCAACCTTTGCCGCCGCGCGCGGCGCTTTCCCGGGACGGCGGTTGGTGCTTGCCTTCCAGCCACATCGCTACACCCGCACGCGCGACTGTTTCGAGGATTTCGTGAGCGTGCTCTCCAGTGTGGACGTTCTCCTGCTGACCGAGATCTATCCGGCGGGCGAGACACCCATCGTCGCCGCCGACGGACGCAGCCTGGCGCGCGCCCTGCGCGTGGCGGGCAAAACGGAGCCGGTGTTCGTGGAGTCCGTCGCCGACCTGCCGGAGACAGTCCTTGGAATCGCCCGCGATGGCGATGTGGTGCTGACCATGGGCGCGGGTTCCATCGGCGGCGTGGCGGCAAAAATCACCGACTTGATAAACGGCATGAAAAATGCTTTCTAACCATATGATTCAACGGGATATTGGCGAATGAAAACCGGCTTTGGCAAAGTGGCGGTCCTGATGGGAGGAACTTCTGCCGAGCGCGAGGTGTCCCTGCGCAGCGGCGAGGGGGTGCTGGAAGCGCTGCGCACCAGGGGAGTCGACGCCTTTGCCTTCGATCCGGCGATCGAGCCGCTTGCCGCCCTGAAGGGCTACGATCGCGCCTTCATCGCGCTGCACGGCGGGTATGGCGAGGACGGCACGATCCAGGGTGTGCTGGAGCTCCTGGGCATTCCCTATACGGGGCCTGGCGTCATGGCCTCCGCCCTGGGCATGGACAAATTCCGCACCAAGCTTGTCTGGCAGGCGGCGGGGCTTCCCGTGCCGGAATACGCGATGCTGGAAGCCGGAAGCGACTTCGCCGCCGTGGAGCGGGCGCTGGGCCTGCCGCTTTTCGTGAAACCGGCGCGCGACGGCTCTTCCGTCGGCGTCACCAGGGTGACGGAAGCGGGAGGGCTTGAAGCCGCCTACGGGATTGCCGCCCGCCACGATTCCCTGGTGATGGCCGAACGGGGTGTGATGGGCGGTGAATACACGGTGGCGATCCTGGGCGACGAGGCGCTGCCGATCGTCAGAATCGAACCAGCCACGGCGTTCTACGACTATGACGCCAAATACCTGCGGGACGATACCCGCTACGTCTGTCCCGCCGAGCTGGCGCCGGATACGGCGGAGGCAATCCAGGCGGACGCGCTGAAGGCGTTCCGTCTCCTGGACGCGCAGGGCTGGAGCCGGGTGGATTTCCTGATGGACGCGGCGGGCCAGCATTATTTTCTGGAAATCAACACCGCGCCGGGCATGACTTCCCATTCGCTGGCGCCGATGGCGGCGCGCGCCGCGGGCATCGAATACACGGATCTGGTGCTGAAAATATTGTCGCTGGCGAAGAAACACAGAGCGTGATGAATGTGGCAACGTCCTCAACTCCTGAACGCCATGGCCGACCTGCTGTTCGCGGCGGGGTCCGCCATGCTGCTTGCCGCAGCGGTGCTCTGGATCATGCGCCAGCCGTTCGCGCCGGTCCGCGATATCCGGCTTGCCGCGCCCTTGCGGCACGTGGCGCTGTCCGAACTGGAGGAAGCGGCGCAGGGCGCGCTGCGCGGCAATTTCCTGAGCGTTTCCCTGGAGGATGTGCGCGCGGCGCTGGAAACCGTTCCCTGGGTGCGCAAGGCCACGGTGCGGCGCGTCTGGCCGAACCGGCTGGATGTCGCACTGGAGGAGCACCGACCGGTGGCGCGCTGGGGTGTCTCCGGAAACGAGTGGGTGAATACCTTCGGCGAAGTGTTCGCGGCGCAATTGACCGTGGGCGCGAAACCCGCGCTGCCCCGTTTTTCCGGACCGCCCGGCATGGCGCCGGCGCTCTTGCGGCATTACGGGGCAAGTGTCGCCGCGTTCGCGCCCATGGGCGTGAAACCCGCGCGTTTGGCGCTCTCGCCGCGACACGCGCTGGAAATGACGCTCGATACCGGTCTCGTCCTGAAACTGGGACGCGAGCGGCAATCCGCCCCGATCCAGCAGCGGCTGGCGCGGTTCATCCAGGCGTATCCCGCCTCCGTGGCGGAACGGAACCCGCGGCCGGCCGTCGCCGACCTGCGCTATCCCAACGGTTTTACGTTGTACCCGCAAGGCGTCGCTCGTCCGGCGCAGGGGGATTGATCCATGAGTAAGGAAAACAAGGATTTGATCGTCGGCCTCGATATTGGTACTTCCAAGGTTGTCGCCCTGGTGGCGGAAATCACCGCGGAAGGGAACCTGAACGTCATCGGAATGGGATCCCAGGAGTCGCGCGGCCTCAAGAAGGGCGTGGTGGTGAACATCGACGAAACGGTGGGTACCATCTCCCGTGTCATCCAGGAAGTGGAACTGATGGCCGACTGCAAGGTGCGCAATGTCTATACCGGCATCGCGGGCAGTCACATCAAGAGTTTCAATTCCGATGGCATGGTTGCGATCAAGGACAAGGAAGTCACCCCGACCGATGTCGAGCGGGTGATGGAAACTGCCCGCGCTCGCCCCATTCCCGCCGACCAGGAAATCCTGCACACCCTGCGGCAGGAATTCGTGATCGACGGGCAGGATGGCATCCGCGAGCCGATTGGCATGAGCGGCATGCGCCTTGAGGTGAAGGTACACATCGTCACCGGCGCGGTATCCGCTGCCCAGAACATCGTGAAATGCGTGCGGCGCGGCGGCCTGGAAGTAAACGACATCGTGCTGCAACCCCTGGCATCGAGCTATGCGGTGCTCTCCGAAGACGAAAAGGATCTCGGCGTCTGCCTGATTGACATCGGCGGCGGCACGACCGACATCGCCGTGTGGCGGCAGGGCGCGATCCGGCATACTTCGGTGATTCCCATCGCGGGCGACCAGGTGACGAATGATATTGCCATGGCATTCCGCACGCCGACGCGGGACGCGGAGGAACTGAAGTGCAAGTATGGCTGCGCCCTGGCGCAGCTCGCGGACCCCGAGGATTTCCTGGATGTGGTCGGGGTGGACGACCGCCCCACCCGCAAGCTTTCCCGGCTGGCGCTGGCGGAGATCATCCAGCCGCGCATCGAGGAACTCTACGAGCTCATCCAGCAGGAGCTGTGCCAGGCCGGTTTCGAGGATGTGCTTTCCTCGGGCATCGTCATCACCGGTGGCGCGGCGGTCATGCCCGGCATGATCGAGCTGGGCGAGGAAATTTTCCATATGCCGGTGCGCCTGGGCGTGCCCAAGTACACGGGAAGCCTGGCCGACATGGTGCGAAGCCCCCGTTTCGCCACGGCTTTCGGGTTGCTTCTGGAAGCCCACGCGCAGCACCGGCGTGGCCAGAAGGTGAAGGAAAAGCGCTCGGTCAAGGACGTCTTTTCGAGCATGGCGTCTTGGCTCGAGAAGAATTTTTAACTTTTTGTCATTGTTTTTTCATCAAGCGGAGGTGCGGGCATGAGTTTCGAAATCATCGATAAAGACGACGCGGAGACCATCATCAAGGTCATTGGCGTCGGGGGCGCCGGCGGCAACGCCGTCGACCACATGATCCGGGAAAAAGTGCGGGGGGTGGAATTCATCGCCGCCAATACGGATTCCCAGGCGCTCGGCAACAGCCATGCCGAGGTCAAGCTGGCTCTGGGCAAGCTGGGCGCGGGCGGCAAGCCGGAAGCCGGCAAGGCGGCGGCGGAAGCCAATCGGGAAGCGATTCGCGCCCAGCTTTCGGGCGCCAACATGGTCTTCATCACCGCCGGCATGGGCGGCGGCACCGGTACCGGCGCCGCACCCGTGGTGGCCGAGGTGGCGAAGGAAATGGGCATCCTGACGGTCGGCGTTGTCTCCAAGCCGTTTGGTTTCGAGGGCATGAAGCGCATGAGGAACGCCGAAACCGGCATCGTCGAATTCGCCAGCCAGGTGGATTCCCTGATCGTCATCCTGAACGACAAGCTGATGGAAGTGATGGGAGACGACGCCGGTGTGGACGAATGCTTCAGGGCGGCGGACGATGTGCTGAAGAACGCCGTTGGCGGCATTGCCGAAATCATCACCAATCACGGGCTCGTCAATGTCGACTTCGAGGATGTGCGCACCGTGATGGGGGAAACCGGACGCGCCATGATGGGTTCCGCCACGGCTGCCGGTATCGATCGCGCCCGCATCGCCGCCGAGCAGGCGGTGGCCTCGCCGCTTCTCGAGGGCGTCAATCTCTCCGGGGCGCGCGGCGTGCTGGTGAACATCACGGCGGCCCGCTCCGCCCTGAAGATGAAGGAAGTCAACGAGGTGATGGCGACAGTGCGCGCCTTCGCCGCCGAGGATGCGCATATCATCTTCGGCGCGGTCTACGACGACGACATGCAGGACCAGTTGCGCGTGACCGTGGTGGCGACCGGCCTGGGACAGGCTGCGCATCAGCAGCAACCCTTCGCGGTGGTGCATAACGAAGCGTTCGCGCGCCAGGCAACCGGCACGAACGATTTTTCCGGCGTGCCGGCGGATATCGAATTGCCGACCGTGATGCGCAGGGGATTGCGCGGCAACAACCGGAGAGTCTCCATCGAGGCCCTGGAAAAGAACGGCGTGACCAGTTACGACATTCCCGCGTTCCTGAGAAAACAGGCGGACTGAACCGTCTCGCGCCGCCGCGCGGGTGTGGTCTTCGGCGATGGCGGGATGTGGATGCGGGCGCGGATCACCCGCCATGCCGCGCATGACGGCGGTACTAGGGACAATCGCCCACAAGAAATGAGCGGCAGGCATTCATGCCTGCCGCTCATTTCTTGTGGGCGATTGTCCTGTACCCGTCAGGCCATGCGCCGATCCCGGCGGGCGTGTTGCCAGCGAAAGCGCCAGTGTCGCAGGATGTCCAGCATGCGGTTTGCGAATCCCCATTCGTTGTCGAACCAGATCAGGAGATTGACGAGTCTCGATCCGGACAAGTGAATCTGGCTGCCGTCCAGGATGGCCGAATGCGGATCGTGGTTGAAGTCGATGGAGGCGTGTGTTTCCTCCGACCAGGCGACAAGATTGGCGAAAGGGCCGTCCGTTGCCGTTGCCATGACGAGAGCTGCGCGCAAGGCGTCGGCGTCAACCGGACGCGCCAGCGCCACGGTCAGGTCAATGGCGGAAACATTGGTGGTCGGCACGCGGATGGCCTTGGCCCGCACCTTGCCAGCAAGACGCGGCAGCAGGCGTTCGACACCGCGGGCAAGCCCTGTGGAGACGGGAATGATGGACTGCATCGCGGAACGGGTGCGGCGCAGGTCGGCGTGGTGATAGCCGTCGATCAGGGGCTGGTCGTTCATCACCGAATGAAGTGTGGTCAAGAGCGCCTCTTCCACGCCCCATGCCCGGTCCAGGAGATCGAGAATGGGCACGACGGCGTTGGTGGTGCAGGAAGCGCCGGAAACAATGCGCTCGTGTCCGGTCAGGTCCTGCTGATTGACGCCATAGACCACCGTGGCATCCACATCGGCGGCGCTGTTGGCCGGATGGGAGACCAAAAGGCGCGGCGCGCCCGCCGCCAGGAAACGCGACAGCTCCGCCCGACTCCCGTAACGACCGGAACATTCGATGACAAGATCGACATCAAGCGCACGCCAGTCGACTGCTTCGGGTGTTTGCGCGTGGCGTATCGTGATTGCGCGCCCGTCGATGAGGATCGCTCCGGAGGCTTCGTCCACCGTGACATTGCCCGCGAAACGGCCATGCGTGGAATCGAAACGGGTCAGGTAGGCCATGCTCGCCAGATCGGCTGGCTCGTTGATGGCGGCAATCCGGAATTCCTCCGTCAGCCCGGCCTCGTGCAGCGCGCGCAGGAAACAGCGACCGATGCGTCCGTAGCCGTTGATCGCCAGCCTGACCGGAGAGGTGGAAGGCATGTCAGGGAATCCCGGCGCTGTCTGGCCCTGTGAATGCCTGCGGAATCAGAAGACACGCCACCAGGGGGTTTTCCTGTCCAGTCCGTCAGCGAGGAAATGACTGTCCGGATAGTTGAGGCGCAGCACGCGCTCGGCGTCGGCGCGCAAGTCCGCCATGCCCAGTTTTTCGTAGGAGAGCATGAGGAGATAAAGCGCCTCCTCCTGTGCCGGCGTGCCGGGATAGTGTTGAATGGCGTATTGGCTGCGGTTGGCGGCGGCCAGGTAGGCGCCGCGCCGGTAGTAGTAGCGGGCAACGTGCACTTCGTGCGCGGAAAGGGCGTTGACCAGGTAGCTCATGCGCTGCAGGGCATCCGGGGTGTATTTGCTGTCGGGGAAACGCCGCACCAGTTCCCTGAAGGTCTCGAAGGATTCACGCGTTGACTTGGGATCGCGCTCGGTCTGGTCCTGGGTATTGAAATAGCCCATGAACCCCAGATCGCCATTGAAGGTGATGAGACCCTTCAGGTAATAGAGGTAATCAACGCCGGGATGATTGGGGTGGAGTTTGATGAAACGGTCGCAAGCCGCCAGGGCGGCATCCGAGTCGGCGTTCTTCCAGTGCGCGTAGGCCACTTCCATTTGCGCCTGCTGGGCGAAGCGCCCGTAGGGATAGCGGGATTCCAGCCTCTGGTAGAACTTGATGGCTTCTTCCCAGTTGCCATCGTCCATTGCCGACTTGGCTTCCGCGTACAGACGATTGGCCGACCAGTTCGCCGTGGTGTCGATTTCTTCCGGCAACAGGCTGCAGGCGGCGGTCAACACGGCGACCAGGACAAGAACGGCCCGGCAAAGCCAGGCACGGCGGGATCGGGTTAAACTATCCATATGTCGACGATATATCCGGGTGAAAGTGCCGGGGATTATACCCCGCCCCCAGAAGATGTCCGGGAGGACGATCCGTGCATGATGACCCTGCGGGTTCCCGGGGAGGAAGCCGGCGAACGGCTGGATCAGGCGCTGGCGCGCCTCCTTCCCCGCTATTCCCGCAACCGCCTGCAGGCCTGGATCAGGGATGGGCGGCTCCTGCGCGACGGACATCCTGAAACATCCCCTAGGACCCGGCTGCGGGGTGGCGAGACACTGACGCTTGCCTGCGTACCGGAACCCGGGGACTGCGCCCATACGCCGGAAGCGATTGCCCTCGATGTCGTCTACGGGGACGCGGCGCTTTTCGTCATCAACAAGCCCGCCGGACTGGTGACGCATCCAGGCAGCGGCAACTGGTGCGGCACATTGCTGAACGCGCTTCTCCACCTTGATCCGGCATTGGTCGGGGTGCCGCGCGCGGGGATTGTGCACCGGCTGGACAAGGACACCAGCGGCCTGATCGTGATCGCCCGCACGCTGGAAACCTATACCAGCCTGGTACGCCAGTTGCAGGCAAGAAGCGTCAGGCGAGAATATCTTGCGGTATTGACGGGCGTGCCGCCACAGCCGGAAGGCCGCGTAGACGCGCCGATCGGTCGGCATCCGCGGGCGCGTGTCCGGATGGCGGTCGTCGCCGCCGGCAAACCGGCGGTGACAGAGTACCGAATCCTGCGCCGTTTCGCCGCGGCTTGCCTTGCGGCCTGCCGCCTGCAAACCGGACGCACGCACCAGATTCGCGTACACATGGCGCATCTGGGACATCCGCTTCTGGGCGATCCGGTCTATGGTGGTTCCCGCCTGGAACTGCCGCCGTTTTCCCGCCAGGCCCTGCATGCCGCGCGCCTGGGATTGACGCATCCGGTCAGCGGCGCGGCGTGCGCGTGGGAAGCGCCCTTGCCGGAAGATATGCGGGAATTGCTGGAATTGCTGGAGCGAAACGCCGGATAATCCGGATCGAAGGCGCGGGGCCAGGGTTGGTAACGGATTGTGGCGCCTTCGCCGTGATCCGGTCCCCGGATCATGGCGGCGCGCGCTACCGCAAGGGAGCTCCTGATCCACGGTCAGGGTTTCAGACTGGGTTGCGCTTGCGATGGTGGAAAAAAATCCTCCGGGATTCGCTGCCGGAGGGGGACTTGTTTGTCAGCGGTCTGTGGCGTTGCGCGCCGCCGGAACGCCCGGAGCCGCTTCCTGCGAGGCGGTGGATTCCGGACCGTCTGCGGGTTGTGTGTTGCCGTACTGGATGACCCTCACTTCGGCAGGGATGCGCTCCTGTAACGGTATCTGCTGGGGATATATTTGGCAATCTTTCTGCTTCTTCGGCGATGTTGAGTGCGTAGGATGGTGTGCAGCTCATCGCTGTCGGTGCCAGGTCGACGAGCAGCATTACCTGTTTTTGCGTCTGTCCGCCGGACATTGGGATCACCGTCATGCC
>JAISME010000047.1 GCA_031276915.1 Zoogloeaceae bacterium
ACCGCCGCCGGACAGGACATGGTCAAGCTGGGCGCGCCGATTCCCGTCATCGTCGCGCAGACCAGCGACCCGCTGCGTTCCGGCATCGTCAAGAGCGCGCGGGACAGCGGTCTGGACAATCTGTACGCGCAGATCAACCCCGACCGTTACCAGCACCAGATTCGCCTGTTTCACGAAGTGGTGCGCTTTGGCCGGCTGGGCGTGGTCTACGAGAATTCTCCGGAGGGCCGCACCTACGCGGGCATGGACGCCCTCAAGCAAGTGGCCGGCGAGCGCGGCTTCGATATCCTGACCTGCGTGGCGCCGGTGGACGTGCCGGAGGAAGTAATGGTCGAGGAATTGATCGCCTGCTATCAGAACATCGCGCCCAAGGTGAATGCGGTCTATATCTCCGAGAGCTTCGCCAGTTTTCCCTTCCTGGTCGAAAAAATCGCCACGATTCTCCGCAAGGCGCAGGTGCCCAGTTTTTCCATGCAGGGCGCATCGGAAGTACAATCCGGCATCATGATGAGTCTTACGCCAAGCAGCCAGAAATACATCGGACTGTTTTACGCGGAGACCATGGCGCGGATTTTCAACGGCGCGAAGCCGCGCCAAATCGACCAGATATGGAACGAACCCAATCAGGTGACGCTCAATCTGGAAACCATTCGCCAGATTGGCTTCGACCCGCCGCTGGAACTCCTTCTGGCCGCGGAAGAAGTCTATGGCATTGAGGCATTGAGGGAATGAAAAGGAGGCGCGAATGACTTCTTCGATAAAAACGGATCGGCAGGATACTTCCCGGCAAAGCGGGCTTTCCAGCCTTTCTCCGGACAAGGCCGCGCCGGTGGAGGAAACCCAGGTGCGGCGTTTCGAGCAGATTTACCGTCAGGAGGGAGGGGATTCCCGTCAGGAAGGGGAGTATTCCCGTCAGGAAGGGAGCGGCTCTAGCCTGGAAGGGAGCAATTCCCTCCGGAAAGAGGGCGATTCCCGCCCGGAGGAGAAAAAATGGAGCCGCCCGCCAGATGAAAAACCGGCGGACAGCAGCCTTTCTTCCCTGATGAGCAGCCTGATGAGCGAACGTCTTGGCATGCCCGCGCCACCGCCGCCGACGGCGCCGGTCGCCGCCGCGCGGCCGGCGGCCGCGTCGGAAGGCGAAACGCTCGAAAAACTGGTGCGGCAGATCCTCGTCGCCCGCCCGGAGGAAACCGGGCACAGCGAAGTGCGCCTGCGGGTCCAGGACGGCCTGCTGCCCGACACCGAAATCCGTCTGACGCGCGGCGCGGACGGCCTGCTCAGCGTCACGTTGAGCACCGGGCGCGACGATGCCTTTCAAACGCTGGTCGGGGCGCAATCGGCGCTGAAGGACTTGCTGAACGCGCGGGAAAAACAGGAAGTGCGTCTGACGGTCATCGATACCCGCGATGCCCAGGGCGATGGCGACGCTGGCGGGCGGCGTTCGCGCGGCCTGATGGAGAACGCGCCCGACGAGGATGCGCGCTGAGATGGCCGCCGTCCTGCCTCGGCCTTTCAAGGCGCCCCGGTTTTCCCCGGCGCTGGCGGGCTTGTGCGACGCGCTGGCCTCGCGCGCCGCGCTGGCCGGCGGGAGCAGGTTGAGTTTTCTCTTCGAGCCGCTGGCGGTCGAGTGGCCGGTCGCGGCGGTTTTCAATGTGGAAGCGGGAGGTTTTGCCTTTCGGCTGGAATTCGCCTCGCTGGATTTCCTGGCGGCGTATCCGGAACTGGCGGACGTGGCGACGGTGGAGCGCCTGCCGGAAGGTTTGCGGCTGGGGATTATCGAGCAATTGCTGGCGACGGAACTCGATTGGCTGGAAAACGCGCTGAACGCCACCATCGTGCCGCTGGAAGCCGCGCCGTCGGCGTGGCTGTCCACGTCGTTCGCCTTCGCGCTCGATTTTGCCGCCGCGAATGGCCGGACGTGGCGCGTGCCGCTGCGTCTCAGGATGGTGTCCGAAGATGGCGCGGAGTGGCTCAAGGGACGGGTGCTGGCGGCCTTGCCGCAAGCCTGCCGGCATCCGGGGCGCGACGGCTGGCCGTTGCTGGTGACGTTCATTGCCGGCGCCATGCGGCTCCCCCCCGGAATGCTCTCGACGCTGGCGGCGGGCGACGTACTGCTGCCGCCCGAATACCCGGCGGTATCGGGACAGGTTTTCCTGGCCCTGCCGGGTCAGGGCGGTTTTCGTCTGGCGGTGGCGCAAGGCCGGGCGGTGGTGCAGGAATTTGTCCATCAATTTTTCCAGGAAGGGGCGGGCGTGAGCGATACCGAAAATCAAACCAAGGAGGCGGCGGTAACCGAGGTTGACGCGATGGAGGTCGAAATTCATTTCGAACTGGAGAAAAAAATCCTGTCGCTTTCGGAGGTCGAATCGCTTGCTCCCGGCCGGAGTTTCGCCTTTGGCGCGGACCCGCTCTCCGCCGTGAAGGTGACCCTGAACGGCCGGACGCTGGCCTATGGACGGCTGGTCGAGCTGGGCGGCGTCACCGGCGTGCAGATCACCCGGCTCACGTCCGCCGCGGGCGGATAGGCGAAGACGGCCGCGGATACGCCATCATGATACAAGTCAGCCCCGCCAACATCATCGTTCTGCTTTCGGCGCTTGCCCTGCTGCCGTTTTTCCTGATGATGGTGACTTCCTACGTGAAAATCGTGGTGGTGTTCTCGCTCATCCGCAATGCCCTGGGCGTGCAGCAGGTACCGCCAACGATGGTGCTGAACGGGCTGACGATGGTGCTGACGCTGTTCATCATGGCGCCGGTGGGCATGGAAGCCTGGGAATCGCTGGAAAATTCCAACGTCGATTTCGGAACCGCCGCGTCGGATCCGGCGAAAATGAACGAGGCGGTGCGTCTCGCTTCGCCTTCCCTGAAGCAATTCCTGCTGAAGAACACCGATTCCCGCGTGCTCGGGGCGCTGAAGGCCTCGGCCAAACGCACCTGGCCCGCGCGCTATCATGACATGTTGGCCGACGATGGTTTTTTGTTCATCATCCCGTCCTTCGTGCTCACGGAATTGACCGAGGCATTCCAGATCGGTTTTTTGCTCTACCTGCCCTTCGTGATGATCGATCTGATCATTTCCAACATCCTGTTGGCGATGGGCATGATGATGGTCTCTCCGATGACCATTTCCTTGCCTTTCAAACTACTGCTGTTCGTCACGTTGGATGGATGGCTGAAAATCAGTCAGGGGCTGATGTATGGCTATACATGACCCGCACCGGATCGTACTGCCCGCTTCGCCGGAACATCTGGACACCGCCAACCGCTTTCTGTCCGATGAAACGCCGGAGGATTTTCGCGGGAAATTGATGAAAATCCAGACGGCGGTGGAAGAGTTGTTGATGAATATCTTCCGCTACGCGCACGCGCCGCAACTGGGCGGCCAGGCGGAAATCGGCTGCCGGGTGGCGCATCTGGACGGCGAACGGTATTTTTGCGTGTTTCTGCGCGACTGGGGACGCCCTTACAATCCGTTCGCCCAGGCGCCCCGGCCCGATTTGCAGGCCGGCCTGGCGGAGCGGCCGATCGGCGGGCTGGGGCTGCACATCGTCAAGAAGGTGAGCGCGCACTATTGCTACAGCCGCCACGCGGAAACGAATGAAGTGACGCTCTTTTTCGCGCCGGAGAAAGCGCATGCGCCGCCTCCCTAGCCTTTGCGCCCTGATGCTCGCGTCCTTCGCGCGGGCGGGCGGGATCCTGAGCGTCAGCGTGGAAACCCGCGAATATCCGGTTTCCCCGGCCAACGCGCCTTCCGCGCGGCCCGTCGCGTATGAAAATCTGCTGGACGGCATGGACGTTTACGCGCTCTCGCCCGCCGCGCAACGCCTGCGGGCGCCGCACATGCTGACGCCGGAGTTGTGGCGGCGCCTGCGCGAAGCGGGGCAGGCGCTGTCCGGCCAAACGGGCGAAGTGGACGTGTTCCCGGCCTGGTCGCTGTTCATCGAGCGGGTGGCGCGCGAGTTCGATCTCGACCCCGCCCTGATCGCCGCCGTGATCCAGACCGAATCCGCCTTTTTCGCGGGCGCGGTCTCGCGCAAGGGCGCGCAGGGCTTGATGCAGTTGATGCCCGATACCGGACGGGCGATGGGGCTGACCGACCCCTTCGATCCGGAAGCCAATATCCGCGCCGGGAGCCAATATCTGAAAACGCAGTTGCGGCGTTTTCCCGATCTCGAACAGGCGCTCGCCGCCTACAACGCGGGACCGGGCAGCGTGCAAAGATATGGCGGCGTGCCGCCGTTTGCCGAAACGCGGGATTTTGTCGCCAGGGTGTTGAACCACCGGGACGGTTTTCGTGGCAGAATGGGGCGGACGATGAGGGCGGAGACGCCGAAAATGGTGGAAACAGCGGTGAAAACAGTGGAGAAAACGGAGAAGACAACATGGTTGGCGAAATAAACGTCCAAGGACAAGGGGCCGCGCAGTTCCATACGACGGCCGCGCAGGCCGGCGCGGCAAAGGGTTTTTCCGCCGGCAATCTGGCGGGTTATGCCGTTTCGGTGAGCCGCGATCCAGTTTCCACGCTGGCCGACGCCGCCGAGGAATTGACCTTCGGCGTGGACAACACCAAGGAACTTGCCCTGAAAGAGCGCAAATCCAAGGAGGGCGTGAACGCCTCGCTGCTGGACAAGGTCAAGCAATATCAGGAATTGATGGACAAGGCGGGCCGGTCGGAAAACCTGCAACTGCTTTACGCCTACCTCAAAAACAACCGGGACCCGCGCGCCGCGCTGCAAAAAGCCAGGGAAAGCTTCGGCGACCCGAGTCAAGCGTGGGCGGCCTTGCGCCAGGCGCTGGAGGATTTGCAAGGCGAAGCGCCCACCGCCGCGCTGGACGCCATCCGGGAAGCCCTGAAACAGCTCGAAGCGGAAGAGGGCGCGCGCATCCGGGCGGGGATCACGGGCGCGCTGGAAGCCGGGCGGCTGGCAAATCCCGAATTGGGCGAACCGCTGGAGGCGGGCGCGGTTTACCGGCAAGCCGCCGGCGATCTTCACGACAGTCCGGAAGCGATGTTCGCCTTCATTCTCGAAAAATACGGCATGGAGCACTTCGAGGCGGGGCTGGATTTCCTGTTCCGCTCGCTCGGCAGCGATCTCGCTTCCGACCAGCCCAGCTTTGAAAAGGCGCATCTGGAATCGGTGGGCAACAGTCTGGGGCAGGCGCGGATCCTGAACGGCGCGCACGCGCTGCTCGGCCGGCTGCTCGACCGCTGGACGGCGGTGCACGGCGTCGAGAATTGCGCCTGGAAACCGATGAGCCTGCTGAAAGAAGTCCTGGCGCTCAAGGCGGACCATTATCTCTCCGCCCGCAATCTGGACCCCGTGGTGAAGGACGCGAAACCGCCCGACATCGAACATGAAGTCCTGTTTCTGCAGGAATTGCTCAACACCTCGCGCCAATTCAGTCCGCTCTTTTTCGGCGGCGTCGAAGAACGCATGAAATTCATCGACGCCGTACAGGAAGCGGTCGACCATGCCGTTGCCCGTGAAGACGAATGGCTGGCGCGGCAAGGCTGAAGGGAAATCACATGCCGCATCGACAAACCATCACCGAATTCGCGCGCCGTCTGGGCATGATCGATTGGCGCTGTGACGACTTGCCCGCCGTGTTTCAACTGGAGGGGCTGGGCGTGCTCACCCTGGAGCTCGACGAGCGGGGCGATGTGCTGCTCATGTCACTGGCGCTGCCCTTGCCGCCCTATGACGAAACGCAGCTGCTCGCCGCGCTGCGCCGTTGCCATCCCGGCGGGAATCGCCCCTTTTCGCTTGCCTGCGGGCTGCGCCAGGATCGCCTCATTCTGATGAATCGCCAGCCCGGCGTCCAGCTATCGGCGGCGGGACTGGAAAACCGGGCGATGTTCCTGATCCGGCAGGCGATGGAAATCCAGAAGGGAAGCCAAGACCATGAATAACGCCATCGGCAACATCATGAACCCCAATCTGGGGGTGCAGGATGTGCTCGATTCCCCCGCCGCCGCCCATCTGCCGCGGGCCCGCGCGCTGGCGACCGGCGCGGCCAGCGAAATAGGGCTGGCGGATCTGTACCGCGCGAACAATCTCCAAAGCCGCCTGCTGGCCGGACTGCAACCGCCGGTGGGCGACGAAAGCCTGCTGCGTCCCGACATGCTCCGCAAGAACCTCGCCGGCAGCCTCGCCCGCCTGCGCAACAGCCGCGACCCGCACGTGCGCCGCTTCGTCCGCGACGACCTGGGGCCGCTGATGGAAAACGAACAGTTGCTGCGGGAGTACGTCACCATGCTG
>JAISME010000080.1 GCA_031276915.1 Zoogloeaceae bacterium
GCCCGCCGCCCTCCTCACCCCGGAACGCATGGAACAGCTCTATGGCGTCAAGGTCGAAACGCTGACGTCCACAAGCGGCAGCAAGGCGTTTGTTCCCGTTTTCCAGAGGACAGGCTGAAGCGGCGCCGCTTGCTGCTTGGCATGGCGATCAAGCTACCCCGCAACGCGCAACGCGCATTCCAGCCGCCAAGCCTCTGCTTTTTGCAGGAATTCGCGTCGGGCAAGTTTTTGCGTCAATTCGGCGGCAGGATGCACGGTTTGCAGGTGGCCTTCGATGGCGCGCAAGACCGGAATCTCCTCACCGGTCTCGACGCGCCAAAAATCCAGCAATCCAGCCGAAACAGCCCGCTCTCCGCCAGCAGCGCGAGCGTGCCCACCTTGTCGAGCAAGAGCGACATTGCCGGAGCGTCTGCGCAAACCAGCACGGGCAGGCGGATGTCCGTCCACGAAAGCTGCCAGGATTTCCGGAAGGCGGATGTCGAAACAAAGCTCATGCCTTCTGCGTCCAGCGTCAGGCGATCATTGCGCCGCCCTTGGGCAATCCGCAGGACGTGGCAGATTTCGATCACGGCGCTGCCCGCGTAGAGCATCCCCATCGACAGGAAAAAACAAACCTCGTCAATGCTCCACGCCCAAAAGGGACTCATCGCAAGCGGGATCAACAGCACAAGCAGCACGAACGGCGAGCTTGCCAGCGCCCACCTTGCGGTACGGCTGGATTGCCAGAGTGTGCGCCAGTTGATGACCAGGCGAAAGCACAGCGGATCGGCATGCGCCATCGTCTGCCCCATCGGCTCAAATGCGCATCGGCATCACGACATATTTGAAGCGCTCATTGCCGGGCACCGTGACCATGGCGCTGGAGGTGGCGTCGTTGAAATTCCACTCGATTTCATTGCCGGAAAGATTGTTGAGGACATCCAGCAGATACGTGACATTGAAACCAACGTCCAGGGACGCGCCCGCATAGGGCGTTTCGATTTCTTCCTCAGCATCCTCGTGCTCCGCGTTAACGGCAACGATCTTCAGCGTGCCGGGTTCCAGGAGGACGCGCACGCCCCGGAACTTGTCGTTGGTCAGGATGGCGGCGCGGGACATGGCCGCGTGCAGCGCCAGGCGATCCACCGTCACGCGGTTTACAAGCTCCTTCGGAATCACGCGCTCGTAATCGGGGAACTTGCCGTTGATGAGCTTGGAGAGCAAGACCGTGCCGCCAAAGGCAAAGCGAATCTGGGCCTCGCCTACGGTGATCTCCAGAGGCGCGTCGCTCTCTTCCAGCAGGCGGTTCAGTTCCAGCACGGTCTTCCGGGGCAGGATCATCTCCTGATGCGCAAGCTCGTTCTCGATTTCCATGCTGTTGTAGGCCAGCCGGTGCCCGTCGGTCGCCACGCTGCGCAACTCCTTGCCATCGACGATCAGCAGAAGGCCGTTCAGGTAGTAGCGCACATCCTGGGAAGCCATCGCGTACTGGGTCTTGCTGATGAGGTAGCGGAAGGATTTCTGGCTCACCGTAAAGCGTTTTTCATCGCCCTCCGTCACGCTCATGCGCGGAAAATCGTCCGCGGGCAGGGTTTGCAGGTTGAAGCGGCTCCGGCCCGCCTTCACCTGCAAGCGGCCATCTTCCAAGTTCAGGGTGACTTCGGCGGTTTCGGGCAGCGAGCGCAGGATATCGAGGAGCTTGCGCGCCGCGACCGTCACCGCGCCATCGCCCTCGCCGCCAACGTTCTCGCTTGTGGTGGTGATCTGGATTTCAATGTCGGTAGCGATCAGGGTCAGCGTTTCCCCCTTCTTCTCCAGGAGCACGTTGGAGAGAATGGGCAGCGTATGTCGCTTCTCCACAATGCCGGAGACGGATTGCAAGGGCTGCAAGAGCGCATCCCGCTGGCTTTTCAGGATTATCATGAGATCAGTTCCTCTGATAGTGAACAAGGCCCGGACACATCGTGCCAAGCCGTTTTCGTTGAAACGACGAAGGATAGCATTGTTTCCCCCATGCGACCAACGAACCGCCGTGTGTGATCGCCCTGAACGAATAAAAATTTTCTTGCATGTTTCCACTCATTGATCGGCATCCGCAGCGGAGTGTTTTTGGGCAGCCTGTTATTCTCCGGGACAATTCAAATGACGTATTTCTTGCCCGGCTTGACGCATCTCTTGCCCGGCTTGACACCATGATTTCCCTCCCCGGCGCAAAGGCGGACGGGGGTACGCCACGCGAACGAACAACATCCAGGCGTGTGACAAATGACTTGGCAAAACCCGGCAGGGCGCGTGATGCCTGGTATTCCTTCCGTTCCCCGATTCCGGAAGGCCAGTGTGGATGAAAAATGATTTGCACGTTTCGGCAAAGATGTGCTGTAATGTCGCGCCCGACCAGTCAAGATATGTCCCGCCCCGGCAAACACGCGCAGGCGCGTGCAGGGGGCTGGTAAATGGCACTGGGGCGGGAACACGAACCTTGATTACCTTTGCAGGAGCAGGCATGGCCCATTTTGGCTTTCCGTTGGAAACGATCGCAATCTTCTTCTTTGTCATTGCCTTTTCCGTCTATCTCGATCTCGCCGCGCACCGGAAGGAGGCCGAGATCACCATCCGGGACGCGACGAAATGGGCGGTTTTCTGGGTGGGCCTTGCACTGGCCTTCTACGTTTATCTCTGGCTGCGCTTCAGCCGCGCATGGGCAGATCTTTATCTCGCAGGCTATGTGCTCGAAAAAAGTCTTTCGGTCGATAACCTGATGGTCTTCATCGCCGTCTTCGCTTCCTTTGGCATCAAATCGCACCTGCAACACCGCATTCTCTACTGGGGCATCCTGGGGGCGCTCGTGTTTCGCGCAATCTTTGTCGTGATTGGCACCGGCCTTTTCCTGGCGAGTCCCTGGGTGGGTTTCGTGTTCGCGGCCTTCGTTGCCTGGAGCGCCGTGCAGATGCTGCGCAGCGGCGGCGATGATGACGAAATCGAGGATTACTCCCATCACTGGAGCGTGAAATGGACGGGTCGCCTGATCCCGATCTATCCGCGTCTCTACCAGAACCGCTTCTTCGTGCGCCAGAAGGACCTGCCCGAACCGACGGCCGCAACCCGCAGCGGCGCGTTTTACGCCACGCCCGCCTTCCTCTGCCTGATGGTCATCGAAGCCTCTGACATTACATTTTCCTTCGATTCCGTGCCTGCCGTCATTTCCGTCACGCAGGAGCCTCTTCTGGTTTACGCCGCCATGATCTTTGCGATCCTGGGGCTGCGAACCCTCTATTTCGTCATTGCCGCCCTCAATCGTTACCTTGCCCATCTGGAGAAAGCGGTGATCGTGCTGCTCTTCTTCATCGCGGCCAAGATGACGCTCCAATCCTGGAACCACGTTGTGGGCGACACGGGGCTGCACATCAGTCCCGGCCAAAGTCTCCTGGTCGTTCTGGGCGTCCTCCTGGCGGGGGTCGTTGCCTCTTTGATCTTCCCTGGCAAGGAAGAGGAGGAAAAGAAGGGCGAGACGCAGGAAACATAGCGGCAAGCGTTTCAAAGGCTTCAACGGTTTCAAAGGTTTTTTTACCCACAACACAGTTCTGAAGGAGTTGATGATGGCAATTTCCCTTGCAAAAGGCGGCAATGTTTCCCTGAGCAAAAGCGCCCCCGGTCTGAACCGCATTCTGGTTGGCCTGGGTTGGGATGCGCGCGCCACGGATGGCAGCGATTTCGACCTGGACGCCAGCGCCTTCCTCCTGGGGGAGGATGGCAAGGTGCAAAAGGATGCGGATTTCGTTTTCTACGGTCAGTTGCGTTCTTCGTGCGGTTCCGTCGAGCACACGGGCGACAACCGCACCGGCGCGGGCGACGGCGACGATGAAGTCCTGAAGGTCACGCTGGAGAGTGTGCCCGCCACCGTGCAGCGCATCGCCATTACCGTGACCATTCACGAGGCGGAAAGCCGCAAGCAGAATTTCGGGCAGGTTTCCAACGCCTTCATTCACATCGTCAATGTTGACAACAATGTGGAAATCGTGCGCTTCGATCTTTCCGAGGATTACAGCACCGAAACCGCGATGATCTTCGGGGAAATCTATCGCAACAACAATGAATGGAAGTTCAAGGCCGTGGGGCAGGGTTATTCCGGCGGTCTGGAAGCCATGTGTCGCCAGTTCGGCGTTTCTGTCTGAGTCACGAGCAGCATATCCGAAGGAGTTGATGATGGCAGTTTCTCTTGCAAAAGGCGGCAATGTTTCCCTGACCAAGAGCGCGCCCGCACTGAACCGCATCCTGATTGGTCTGGGCTGGGACGCGCGCTCCACGGACGGCAACGATTTCGATCTGGATGCCAGCGCCTTTCTCCTGGGGGAGAACGGCAAGGTGCAGAAGGACGAAGATTTCATTTTCTACGGTCAGTTGCGTTCTCTCTGCGGTTCTGTTGAGCATACGGGCGACAATCGCACGGGAGCAGGCGAGGGAGATGATGAAGCCTTGAAAGTGACCCTGGAAAACGTGCCTGCCACAGTGCGGCGCATTGCCATCACCGTGACCATCCATGAAGCGGAAAGTCGCAAGCAGAATTTCGGGCAGGTTTCCAACGCCTTCATCCACATCGTCAATCTCGACAATGATCTGGAGATCGTGCGCTTCGATCTTTCCGAGGATTACGGCACAGAGACTGCCATGATCTTCGGGGAAATCTACCGCAACAACGATGAATGGAAGTTCAAGGCCGTGGGGCAGGGCTATTCCGGCGGCTTGGAAGCCATGTGTCACCAATTCGGCGTCAACGTGGCGTAACGGCCCCGACGTCATCTAATCAGGAGAAGTGCCATGCGGCGTTTGCCCGTCTATCTTTTGCTGGATACCTCCGGCTCCATGCACGGCGAGCCGATCGAGGCAGTCAAGAACGGCGTGCAGATCCTGGTCTCGACCCTGCGCCAGGATCCGTACGCGCTGGAGACCGCCTATCTCTCGGTCATCACCTTCAACAACGCGGCCAGCCAGCTTGTGCCGCTCACTGAACTTTCCGCCTTCCAACCGCCGGACATCAAGGCTTCCGGCACCACGGCCCTGGGCGACGCCCTGCGCCTGCTCGCGGAGCGGATCGACGCGGAAATCGCCCGGACGACGGCGGAAGAAAAGGGGGATTGGAAACCACTGGTCTTCCTCATGACCGACGGCGCGCCCACGGACGATTGGGCAAGGGGACTGGAGGCGCTCAAGAAGGCGCGTACCGGCATCATCGTTGCCTGCGCCGCTGGCCAAGGCGCGGATACCTCGATCCTGAAACAGATCACGGAAGTCGTGGTGCAACTCGACACCGCGGATTCCAATACCATCAAGGCGTTCTTCAAATGGGTGAGCGCCTCGGTTTCCACGGGAAGCCAGAAGGTCGACCAAGGGCAAAAGGAAGTAACGGGTCTGGATGACCTGCCGCCGCCGCCGCCCGAAGTCAATGTTGTCATCTGATTTTTCACACAAAGGAGTTGCAAAATGGCAGTTTCACTGAAAAAAGGGCAGGGCGTCAGCCTCAAGAAAGCCGAGAACGATCTTTCGCTGGTAACGATCGGCCTGGGCTGGGACATCAACGAGGAGAAGAAAGGCCTGCTCGGCGGTCTCTTCGGCAAGAAGGAAGAAGATTATGACCTGGACGTTACGGCCTTCCTGTGCGGCGCCGACGGCAAGGTGCACGACCTGGGCGCGGTGCAGGGTGGCAGCCCGTCGCTTGCCAACGGTGATGTCATCTTCTATAACAACATGCGCCACCGTTCCGGCAGCATCTGGCTTACGGGCGACAACCGCACCGGCGCGGGCGATGGCGACGATGAGCAGATCATCATCAAGCTGAACGAGTTGCCCGCCGAATACGCGAAGATCGTCTTCATCGTGCAAATCTATCAGGGCGAGGCGCGTGGGCAGAACTTCGGCAAGGTGAAGAACGCCTTCATCCGCGCCGTGGATAACAAGGGGAAGGAAATGGCGCGCTTCGACCTTTCCGGCGGTGCTGCCTTCGCCCAGTACCGTTCGCTCCTGTTCGCGGAGCTGGTGCGCGAAAGTGACGGCTGGAAGCTGAATGCCATCGGCTCTCCCGATCCCTCGGATAGCTTCGTGAGCTGGTTGAAGCAGTACGTCTAAGGCGCGGAAAAGGGCTTCCCATGAGCGTCAGAAGATTGCCGGTCTATATCCTTCTGGATACCTCCGGTTCCATGCGCGGCGAGCCGATCCACTCGGTGAACGTCGGCTTGCAGGCCATGTTGGCCGGCCTGCGGCAAGACCCCTATGCGCTGGAAAGTGTGCATCTCTCGATCATCACCTTCGATATCGAGGCGCGGGTCTATCTGCCGCTCACGCCACTGGACGCGGTGCGGCTCGCGGAAGTGACCGCCCCGGACGCCGGGGCCACATTCCTGGGCGCGGCCCTGGAGTTGCTGGTTCAGTGTGTGGACCGCGACGTGCGGAAAACCACCGGCGAGGCAAAAGGCGACTGGCGGCCGCTGCTCTTTGTCATGACCGACGGCAGTCCCTCGGACCTGCACGCCTACCGCGAGGCCATCCCCCAGGTGCAGGCCCGCAATTTCGGCGCCATCCTGGCCTGCGCCGCCGGGCCAAAGGCAAAGGAAGCCCTGCTCCAGGAACTCACCGACCGCGTGGTGCGGCTGGATACCATGGACGCGGCGGCCTTCTCCGGCTTCTTCAAGTGGGTCTCGGCTTCCGTTGCCGTTGGCTCAAGCAGCGCGGGCGTTACGGGCCAGGTCTCCTTGCCGCCGCCGCCCCCGGAAGTGCAACTGGTTCTCTGAAGAAACGCGCCTTTGGGACGCGCCGCCTCAGAAAGGAAGCGAAATGCGTAGATTGCCCGTATTTTTCGTGCTGGATTGTTCCGAATCCATGGTCGGCGAAAACCTGCGGAAAATGGAAGATTGCTTGCAGGCTGTCGTGCGCACCCTGCGCGCCGACCCGCACGCGCTGGAATCCGTGTATGTTTCCGTGCTTGCCTTTGCGGGCACGGCCAAGGTCATTGCCCCCCTGGTAGAGGTCGTTTCGTTCTATCCGCCGAAATTGCCCCTGGGCAGCGGCACCAGCCTGGGCGCGGCACTGGATGCCCTGATGAGCGAAATCGACCGCAGCGTGGTCAGGACAACGCCGGACGCAAAAGGCGACTGGAAACCCATTGTCTATCTGATTACCGACGGTCATCCGACGGATGATCCCGCTGCCGCCGTCATGCGCTGGAGCGCGAAATACGCGCGCAAGGCCAACCTGGTTGCCATCGGGCTGGGCAAGAACGCGGATTTCACGGTGCTGCGGCGGCTGACGGAAAACGTCATTGTGTTCGAGGAAAGCAAGGAAGGCGATTTCCAGAAATTCGTGAAATGGATTTCGGCTTCCGTGGTCGCGCAAAGCAAGAGTGTTGGCGAAAACATCGAGGGCGCCGCCTTGCCGACACTGGATGAGAGCGTGATGCGCATCATCAAGGAACCGCCGCCGATTGCCGACGAAAGCTGTGTCACGCTGGTAGGGCGTTGCCAGAAAACGCGCCGCCCCTATCTCATCAAATACGAACGGGAAATACAGGCCGTTGCCACGCGGGATTTCCGGGTGGATGTCGCCCAATACAACCTGGCAGGCTGCTATCCGCTGGAAGAGGAATATTTCGCGTGGTCGGACATGCGGACAACGGAATTCAAGGTGAACACTTCCTCGCTCATTGGCGCGCCGGGTTGCCCGCATTGCGGCAGCGTCACGGCTTTTGCCATGTGCAGTTGCGGCAAGCTGCTCTGCGTAAACGGCCCCGGCCCGGCCACCTGCCCCTGGTGCGGCAGCGAATGCTATTTTGAAGGCGGCGGCGGCGAGGGATTCGACGTGGGCAGGAGCCGCGGATGAACGAGGAACAGAAACGGCAGCACGGGGAAATCTATCGTCGCCTGATTGGGGGATTGTTCGGGAAAGAGGAGAAGGTCGACATCCGCTTGTTTGACGGTAGCGTTATTCCCACGCGCGTGCGGGAATTCTCCGAAAGCGACGCAGTTCAGAATGCTGCGACGGTTTTTGTCGGCGAACTCATGCAGATCTGGGAAGAACGTTACAAAGAGCCGCTGCATTTCGCCACCTCCGCGAAAGCGCGCAGCGAGGTGAAAAAGCTGGAATTCCAGAATTTCGATACACCGTCTGCCAATACGCCGCCCCCACTCTTACCCAGTCCCGAGCGCCATGCCAGCGTGACCCTGTCCAAACCGCAAACCGAGCCACAGACCAGGTCGCAACCTGCGGCTGCGGCGAGTGCTGCTCCCCATTCTGCCGCTCCCCCCAAGTCGGTTTCGCCCCTGAAACCCGGACAAATTCCCACCATGACCACGCCGCCGACTCCGATCGCGCCGCCTCCGCCGCCGCGCTTCCAATTGCCCAACTGCAAGGCGGGCGTCGACTACGCCGGGAAAATCGAATGTATTGATGCGCCAAATATCAAGGTGCTTTCCGTTGATTTCCCCGACCCGCTGGGCGCGGATCTCCAGTTCCACCGGGAAAGCCAGAGCATCCGGGGCGTGACGGACGATGTGGGCGAATTTATCCTGCATCTTGACTGGCGTCAGGGCGCGGACGCCACGTCCAGGAAGGGCACATGCCATTTCACGGTCATTGCCGATCCCCGTTCGCTCTGGCAGGTGCATGAGCCGGATCCCCGGCTGCCGTACCCGAAGCCGCATCTGGACAAGGCGCTGATCCGGGGCAACGGATTCTCCATCGCGGCGGCCAGTCGGCGCGGGCGTTCGCACGAACATGGCGGCAGCTTCCGCGATGATGATTTCCACATCCGGGATTTGCCGGAGATCGGCTGGAGTGTCCTGATCGTCGCCGATGGCGCGGGCAGCGCCGCCCACTCCCGCGAAGGCGCTCGCCTTGCCGTCACTACGGCGGGGCGCTGTCTGGAAACCGACCTTGCGGGCAGCACAGGCACGGAAATCACGCGCCTGCTCGGGGATTGGGAAATGGAAACGCAGAAGAAGGCCATTTACGACCTCGCCTATCGCTCCTTCCAGAATGCCGCCAGGGAAGCGGTCGCGGCCATCACGGCGGAAGCGGAGAAAACCGGCAGGCCGGTGAAAAGCTACGCGACCACGCTTTTGGCCGCTATGTTGCGCCGGGAGAATTCCGGCGGCGTTTTCCTCGCCAGTTTCTGGATGGGCGATGGCGCAATCGCCGCCTACGGCCCCCAGGGCGCGGTGAAATTGATGGGTACGCCAGACAGCGGCGAATTCGCGGGCCAGACCCGCTTTCTCGACGCGGCGGCCCTGCACGATCCGGAATTCTACAAGCGCATCCGGATCGACCGCTTCCACAATCTGCATGCCGTGCTCCTGATGACCGATGGCGTCTCCGACCCGCGTTTCGAGACGGACAATGGCCTGAACGATCCCGCGAAATGGGATGCGCTCTGGGCAGAACTCCACCCCCTGCTTGCCGATGAAGAGGCGGATCAAAAACTGCTCGACTGGCTGCATTTCTTCGTGCCGGGCCATCACGACGACCGCACACTGGCCCTGGAATGGTTTGGAGACGCGCCATGAGCATCGTCCGCTGCAAGACCTTTGATGGTCAGGAAATCGCCTTCGTGGATGAAGTGATCGGCTCCGGCGCGATGAAGGATGTTTACTTCTCGCCCGACCGTTCCTACGTCGTCTGCTTCTACAAGACTCCGCAGGATTTCCAGGCCAGGGAACGCCTGCAAATGATTACCGGCAGGTACCGCGAGAGCATCTTCAGCCAAGTGGGCGGCGATTACTGGAAAAACCTGTTCTGCTGGCCCACCGCCATGCTGGAGCATCAGGGCAAGCTGGGCCTCGTCGCGCCTACCTATGCCAAACATTTCTTCTTCGAGTACGGCTCCAGGGATGGCGACAAGCTCAGCATCAAGGGCAAGGAAAAGGAAGGCAAGTGGTTTGCCGCTGCCAACCTGCGCAAGCGCCACTTGGACCCGCGAGAACTCGGCACCTGGCTGAATCATCTCAAGATTTGCCTCATGCTCTCCCGCGCCGTGCGACGCATGCACTTTGCCGGTCTTGCGCATTCGGATCTTTCCTACAAGAACGTGCTGGTCGATCCCTCGCAGGGCATGGCCTGCGTGATTGATGTGGATGGTCTGGTCGTGCCGGGCAAGTTCCCGCCCGATGTCGTCGGCACGCCGGATTTCATCGCGCCGGAAGTGGTGCGCACGAGCCATCTCGCCAAGGACGATCCCAAGCGTTGCCTGCCGCGCCGGGAAACCGACCTGCACGCGCTCTCCGTGCTCATCTATATGTATCTCCTTTACCGCCACCCGTTGCGCGGCGGCAAGGTGCATGACGTGGACGACGAGGCCCGGGACGAAATACTGACCATGGGCGAGAAGGCGCTGTTCATTGAGCATCCGACGGATGCCTCGAACCGGATCAAGCTGAAGAACGCGAAGCCCACGGAACTGCCTTGGGCGGATACGGCGAAACTCCCCTACACCCTGACCGGCCCCTATCTCACGAAGCTTTTCAAGCGGGCCTTTATCGACGGCCTGCACGACCCGCAGGCGCGCCCTTCGGCCAACGACTGGGAAACGGCGCTGGTGAAGACGGTGGATTTGATCCAGCCCTGCCTGAATCCCGCCTGCGAACAGAAGTGGTATGTGTTCGACAATTCCACCAAACCAAAATGCCCCTTCTGCGGCACGCCGTTCCAGGGCAAGCTGCCGGTGCTGAACCTATACTCCGCGCGCGCAAAAGGCAACTTCCGCCCGGATGACCATCGGCTGATGGTCTGGTCTGGTCAATCGCTCTTCCAATGGCACGCCAACAGCCTCATCGCCCCCAACGAAAAACTCTCGGAGACGCAGAAAAAACGGGTCGGCTATTTCCAGCAACACAATGGCGCCTGGTGGCTGGTCAATGAAGGCTTGCCCGACCTCACGGAAATCGTGGAAGGCAACAACACGCCCATCCCGATCCGGGACAAGGTGGCCCTGAAAGATGGCCAGAAACTCCTCCTGGACAAGAACGACGGCGGCCGCCTGGTTATTGTGCAGATGGTGGAGGCGTGATCTTCCCCGCGTGAAAACATGAAGCCCATCCCAAAGGGGGACAAAAGGGGAATGTGCTTGCCCTGCCAGATCGGATATAGCCTATAATCATCCGGTTCGCTGTTTTGCTGGCGATGAGCAACACAACAGCAAATAGATCAAAGGGGCGTAAAATGTTTTCTTCATTTTTTCACAAGGATTCCCCGCGTCTGCTCGACGCACTCCAGCACGCCATGGAAGGCTACCCTCGCGCGGATTTGCCGCCGCAGGAAGCGCGGGCGCTCGCGGAAGGCGGCGCGGTTGCGACGGCGTGGTTTGCTTTTTGCGACGCGCGCAAGGCGCAGGAAGCCCGGAACCAAACGCTGGAGGCCGAACTGGACGAGGCGGCGCGGCGTCTGGCGGAGGCCGAATCCCGTCTGGAACGCATGACGACCCGTTTCGAGCTGGTCAACCGGGCGGGCACGGAAGGGTTGTGGGATATGGAAGTCATCAAGGGCGACCCGCTGAACCCCGACAATGAATTCTGGTGGTCGCCGCAAATCCGGGCAATGCTGGGCTTCCAGGATGAAAACGACTTTCCCAACCGTCTCTCCAGTTGGGGGGATCGCCTGCACCCGGAAGACAAAAAGGCCACGTTCGACGCCTTTGCCCATCACCTGTCGGACAGGAGCGGCCAGACGCCCTATCAGGTCACCTACCGGCTGAAGACGCGAGACAAGGGCTATCGCTGGTTTTCCGCGCGCGGCGAAACCTTGCGCGACGCGCATGGAAACCCCCTGCGGGTGGCCGGCTCGCTCCTCGACATCCATGACGAGCGCGAACGAGACCGGGAGCAGGACATCACCCTGACGCGCTTCGAGCTTTCCGGCGAAATGCTGAACGATGGCCTCTGGGATATGGAGATCGTCGCGGGCGACCCGGTCAATCCCCACAATCCCTTCTGGTGGTCGCAGCAATTCCGGCGCTTGTTGGGGTTCGAGACGCGGGAGGAATTTCCCGATGTGCTCGATAGCTGGGCGTCGCGCCTGCACCCGGAAGACAAGCAGGGCGCGTTCGACGCCTTGCTGCGCCACCTGAACGACCATTCTGGCAGGACGCCGTTCGATGTCGAATATCGCCTGAAGCTGAAAAGCGGCGAATACCGCTGGTTCCGGGCGCGTGGCCAGACGCGCCGCCTGCCCGATGGAACGCCCGCGCGGATCGTCGGCGCGCTGACCGACATCAACGCCGGGAAGGAAGAACATGTGCTGCGCGCCGAACAGGAAAAGCAGCGCCTCGCCTTGCAGGAAACGGTCAAGAGCCTGACCGAGATCGTCAGCGTGATCCGCTCGATTGCCGACCAGACCAACCTCCTCGCCCTGAACGCCGCCATCGAGGCGGCGCGCGCCGGAGAGGCAGGCCGCGGCTTTGCCGTGGTCGCCGACGAAGTGCGCAAGCTGGCGACCCGCACCACCGAAGCCACCCAGCGCGCCGCCGCCCTGTGCGAGCAATGATAAGAACGCGGCGAGCGTACAACGACAAGTCACCAGGGGAGCGGGAACATCCTGCTCCCGTTGTTTTCGGGAGCGGGATGCGTCCGCTACTTTTCTATAGCCTGACGATCTCCACGCGCCGGTTCCTGGCCTTCCCCTCTTCGGTGGCGTTGTCGGCGATGGGTTTGGAGGCGCCAAAGCCCGCCGATTGCAGGCGCTCTTGCGCGATGCCCTGGGTCAACAGCGCGCCATGGACGGAGACACCGCCTGCGGCGGTAATGGCGTTTTCGTAGTTGCGCTGGATCAGCAAGGTTTCCAGCCCTCCCTTTGATTCTTGCTTCTCGTCGTAAAAGCCCCCCTTGAGAATCTTGCCCTCCACAACGCGCAGTGTTTCCTTGCCAACCGCGAAATAGTGACGGCTGAATTCCTTCAGGCTTTCCTTCTCGTCCAGCGAATCACGCCGCTCAAGACTTGTATACCGATACCCCTCCGGCGGCGTGAAAAAGGGGAAATCGCCCAAGGGTTTGTCCGTGACCGGAATCCTGGCGATGTCGAAGGCGACCGGGCCGGACGCGGTTTCCGGGGCGGGGGCGGCAGGCGCGACCTCCGGCGCGGCGGCGGGTATCGGGGACACAGTGGGCGTTGCGGGCGCGGGCGCCTCGGCAGTCTTGTCACCACAGGCGGTCAACAAGAAGGCAACGCAAAGCGCCGCGCAAAGATGGCGATGATTCACCGGTATTTCCTTTCGTCAAGACAAAGGGCGCATTGCAGGCGATTGCCAAGACGATCGCATTGGATGGAATCGATCCCGGATTCAACCGGTATATGGGGTACACGGGGGGAGACTGGCACCATGTCGCGGAACGCTGGAGCGCGGCGGGACACGAAAACGTCCGGCCTGGCGTCGCGCGGTTTCGTGTTGGCCCATCCATTCCGGCAGCGCATGGAACAGGTGTCGTCCAGATGTCCTGAAACGACGCGGACCTACTCCCACTCGATTGTCGCGGGCGGTTTCCCCGAAATGTCGTACACGACCCGATTCAACCCGCGCACTTCGTTGATGATGCGGTTGGCGATTCGTCCCAGCAAGGCATGGGGCAGGCGCGCCCAGTGGGCAGTCATGAAGTCGCTGGTCACGACAGCGCGAAGCGCCACGACATGTTCGTAGGTGCGACCGTCGCCCATGACGCCAACACTCCTGACCGGCAGGAAAACGGCGAAGGCCTGGCTCGTCAGGTCGTACCAGCTCTTGCCGATCCCTTCCCTGTCGCAAAGCCCGGCGGCGACATCCTCCCCGGTTGCCTTCGCGGCGCGCAATTCGTCGATGTAGATGGCGTCGGCGCGTTGCAAAAGCCGCACGTATTCCAGCCTGACCTCGCCCAGGATGCGCACCCCCAAGCCAGGGCCGGGAAACGGATGACGATAGACCATCTCCCTGGGCAGGCCCAGGGCAAGGCCAAGTTCCCGCACCTCGTCCTTGAAGAGTTCCCTCAAGGGCTCCAGGAGTTTCAGACGCATCTCTTCCGGCAGGCCACCGACATTGTGGTGGCTCTTGATGGTGTGCGCGCCCTTTTTACCCTTGCCAGCCGACTCAATGACGTCAGGATATATGGTGCCCTGCGCGAACCATCTGGCGAAGTCCAGCCTTTTCGCTTCGGACTGGAAAACCTCGATGAACTCCCGACCGATGATCTTGCGCTTTTGCTCCGGATCGGTAACCCCCGCGAGCCTTTCCATGAAATTGTCGACGGCGTTGACACGGATCACCTTGACGCCCAGGTTACGGGCGAACATTTCCATCACCATGTCACCTTCGTTCAGGCGCAAAAGGCCGTGATCGACGAAAACGCAGGTGAGCTGGTCGCCGATGGCGCGATGGATCAGGGCAGCGGCGACAGAAGAATCGACACCGCCGGAAAGACCCAGGATCACCTCCTCATCACCGACCTGCCGGCGAATGGCGGCAACGGCTTCCTCGATATAGTCGCCCATGACCCAGTCCGCGCCGCAGCCGCAAATCTCCCGCGCGAAACGCTCCAGAATCACCCGGCCCTGCGGGGTATGGGTGACTTCCGGATGAAACTGGAGACCGTAGAAACGGCGCGTCTCGTCGACCATGCCCGCGACGGGACAGGTGGGGGTGGAGGCCATGCGCGCAAACCCGGGCGGCGGCTCCAGGACGGAATCGCCGTGACTCATCCAGACTTTCAGGAAGCCATGGCCTTCGGCGTCCATGCCATCGGCCAGATTGTCGAGCAGCGCGGCCTTGCCATGCACCCGCACTTCCGCGTAGCCGAATTCCCGTGTCTTGCCCGCGGCTTCGGCGGTCGTCACCTTGCCACCCAGTTGCTGCGCCATTGTCTGCATGCCGTAGCAAATGCCCAAAACCGGCACGCCGAGTTCAAACACCGCTCCAGGCGCGCGCGGGGCGCCGCCCTCGGTGACGGAACTGGGACCACCGGAAAGAATGATGCCTTTGGCGCCATAATTCCGGATGAACGCGTCGGAAACATCGCAAGGATGAATTTCGCAAAAGACTTTCGCTTCACGCACCCGGCGGGCAATGAGCTGTGTGACCTGGGAGCCAAAGTCGAGAATGAGAATCTTCTGGTGCATGGAGGACAGGGATCAAATGACAGGGATCGGGAATCAGAAAAGGATATTCGACGAAGGGCGGGATTCTACCCGAAGGCGCGATGTATTCCGTATCGCCAGAACGCAAACGGCGGGCGCAAGCCCTCATCGGGACGCTTTCATTCGGTAACCGTGTGCATATCCTTGTCTCCCCGCCCTGAAAGATTGACGAGCAGGAGCTTTTCCCTGTCCATGCCGGGCGCGATCTTCATCGCATGGGCCAGGGCATGCGAGGATTCCAGCGCCGGGAGGATGCCCTCGTAGCGACACAGGTCATGAAAGGCCCGCAAGGCTTCGGCATCGGTCACGGCGACATATTCGGCCCGACCACTATCCTTCAGCCACGCATGTTCCGGCCCCACGCCAGGGTAATCGAGACCAGCGGAAATGGAGTGGGTCTCGACAATCTGGCCGTTCTCATCCTGCATCAGACAGGTGCGGTTGCCATGCAGGACGCCCACTCTGGCGTTCGCCGTGAGCGGCGCGGCGTGGCGTCCGGTGGCGATGCCCTCCCCCGCCGCCTCGACGCCAATCAGCCGCACCTCCTCATGGGGAATGTAGGGATAAAAAATTCCCATTGCGTTGGAGCCGCCACCAACGCAGGCAATCACCGCGTCTGGCTGGCGTCCGAAGGTTTCCGGCATCTGTTCGAGACATTCCTCACCAATCACGGTCTGGAAATCGCGCACCATCATCGGATAGGGATGCGGTCCGGCCACGGTGCCGATGATGTAGAAGGTGTCGGAGACGTTCGTCACCCAGTCGCGCATGGCCTCGTTCATGGCATCCTTCAGGGTTTTCGAGCCGGATTCCACGGGGGTTACGACCGCGCCCAGGAGTTTCATGCGATAGACATTGGCCGCCTGCCGCCGGATATCCTCGGAACCCATGTATACCGTACAGGCAAAGCCATAACGGGCCGCCACGGTTGCCGTCGCCACGCCGTGCTGGCCCGCGCCGGTCTCGGCAATCACGCGCGGCTTTCCCATGCGCCTTGCCAGGAGCGCCTGGCCGATGCAGTTGTTCACCTTGTGCGCGCCGGTGTGATTCAGATCCTCGCGCTTCAGGAGAATCCGTGCCCCGCCCAGTTTCTCGGAGAGCCGGCGTGCGTAATAAATGGGACTGGGACGGCCCACATAATATTTCAGCTCACGCGCGAACTCGGTGGCGAAAGCCGGGTCAGCCCGCGCCGCCTGGTACGCTTCCTTGAGTTCCTCCAGGGCCGCGATCAGGGTTTCGGCCACGAAGACCCCACCGTAGGGACCGAAATGCCCCCGTTCGTCGGGCAGGTTGTAATCTGACATTGAAAAACTCCCAGGTTCTCGTGATGTTTCAATCCACGCCCGTGACCGGGCGAAACAGCATGGAAGGAGTTGCACCCCTCCCAAGCCAGATTATCCCCCTGGAGGGGAGGTTTCCAACCGGAGTTTGTTTTCGATGGAATCGGGGCACTGGCATTACCCCCGGTTGGCCGCGCACACCGCCGCCACGAAAGCAGCCATGCGCCGGGGATCCTTGACTCCCTTCGCTGTCTCGACGCCGCTGGAGACATCCACCGCCGCGGGACGCACCCGGCGCACCGCCTCACCAACGTTTTCCGGATTAAGCCCCCCGGCCAGGACGAATGGCAAGGGCAATCCGGAAGGAATCAACGACCAGTCGAAAGTCTCGCCGCCGCCACCGCGCGTTTCCACGAAGGCATCCAGCAACAGGGCGCGTGCCGTGGCAAAAGAAGCCGCATATTGTAACAAATCCACATCTGGACGCATTCGCGCCGCCTTGAGATAGGGACGCCGCCAGCGCGCGCACTCTTCCGGCGTCTCGTCACCATGAAATTGCAAAAGATCGAGCGGCACTTCCGTCAGCGTCGCCTCGATTTCGGCGACGGAGGCATTGACGAACAATCCCACGGCGGAAACAAAGGGCGGCAACCGCCGCGCGAGCGCCGCGGCAACACCCGGAGAAACGTAGCGCGCGCTTTGGGGATAGAACACGAAGCCGACCGCATCCGCCCCGGCTGCCACGGCGGCGTCCACATCCCCGGGCCGGGTCAGGCCGCAGATCTTGATACGGGTTGTCATCACGCAAATGGAAAATCCGGGGATTCCGGCATTTCGGGAATTCCAAAAACAGGATCATACCGCGCCCCCCGGAAATACAAGCCATGTGGCGCGAAGGTCGGCGCGGCGCGGCAGCGACGGCATCCGGCAAACACCGCCCGGAAATGCGCCGGAGACCACGCGCCCTTGCCGACACAGACAAGGCTTCCAACCAGATTGCGAACCATGTGGTGCAGAAAACCATTGGCTTCAAAATCGAACATGAACCACGCACCCGATTGGCACACGGCGACCTCTGTCATCAGACGCACCGGCGTCTTCGCCTGGCACCCCGCCGCCCGGAAAGCGGAGAAATCGTGTTCCCCCACGAGACAGGCCGCGGCTTCCCGCATGGCGGCCAGATCAAGCGGCGCATGGAGCCAGCCTGCTCGCCCCGACCACAACCCGGGCCGTTGCGGACGATTCAGCAGAAGATAGCGATAGCGCCGCCGACAGGCCGAATAGCGCGCGTGAAACGTCTCCGGAACGGCAATCGCCGCGCGGATCGCCACGGTTTCCGGCAGCAACGCGTTTACCCCACGAACCCAGGCCGTCATGGGGCGTTGCGCGTCCGTATCGAAATGCGCCACCTGGGCATTGGCATGTACGCCCGCATCGGTGCGGCCTGCGCAATGCAGAATGACAGGATGATCGGCAATGCCCGAGAGCGCGTCTTCAAGCGTCGCCTGCACACTGGGCAAATCCCGCTGTCGCTGCCAGCCGTGGAAAGCCCGGCCATCGTATTCCAGCACCAACGCTATCCGCGCCACAGGATGCCCCCCATCAGCACGGCAGCCACAAGCAAGGTGACGCTGTCACGCCAATGCCAGCACGGCAATTCCAAACGCACGCGCCATTCCGTCGTTGCAATGCTTTCCGCCTCGCACGAGGACAACGCCGCCTTCCAGGCTGCCAGCCCATGCCGGACCGGAGACTGGTTTTCCAGATAATCCAGCACGAGGGAGAGCCGCACCACGCTTCGGTCCAGCGGCATGCCCAGGTATCGCAATGGACGCAGCAAGAACCACAATCCACTCATCAGGGCATGGCATCCAAGCGGCGCGGACAACCAGGCCAGACTCCCCAGCAACACGATCAGGCGCAATACGTGCAAACAGGCTTCCCGCACGCCCTCCCTGCCCGGCAATCCCTCCACGCCACCCAACGGGGAACCCGGCAAACCATAAGCGAAAACAAGAAACAACGTCAGCAACAAAACACGGGCGCGTTTGAACAGGCGATACCAGTGCCTCACGACGATACGCCCATGCAGGCACAGCAACAGGCCCGCCGCCGCCACCTGCGACAGGGATGCCAACTGCAGGAATACAACGAGCAACAGCCAGAGCATCCAACGGGCAGCGGGGTGATACGATGACAAGATCGACCTCATGAAAAACCATAGCCCCTCGCGGGGCTATGGACACACATTTGGCACGAGGAAATTACGCGAGATTACGCGCCCAAGCGCCCCAGAATTACCCCGGCCTGTTCGACCTGATCCGGCGCGCCTTCGTTCAGCACTTCGTTCAACAATTCACGCGCGCCTTCCACATCGCCCATGTCCTCATAGGCCTGCGCCAGTTCCAGTTTGGTGTTGACCTCGTCACGCCGAGATTCGTCGAACGCGCCGGAGGGTGGCGTTGCCGCCGGAGACACCTGCGCCGCCGGTTTCGACCCGGCGCGCGGTTCCAGCAAAGACGTATCCAGCGGCGGCGCCTGCACGGCGGGGGCTGGCGTATCCAGATCGTCAATGTCGTAGAGATCATTCTTCTCTTCCAGCACCGTGGATTCCGTCAACGCCACATCGAACTCCACATCCGGCGCCAGGGAGTCCGTGCCGAACAGCGTGCTCTCGCCGAGTTTTCCCGCGCCGACATCCTCCGAAACAGGCTTCGAAGGCGAAGCAAACGCCGGCGGCGACGCCTCCCTTGCCACAGGTTGTGCAATATCCGGCACGACGACCAACGGTATATCACTCTCAACCCCGGCGACCGGCGGTGGTTCCGCAACCGGAGCCTTCCCCGCAACCGGCGGCGGCTCGGAGACCGTCTGTTCCAGGGACATCCTTGTCGGCGAAAAATCGCTGGTGAAACTCAAATCGACATCCGTCGTGGATACACTCTCCTGCTGTGGCTCTTCGTAGCGGGTAACGTCGAAACTACCCGACAACACTTGCGCATCCGCTTCCTTCCCCGCGAAATCCGCCGCGCCCGACGAAGCGGGAGAAGTGCTTGTCCCACCGAAATCGAATTCCGGCGATGGAAGCGGATGCGGATCGATATCCGTCTTGGCGAAGGAAAAGTCCAACGCAGTATCCGTCGCGCTCCCAACATCGGACGGCATGGCCGATGTTGCGCTGGAACCACCATAGAGCGGATTGGATGGATTGACTTCCTGCCCCAAGGCAACAACCTTGGCCCAGTCTTCCCCTCCGCCACCGGTCTGCGCATACACCTCGGACGCCAGGGCATCGAATTGCTTGACGCTCCCCCTCAGCGCATACACTTCCAAAAGCTTGATGGAAACCGACAGCCGATGCGGGTCTTTCTGGAGCGCATCCAGCAGGATTTCCTCGGCCTGCGCATCCTTGCCGTACCCCAGATACAGATCCGCCTCATTGATCGGGTCAACATCTCCACCTTCCTCAAAAGCGCCAGCGCCTTTGGTGAACTCACTGAAACCGCTTGTTTCCTGCTGCGCCTCCGGCAGCACGGACGTGTCGACACTCTGGCCGCCAGGTTCCTGGAAAATGGAGTGGGATTCCGGTTCCAATGGCGATGACAAATCCGGAACAATTTTCTCGTCGCTCGTCTCGCCGGAACCGCCGGATTTCCTGCGACGCACGAAAACAATACCCAATATGGCAGCCACCAGCGCCAACCCACCGCCAATCGCCCACGGCAAAATACCGGACCCTTCTTCCTCGCCATCAACATCACCATCACCAACATCCGCCTCCTTCACAGGCGAAGGCTTTACCGGTTCATCCTCGACCTGCGGCGAAGCCACCACGGAGACCGGCGCGGGAAAATCTGCCGAAACGGGCATCGGCAACACCACGAGGGAAGTTTCCACGGGCATGCCCAGGGAACGCGACTCCGGCAAGGAGGAAGGAAAAGGAGGATTTACTTCAGAGGGCACAGGCTCAGGGTCGTCTTCGGATTTGTCGTTGTCATCCGTTTTCTTGTCTCCCCGCGTCACTGGCTCTTTTGATTTGGCATCACGCAATTGCCGTTCCAGCCTTGCCAACGATTCGCTTTGGCTCTTCACGATCCTTTCCAGATCAGCCACGCGATCCTTGGCATCCCTGAGCTCCCTTTCGGCTGCAATCTTGTCTTCCTCCGAAGGAGGACCGCCCTTTTGGTTTGCGGGGGAAACCTCAACGCGATCCTTCTTCGTCAGCGGAAGTTCGCGCTGCTCGTCCTTACCGGAACGTAAAATCCCTTTTTTCGACGTTTTTCCATCAGGAAAATCCACCGCCGCCAGCTTATTCCGGTAATTGCGCCATTCGGAAGCCTGCGTCCTGAAAGTGCGACGCGCCTCATCCACTGGCACGGAAGCCGCCTCATCACGAGACGGAATCCGCAGGACAGCGCCGGAACGCAGGCGGTTCATGTTTTTCCCGATGAATGCCCCGGTATTATTGCGATAGAGCGCCACCAGCATCTGCTCCAGCGTGACACCCTCCGGCACATTTGCCGCCGCGATGCCGCGTAGGGTTTCGCCCCGTTTGACTGCGTGCTCCCCCGCCTCCGCCACGACGGCAACGGCAGATGGCGGTTTGGGATCATCCGGCGACACCGCCGGAACGACGGGCGCTTCAAGGATTTTCGCCGGCGCGGCCACCTGTGGCCGCTCCACTTTTTGCTCCAAAACCTCTGGCGGATCCAACAGGAAAGTATATTGACGCACCAGACGACCACTGGGCCAGTCCAGTTCCACCAGAAAATCCATGAAGGGATCATTGATTGGCCTGCTGGATGTCACCCTGATGACCGCCTTGCCACCGGATCGTTCCACAGCGAAACGCAACGCGACCAAACTTGGCGAGGAATGATCCACCTTGGCCTGTCGGAATGCCTCTTCCGCCGCCATGCGCGCGGACATGCCGATCAGCTCATCCTTCGTTGCATTAATCTGTATTTCGGCACGCAAGGGCTGCCCCAGTGCGGAATAAACCGTAATACGCCCCAAACCAGCCGCTTCCACCCCCGCGGGAGCCACAGCCAACCCGGAAGCCAAAGCCAAGGCCAAGGCATTCCGCCGTACAGATATAGAGAATTTATTCACGCTACCACCCTCAGCGCCAAAAAAGGTCATTTCATAATAACATCATGCACTTAGCCACGCAAGCTAAACCAGCTTCTAAAAGAGTAACACAAACGCATCCAATTTGTGCAAAAAATACACACAAAAACCGGCCCCTCCCTCCAGCTTTTGTGCCAATCTGAAACACTTTTCCCTGAAATGTACCGTTTCAGCCTTCCAGCAAAATCCGCAACATCCGCCGCAATGGTTCCGCCGCGCCCCAGAGAAGCTGGTCGCCACAGGTGAAGGCGGCCAGGTATTCCGGCCCCATCGCCATCTTGTGCAGGCGTCCAACCGGCACGGTCAGGGTTCCAGTAACAGCGGCGGGCGTGAGTTCGCGCTCGGAGGCTTCGCGTTCGTTGGGAATCACCTTCGCCCACGGATTCGCGCGGGCGAGCATGTCGGCGATTTCATCGAGCGGCGCATCACGCTTCAATTTGATGGTCAACGCCTGCGAATGGCAACGCATCGCGCCGATGCGCACACACAAGCCGTCGATGGGAATGGCGCCAGGATGGCGAAAAGGCGGACGTCCCAGAATCTTGTTGCACTCCGCGCCGCCTTTCCATTCTTCTTTTGACTGGCCATGTTCAACCGGCACGTCGATCCACGGGATCAGGCTGCCCGCCA
>JAISME010000061.1 GCA_031276915.1 Zoogloeaceae bacterium
CAGCAGGCAGCAGGCAGCAGGCAGCAGGCAGCAGGCAGCAGGCAGCAGGCAGCAGGCGAATATGAAAATCTTCTCCGTTATCCAAAGATAACGGAGAAGATTTTCCGGCGTCTGGATAACGCCGGTTTCTTTCTCTCCCCTCCTCCAGCCTTTCCTTCCCCTTCCGGTTTCCTTTTCCTTTCCGGATTTTCCGGTTTCTTTGCTTTTCTTCGTTTCACCGTCCCGGCTGCGGGCGCGTTCCCCCCTGTCCTTGCAATCACGTCCCAACCCGTCATTGCGAAGCCCACATGCCCAGTCCTGCGGACGGCAATTTTTCCCGCAACCCTCCAAACTCCCGTCATTGCGAAGGCCGAAGGCCCGTGGCAACCCAGACGGCCTCGCGGACTATTCCAGCGTTTCGGAAAACTGAACCACCGTCTGGATTGCCACGTCGTAAATTGCCGTCCGCAGGACCTCGCAATGACGAAGTGGGATGACGGCAAAGTAGCGGGAGCATCCTGCTCCCGTTCAGACGTAGGGAGCGGGATGCTCCCCCTACTTCCGCGAATAACAAATCGCCGTCCGCAGGACAATTGCCGTCCGCAGGACAATTGCCGTCCGCAGGACCTCATCTTTTCCTTCCGGATTTTCCGGTTTTCTTTTTCCTTCCGGCTTTTTCGGTTTTCTTGCTTTTCCTCGTTTCACTACCCCGGTCGCGGGCGCGTGTTTTTGCATGCGTCCGCGGCCTTTTTTGTTCTTCCTTCTTTTTCTTTCCAAAGGAGCATCATCATGAAACACATCGCACACACCCTCCAGCGCGGCTTCACGCTCATCGAGCTGATGATCGTCGTCGCCATCATCGGCATCCTTGCCGCCATCGCGTTACCCGCCTACCAGCAATACACCGTCCGCGCCTACATCGCCGAAGGGCTGCAACTCGCGGGCGGCGCCAAGGCCGCCATGATGGACGCGTACATGAACGGGGCAAAGAAAGGTGTCACCATGATTGCCATGTATCCCGGCACCGGCAAGGCGCCTCCAGACAGCTACAGATACGAGTTCAAACCAACGAAAAACATCAAGAGGATAAGGATATCTTCGCTAAAACTGGATGGCACAGGTCAGCCGGGCGGCGCAAGCGGAAACGGAGGCAGCGATGGCGCCATTGGGATTTATTTCGGCGGCCAGAACAAGTCACTGGACAAGTTGGGGATTACGCTTTTCCTGGTTCCGGGAACCGGGCCGTTCGATCCGGTTTACGGATGGCCCTCCAAACCACTGGCAGCGGGCGGCTCCATCGCATGGGGGTGCACCCTGCACTATCAGGGTCACGCTGGACAGGTTATCAAATACGCACAAGTCTCCAAGTACCTGCCCAGCCGGTGCCGCTACAAGGGCAACGCAAAATAGGGAATGCCGTTCCCGTCGCCATTAATCATGGCGATGGGAAATGATCGACTGGATCGATCGGCCTGAATCGGTGGATTGCGCTGCGCCAATCCACCTTGCGATACAGGTCGCGTTTGCTGATTCCGAATGGGAAGGCGGATACCGGGCCATGTCCCGGTGGGCGAAATGGTTCCAGGGAATCTGCGGGGACGATTCAGTAATTGAGCGAATCGTAGGGCGCGTGCTCGCCTTCGATGGAAAGACTGACCCGGTTGGGCGCGCAGATGGCGATTTCCCCGGCGGCGGAAAGCCAGCCCTGGCGCACGCAGTACTGGCGCAGACCAGGATCGGCAGCCACGCGCGCGCGGCCTTTCTCGATCACGATGCGTGTTTCGCCCAGCGGACCGGAAACGCGGATTTCCCGCGCCGCGACAAGGGGGATTTCCTGGAATATCCGGCCTTCCAGCCGGATCACGGCGCGTGTTCCCTGGCCGCTCCGCCAGAAAAGCGGCAGGCTCACGACAACGCCGAGAAAGGCAATGCCGATCAGGAGCGCGTCGCCCGGACGCAGGTAACGAAACCAGTCGTGGCCGACAGGAAGCGGCGCGGCCACCCGGTCATTCCAGTCCGCTCAGGCGGGCCTTGCGCTCCCGCTCCAGCGTGGTGATGTAGCGCTGGATGAGGATGGGCAGGGAACGGGGATATCCCACGAACTCACAGCCGACCCGGAAATAAGGACGTCCGGCGTGGGGCGTGATTTCCAGCACCGTGCGCACGCCCAGGCCAAAGCTCACCGGCTCGGCTTCCGGCAGGACAAGCGTGCACTCCTCCAGCAGCGCGTCGTAGGAAAACGGCTTGATCTGCTCGCTCAAGACCTTGAGTCCCAGCCCCCCCACGCTCAGATCGAGCAGGGGCAGGCGTGACACCTTTCCCGGATCGGGAAGGAAAATCCGGCAGACGAGCGGATTGACCGTGGGCATGGGAATCCGGAAATGCTCGCGGCGCTGGAGACGCAGAAGCGTCTCCGGCAGGCGGCTCCTGAAGGCCGGCTTGCCTTCGAATTCCGCGCGCGCCAGACCAGAGAGCGCGAACTGCACCTTCACCTTGTCCAGGCTCAGGGTGCAAATGAGATGCGTCGCCGAAAGCGCGTGCAGATTGGTCGCCTCGTGATTGCCGTAGTCGAGGAAGATGCCTTGCGGCGAGACACCCAGCAAGGAGGAAAGGAAAAAAGACCGGCCCATGTCGAAATAGACCGTCACCATGCAGTTTTTCTGCATGGCGTCCCGCAAGATGAACATGATTTCCGTTTGCGAATACAGGAAATACTGGCTGTAGGTCTCGGATTCTTCAAGTTCCAGGCGCAGGGGATCCTTGATGGTCATACTGGTCCTAGAGTGTTGTTGGTAGTCAAACTTGCTGGCAAGCAAACCAAGGAACGGGGAAACGACACGCAAAACGCCACATGTTGCGGATTTCCGGGAGTTTAAATGTTTCAATCCACACCCGCGACCAGGCGAGAAACAGCATGGAAGGGGTTACCCCCTCCCAAGCCAGATTATCCCCCTGAAGGGAGAGGTTTCCAACCGGAGTTTGTTTTCGATCAAAATGCCCGCCATGGCCCCCTTCTCCCGCTTTCGATCTTGCGAACCGCAATTCCATGACCCGCGAAAAAACGGCAAGGGCAGGAAACGCGCGACAGGCGCTCCGGCCCGCGCGCCGATTCCTTCGGGCGGGGTCACGAACCGGGACAGGTTCCACGATGAAGGGGAGGAAGATCGCGTCATTCGCGGTTTGTTGAAGTTTGTTGCCCGATCACCGATACTTCCGGAATCATGTTCGCCTGAAACAAACACGTGGGAAACTGAATTCGCATGATTCTGGTCACTGGCGGCGCCGGGTTCATCGGCGCCAATTTCGTACTCGACTGGTTGCGGACGACCGACGCGCCGGTCGTCAACCTCGACAAGCTCACCTACGCGGGCAATCTGGAAAACCTGGCGTCCCTGGCGGACGATCCCCGGCACCTTTTCGTGCGTGGCGACATTCGTGACCGCGCCCTGGTCGATCGCCTGCTCGCGCGGCACAAGCCCCGCGCGATTGTCCATTTTGCGGCGGAAAGCCATGTCGACCGTTCCATCCACGGCCCGGACGCTTTCATCCGGACGAACATCGAGGGCACATATACCCTCCTGGAAGCGGCGCGCGCCCATTGGTCGGCGTTGCCGGACGCGGAAAAGAACGTCTTCCGCTTCCATCACGTCAGCACGGACGAGGTCTACGGCAGCCTCGCGCCGGAGGCCGCGCCCTTTGCCGAAACACACCCTTACGCGCCCAACAGCCCCTATGCCGCGAGCAAGGCGGCGGCCGATCATCTGGCGCGGGCGTGGTTTCATACCTATGGACTGCCAGTGCTCACCAGCAATTGCTCCAACAATTATGGTCCGTTCCATTTCCCCGAGAAGCTGATTCCGCTGACGATCACCAACGCCCTCGCGGGCAAGCCCCTGCCGATCTACGGGGATGGCCAGCACATCCGGGACTGGCTTTACGTCGGCGACCATTGCGCCGCCATTCGCCGCATCCTGGCAGCGGGCGCGCCCGGTGAAACCTATAACGTGGGCGGGAGAAATGAAATGAGCAACCTTGCCATCGTCGAACGCGTCTGTGCGCTTCTGGACAGGGAATGTCCGCGCGCCGACGGCGTTTCCTACGCGACACAGGTCGTCCATGTGCGGGACCGCCCCGGTCATGATCGCCGTTACGCGATCGACGCGCGCAAGATCGAGCGGGAACTGGGCTGGCGTCCGGCGGAAACCTTCGAGACCGGCATCGAAAAAACCGTGCGCTGGTATCTCGCGCACGCGGACTGGGCGCGAAACGCGCAAGGCAACGCCAGCCGGGAATGGACACGACGGCAATCCGGGGATGACATCCAGGAAAACCGCGAGAAAAGCAGCGAAACACAACAGGGGAAGGCAACATGACGCAACGTCCGATTCTCGTCACCGGCGCGCAAGGCCAGGTGGGCTTTGAACTGCAACGCGCGCTGGCGCTCCTGGGGCCCGTGCTGGCGCTCGATCGCCAGGCCTGCGATCTTTCCGATCCCGCCGCCCTGAAAGGACTGGTCATCGGACATCGCCCCTGGGCTGTGGTCAACGCGGCGGCCTACACGGCGGTGGACAAGGCGGAAACGGAAACCGCCCGCGCGGAAATCATCAATGCCGTCGCGCCCGGCGCGCTGGGGGAAGCCGCTGCCGCCATCGACGCGCTGGTCGTGCATTACTCGACGGATTACGTCTTCGACGGCGTATCCGGGCAACCGTACCGGGAAAGTGACGCGCCCAACCCCCTGAACGTCTATGGTCGCACCAAGCTCATGGGCGAACGCGCCCTGGCGGCGGCCAACGCCAGACACCTGATTTTCCGCACTTCCTGGGTTTTTGGCGCGCACGGCGACAATTTCATCAAGACCATGCTGCGGCTCGCGGCGGAATGGACGACGCTCAAGGTGGTAAGCGACCAGTTTGGCGCGCCGACCCCGGCGGCGCTGATCGCCGACGTGACGGCGCAGATTCTCGGACAATACCTGCGTGGCCGGAAGGAAACGTTCCCCTACGGCCTCTACCACCTGACCGCGGCCGGCGCGACAAGCTGGCGCCATTATGCCGCCCACGTCATCGATGCCGCCCACGCGGCCGGGCGCCCACTCAGACTGACCAGCGACGGCCTGGTTCCCGTCCCGACTGTGGACTATCCCTTGCCCGCCCGGCGTCCCGCCAGTTCACGGCTCGACTGCGCCCGGCTCGAAACCACCTTCGGCCTTTGCCTGCCCCCCTGGGAAAACGGGGTGGACCATGTACTGGCGCAACTCCTCGCGCAATCACAATGACCACAATGACCACCCCGTGATTCCGGCGCGGGCGGCATCGGCGCCGCGCCGGTTTCCGGCGGAATTCGGGTAGACTTGGCCTCCCTTGCAAGCCCTCCGCGGCAGTCCCCTCCATGCTCACCCTGCTGCACACTTCCGACTGGCATCTTGGACGCGCCCTGTATGGCAGGAAACGCCATGACGAATTCGCGGCCTTTCTCGACTGGCTCGTCGACACAATGCGACAGGAAAGCGCGGATATCCTCGTGGTGGCGGGCGACATATTCGACAGCGCCGCGCCGACGAACCAGGCGCAGGCGCTCTATTACGATTTCCTGTGCCGGGTGGCGGCGGGAGCGGTCTGTCGACATGTGGTGGTGATCGCCGGCAATCACGATTCCCCGTCCTTTCTCGACGCGCCCGGGGAACTCCTGAAGACGCTCGATGTGCATGTGGTTGGTCGCAAGCGTGACGATCCAGCCGACGAAGTGCTGGTCCTGAAAACACCCGATGGCGCGCCGGAAGCGATTGTCTGCGCGGTGCCGTACCTGCGGGAGAAGGATTTGCGCGAGGTGGAAGCCGGGGAGAACGCCACCGACAAGGAAACGAAACTCCTGGAGGGATTGCGCGCGCATTACGCGCGTGTCGTCGAAATTGCCGGGGAAAGGCGCGGCGACCTCGACATTCCCCTCATCGCTACCGGGCACCTGTTTACTGCCGGTGGCAAAACCCGCGAGGGCGACGGTGTGCGTGAACTGTATGTCGGCTCGCTCGCGCACGCGCCACCCGGGATCTTTCCCGCCAGACTGGATTACGTGGCCCTGGGACACCTGCATCTGCCGCAGGCGGTGCGTGGTCACGCGCATATCCGCTACAGTGGCGCGCCGCTGGCGATGGGGTTTTCCGAAGCCGGCCAGCAAAAGAGCGTCTGCCGGGTGACGTTTGACGGCAGGACGCCTACTGTCGCGCATGTGCCTGTGCCGGTCTTCCGGGAGCTCGCCTGCGTCGAGGGGGATCGGGAAACCATCGCGCGCCGCCTGGAGGCGCTGCGGTCCGCCGGCCAGCCGGTCTGGCTGGAGATCATCCATACAGGCGAGGCGCCGGATGACGGCCTGCGCGCGCATCTGGAAACCTTCGTCGAAGGCACGGCGCTTGACATCCTGCGCATCCGGAATCCGCGCCGGATGGCGCGTTTCCTCGCCGCGCGGCAATCCGGGGAAAACCTGGAAGACCTGGACCCGGAGGAGGTTTTCACGCGCTGCCTGGAAGCGCACGCGATCCCGGAAACAGAGCGGGCGGCGCTGCGCGAAACCTACCGTGAAGCCTGTTTCGCGCTTCACGACGCCGATGTCCCGACGGCGGTGAAAAGCTGATGTCCCGCGGGCGAAAATCCTTTCACGGCGCGCGCGATCCGGTCATTTCCCGCTGGACGCGCCATGCGCGGACAAAGGCTCCCGGAAACGCCACGCGGAGGAAGCGCGGGTAATCATGCGCATTCTGTCGGTCCGGCTCGGAAACCTGAATTCGCTTGCGGGTGAATGGGCGATCGACTTCACGCATCCGGCCTACGCGGGCGATGGCGTCTTCGCGATCACCGGACCAACGGGCGCGGGCAAGACCACGCTCTTCGACGCGATCTGTCTCGCGCTTTATGGACGCACACCGCGTCTTGCCCGCGTAAACAAGGGCGGCAACGAGATCATGTCCCGTCAGACGGGCGAATGCTTTGCCGAAGTCACCTTCAGGACCCCGCAAGGCTGTTTTCGCTGCCACTGGAGCCAGCGCCGCGCCAACCGGAAACCGGACGGCGCATTGCAATCACCCAGGCACGAGATCGCCGACGCCGACAGCGGACAGCTTCTCGCAAGCCGGGTCGCCGACATGGGCAAGGCGGTGGAAACGCGCGCAGGCATGGATTTCGCGCGGTTTACCCGCTCCATGCTGCTTGCCCAGGGCGATTTCGCCGCCTTCCTGCTTGCCGCGCCGGACGAGCGCGCGCCGATTCTCGAACAGATCACCGGCACGGAAATCTACAGCAGGATTTCCATGGAGGTCTTCGCACGGCGCGGCGAGGAGAAGAAAAAACTGGAACTGCTCGACGCCGAACTGGCAGGCTGCGCGTTGCTGGCGCCGGAAGCGGAAACCGCGTTGCGCGCGGCACTGGCCGAAAAAAATCACGCGGATCAGGAAACCCGCGCCGCGCTTGCGCGTTGCAGGGCGGCGATCGACTGGCAGCGCGGCATGCGCGAACTGGAAACGTCGCTTGCGGCGCTCGCGCGGCAGGAGAAGGATCTCGTCACCCGCAGGGCCGCCTTCGCGCCCGAACAGGAAAAACTGGCCGCCGCCCGCCACGCGCTGGAACTGGCTGCCGATTACGAACGTCTGGAAACCCTGCGCCGGGCAGACAGGGACGACCTGGCCGGGCTGGAAACCTGCCGCGCGATCTTGCCGCGGGAAGAAGCGGCGATCCGCGCCGCCGCCGCGCGGTTGCGCGATACCGCCGCCGCGCTGGCCACCGCCAGGACGGAACAGCGGGACGCGCAACCCGCGATCCGGCGCGCGCGCGAACTCGACAGGCGCATCGGCGAAAAGGAGGCCGCAATCGACGCCTTGCGGAAAAATCTCGCCGAACGCGCCGGGGTGCTTGCCGCCCAGAAATCGGAACACGCGCGGGATCGCGCCGAACACACGCGGGAACAGGAGCGCCTGGCGCAACTCGCCGCGCGGATGCAGGAAACGCGGGCCGACGCCGCGCTGGTGGAAACGCTCGCGGGATTCGCGGGCCGTTTCGAACATCTCCGGGAACAAAACCAGCGGCGGCGCGAAAAAGAAGCGGCGCATGCCGGCGCGCTCAATGTCCTGCGGGAAGCCACACGCGCCTGGGAGACACTGGCGGCGCGCCTCGCGCAAGTGACACGGGAAGCGCAAGCCGCCGAAATGGAATTGAAAACGCTGGAAGCGGCGCAGGATGAACGGTTGTCGGGGGAGACGCTGGCCAACTGGCGCAAACGCCATCTCGCCCTGTTGGAAGAAAAATCCACTGTCATCCAGGCTGGAGAAGCGGCTCGGACGCGGGCCGAAGCCCGTGCCGCGCTGGAGGCGCTGGTCCGGCGCGGGAAAACGCTTGACGCCGAAAAAACCGCGCTGGACGAAAAACGGACAATGTTCGCCTCGCGGCACGCCGCGCTGGAGAAAGAAAAGGAACTGCTCGAAACCCAGTTGAATCTGCTGCAAAACATCGCCGACCTGCGCGAAGCGCGCCATCTCCTGCGAGACGGTGAGCCTTGCCCCCTGTGCGGCGCCACCGCGCATCCCTTCGCTTCCGAAAAGCTGCCGTGCCCGGACGCGACCCGCCAGCGTCTGGACACGGTGATCGCCGACTGGAAAAGCGCCGGCGACGCCCTGCTGGAAATCCAGGTGAAGGTGGCGGAAACCGGCAAGGACATGGAGCGCGTCGCCGCCGACGAACAGGCATGGAAGGAACAGGATGCCGCCGCCCGGCGCGTCTTGGAGATTCTTCTGGAAAGCATCGTGTCCGCCGCGGACACGGCGGACACGGCGGACACGGAAATGACGCCCGACCTCCCGGAACTGGCGACAAGGCTGGACACGGCGCGGGCAAGGCTCGAACGGCAATGCGTCGAAACCGCCGGCATCCTGGAAATGGCCGAGGCGGCGGACAGGATCCTGTCCGAACGCCGGATCGGGCTGGAAAAACTCCGGGATGCCAGGGTCGCGGCGGAGCGCGAAACCCAGGCCGCCGGATTCGCGCGGGAAACCACCGGACAACAGGTCGCCACACTCCGGAAAGACACGGAAACCTGTCTGGCGGAAGAGACCGCGCAATGCCTCCGGTTGCGGGAAGAAATCCGGAGCGCCTTCGGCATCGAACTGGCCACCGTCGACGCCATCGACGAAACGCGCGCGCAACTCGTCGCCCGTCGGGACGCATGGCTTGCCAGACAGGCGGAGAAAACCCGGCTGGACCGGGAAATCGCCAGACTGGAGCAGAAAACGGCGCAACAGGCCGACCGGATCGGGGAAACCGAATGTGAACTCGCACGGCAAGCCCGGCAACTGGACACCTGGCAACGCGAATGCCACGACATCCGCGCCGAACGGCGCGCGCATTTTGGCGACAGGATTCCCGACGCGGAGGAAACACGGCTTGCCAGGGCCGTCGATTCGGCTTCCGAAGCAATGGAAAACGCCCGCGGGGAACATGAGGTCGCGCGGGTCGCCCTGACCCGCCTGCAAGCGAAAATCGCCGAACTCGAAGAAAACCGAACGCGCCGGGCCGGGCAATTGCGCGCGGCGGAAACGGCGTTCGCCGCGCGTTGCGCGACAGCCGGGTTTGCCGGTGAAGCGCAATATCGCGCCGCCATCCTGCCGGAAGAGCGCCGCGCGCAACTGGAACACGCGGCCCGCCTCCTCGCCGACGAAGCTACCGAAATCGCCGCGCGCGCGCGTGAAAAGAATCTGCGCCTGGAGAAGGAACGCCAAAGGGCGCTCGCCGTCGAGCCGCTGGAAACGCTGGAAACCATGGAAACCGTCCTGGGCGCGCGGTACGCGACGTTGCAGCAGGAAATCGGCGGCATCCGCCAGAAACTCGCGGACAACGAAACCGCGGAAAGGGAACAGGCAGCCCGGCTGGCCGCCATTGCGCGCCAGCGGACCGAATCCCTGCGCTGGCAGGCGTTGCATGACCTGATCGGCTCTGAAAACGGCAAGAAATACCGCAACTTCGCGCAGGGACTGACCTTTGACCGCCTGATCGACGCGGCCAACCGGCAACTTGGGAAAATGACCGACCGCTACCTGCTGACACGCAACCAGAACACGGCGCTGGAACTCGATGTGATCGACAACGACCAGGCCGGCGAAATCCGTTCCACCCGCAATCTTTCCGGCGGCGAGAGTTTCCTCGTCAGTCTTGCGCTCGCCCTGGGGCTGTCGCGCATGGCAAGCAGGAACGTGCGCGTGGATTCCCTCTTTCTCGACGAAGGCTTTGGCGCGCTGGATGAGGAAACGCTGGAAACCGCCCTGGAAGCCTTGTCCAGCCTGGAATGCGAAGGCAGGCTGATCGGGATCGTCTCGCATGTGCCGGCGCTGAACGCGCGCATTCCCGTGCAGATTCGGGTTGTCCCGCAAACCGGCGGCAGAAGCCGGATCGTAGGCCCGGGAGTTTCGCGGGGGAGCATTCTGTGAGACAGGCATGATCCATCAGGAACTGCCTGGTTTCCAGTCTGGTTTCTCGCGCCGGGTGGCGGTGACAGGTGTGTACGATGAAAGACATGTACAAAGCGGAAAGCTTGGAGGCGGAAGGCTGCGCTGTTCCCGCGCCATTTCGGGGAATTTCCGCTGTGCGGTTTTGTTCTTTTGAGGGCGCACGAGGTGACATTTTTTGGTTCATTGGTGACGAATATTGTCACTTCCTGCGTTGCTGGGGTGGGGATGAGAGGATGGATAAGGAAGGGGAATCAATGGGTTAAAGGATTCGAGTGTTTCTGGCACATGTCTTGCCTGTAGATTGTCATGATGAAGCGGAACATGACAGGACAGGAGATGGAAGTGGAAAAGACGGTTGTCGGGTCTTGCCTGTGCGCGCGCGATCGTCAGGCTTTCAGCCTGGCAATCGCGCGCGCACAAGGAAGACCCGACAACCGTCTTTTCCACTTTTCGTTCCTGTCCTGTCATGTTCCGCTTCATCATGGCAATTTACACGCAAGACATGTGCCAGAAACAGTCGAACCCCTTAACCCATTGATTCCAATTCCTTATCCATTCTCCCACCCTCACCCCAACAACACAGGAAGTGACAATATTCGTCACTGAGTGACCAAAAAATGTCACTTCGCGTCCACTCGGGAGAATGCGGCCAAAGCAGGGAACCCGGATGACGAACCCCGTCGCCGGATTGTCGAAGCGCGTCATCCCCGGCGTGACCGCTTGCGCGAATTGCTGGCGCGTTACGGGAAAATGTATCGAAGCCGCGTGGTCCCGGCCATGATCGCCTCCGCCAGGATCGCTTCCCGGAAAAGCCCGGGGGAAAACAATATGATTTGCGGACAAGTACTGGAAAACTGGAAAAGCCCGTCCGAAGACGGGCTTTTCCTTCCATGAAACCAAATCCGTTTACTCGAACTCGATGATGACCTCATCGACCGCCAGGCTGTCGCCTACCTTGGCGGTGATCTTCTTTACCTTGCAATCATGCTCGGCGCGCAGGATGTTTTCCATCTTCATCGCCTCGATGACCACCAGTTTCTCGCCCTGCTTCACCTCCATGCCGACTTCCACGGCGATTTCGCGCAGCAGGCCGGGCATGGGGGAGAGGAGGAAGCGGGAAAGGTCGGGCGGCGCCTTCTTCGGCATCATGGCGAGAAGTTCGGCGGCGCGCGCGGTCATCACCATCACGTCGGCGCGGGTGCCCCAGTGGAACAGCTGGTACGTCATGCGATGGCGTTCCACTTGCAGGGTGAACGGCGCGCCGTTGCAGGCGCCGTGAAAGAGAATCTGCCCCAGTTGCCAATCGGAAAGAATGGTGTATTGGCGTCCCTCGTATTCAACGACATAGCCGCCCGGCACGGGTTTGGCGGTGACCGGATAACGCTCGTAGCCCTTCCTCAGCACCACCCATTCGTCGCCCACCTTGCGTTCATGCCCCGGCAATTGCCCGGAAATCTTCGCGGCCCGATCCTGGTAGCTGCGATGCACGAAAGCCGCCACCGCCGCCAGGAGGAGCGGATCGTCATGCGGCACCATTGAGGCGTCAAAGCCCTGCGGGAATTCTTCCGCGATGAAGCCGGTGTTGAAATGGCCGGATTGAAAGCGCGGATGCTGCATGAGCGCGGCCTGGAAGGGAATGTTGCTGCTGATGCCGCGAATGACGAAGGCGTTCAGGGCGTCGCGCATCCGGGCAATCGCCTCCGCGCGGTCCTTGCCATGCGTAATCAGCTTGGCGATCATCGAATCGTAGAACATCGAGATTTCGCCGCCCTCATAGACGCCGGTATCCACGCGCACCATGTCGGAAGGCAGCGGCGGGTTGAACCAGGTGAGCCGTCCGGTGGAAGGCAAAAAGCCCCGGAACGGATCTTCGGCGTTGATGCGGCATTCCATCGCCCAGCCGTTGATCTTCACGTCGGCTTGCGTGATGGAAAGTTTTTCGCCCGCCGCGACGCGGATCATCTGCTCGACCAGATCAAGCCCCGTGATGAATTCCGTGACCGGATGTTCCACCTGAAGCCGGGTATTCATCTCCAGGAAGTAAAAATCACGGTTCTTGCCGACCACGAATTCCACCGTCCCGGCGGATTCATATTGCACGGCCCTGGCGAGCGCCACCGCCTGCTCGCCCATTTTCTTACGGGTTTCCGCGTCCAGGAAGGGGGAGGGCGCTTCCTCGATCACTTTCTGGTGACGGCGCTGGATCGAGCATTCGCGCTCGTTCAGGTAGACGATGTTGCCGTGCGCGTCGCCCAGCACCTGGATTTCGATGTGCCGCGGCTCCTCGACGAATTTCTCGATGAACACGCGGTCATCGCCAAAGGAATTCTTCGCCTCATTCACGCAGGAAACAAAGCCCTCGCTCGTCTCCTGGTCGTTCCAGGCGACGCGCAAACCCTTGCCGCCGCCGCCCGCCGAGGCTTTAATCATCACCGGATAGCCGATGTCACGCGCGATTTTCACCGCTTCATCGGGGCCGGAAATGGCTTCGTTGTAGCCGGGAATCGTCGATACGCCCGCTTCCTTGGCCAGCTTCTTGGATTCGATCTTGTCGCCCATCTTGCCCACGGAATGCGGCCGGGGGCCGATGAACTTGATGCCCGCCTCTTCCAGCCGACGGGAAAATTCCTCGTTTTCGGAAAGGAATCCATAGCCCGGATGCACTGCCTCTGCCCCGGTTTCCTTGCAGGCGGCGATGATCTTGTCCATGACCAGGTAGGATTCCCTGGAAGGCGCGGGGCCGATGCACACGGCTTCATCCGCCGCGATGACGTGCAGGGCGTCCCGGTCGGCCTCGGAATAAACGGCCACGGTCTGGATGCCCATCCTGCGGGCGGTGCGGATGACGCGGCAGGCGATTTCACCACGATTGGCGATCAGTATTTTCTTGAACATGTGAACTCTCCCGGCGTCAAAGTGGAATATTGCCGTGCTTGCGCCACGGGTTTTCCAGTTTCTTGTCCTTTAGCATCGCCAACGAGCGGCAGATGCGCTTCCTGGTCGTGTGCGGCATGATGACATCATCGACAAAGCCGCGGCTTGCGGCCACGAAGGGATTGGCGAACTTGTCCTTGTACTCGGCCTCGCGGGCGGCGAGCTTTTCGGGATCGTTCTTTTCCTCGCGGAAGATGATCTCCACCGCGCCCTTGGCGCCCATCACCGCGATTTCGGCGGAAGGCCAGGCGAGATTCACGTCGCCGCGCAGATGCTTGGAACTCATCACGTCATAGGCGCCGCCGTAAGCCTTGCGCGTAATCACCGTCACCTTTGGCACCGTGCATTCGGCATAGGCGTAAAGGAGTTTCGCGCCGTGCTTGATGATGCCCCCGTATTCCTGCGCCGTGCCGGGGAGAAAGCCGGGCACGTCTACGAAGGTAATCACGGGAATGTTGAAGGCATCGCAAAAGCGCACGAAACGCGCCGCCTTGATCGAGGACTTGATGTCCAGGCAACCGGCCAGCACCATCGGCTGGTTGGCGACGATGCCCACGGTGGAGCCGCTCATGCGGGCAAAGCCGGTGATGATGTTGCGGGCGTATTCGGTCTGGGTCTCGAAGAAATCGTGATCGTCGACCACCTTGACGATCAACTCCTTCATGTTGTAGGGCTTGTTGGGATTATCCGGCACCAGGGTGTCGAGCGAGTGATCCACGCGCTCGGCGGGATCGTTGGTGCGCTGCATGGGCGGCAGTTCGCGGTTGTTGGAAGGCAGGTAGTTCATCAGCCGCCGGATGTAGGTGAGCGCCTCCACGTCGTTCTCGAAGGCGAGATCGGCCACGCCGGATTTGCTGCTGTGCGTGACTGCGCCGCCCAGTTCCTCGGCGGTGACTTCCTCGTGCGTCACGGTCTTCACCACGTCGGGGCCGGTGACGAACATGTAGGAGGAATCCTTGACCATGAAGATGAAATCGGTCATGGCGGGCGAATACACCGCGCCGCCCGCGCACGGCCCCATAATCATGGAAATCTGCGGCACCACGCCGGAGGCGAGCACGTTCCGCTGGAAGATGTCGGCATAGCCGGCAAGCGAGGCCACGCCTTCCTGGATGCGCGCGCCGCCGGAATCGTTAAGCCCGATCACCGGCGCGCCGACCTTCATGGCGTGATCCATGATCTTGCAGATCTTTTCGGCGTAGGCTTCGGAGAGCGCGCCGCCGAAGACGGTGAAATCCTGCGAGAAGACGAAGACGAGACGCCCATTAATCATGCCGTAGCCGGTGACAACGCCGTCGCCGGGAATCTTTTCGGCCTGGCCCATGCCGAAATCGACACAGCGATGCTCCTTGAAGGTATCCCATTCCTCGAAGGTGTCGGGATCCAGCAACAGTTCGATGCGCTCGCGGGCGGTGAGCTTGCCCTTCTTGTGCTGGTTGTCGATGCGCTTCTGGCCGCCGCCCAGGGAGGCCGCTTCCCGCTTCTTTTCCAGCCGGTGAATGATGTCATGCATAAAAAACTCCTTGAAAATCAGGATTCAAAGGTTGCGATTTGCGCCGCCTTCATCAACTCGAAGGCGGCAGCGGCAGGAGTCATACATCCCGAAGCCACCTTTTGGGTGATCTTTGGCATGGCATCTTTCACAGCGGGGTGCCGCTGGAAACACTGGTTGAGACTGGAATGGATGAGTTGCCACATCCAGTCGACCGCTTGACGGCGGCGTTTCTCCTCAAATTCCCCGGTTGGGGTCAAAATAGTCTTGTAGCGTAACACGGCTTCCCAGAATTCGGCGAGACCTTCTTTCTTGAGGGCGCTGATCGCCAGCACCGGCGGCGTCCAGTTGGGGCTGGCCGGACGCAGGAAATGCAGCGCGTTCTTCCACTGCGCGCGGGTTACGGCGGCGGCGGCGGGGTCGAGATCCGCCTTGTTGATCGCCACCAGGTCGGCAATTTCGACAATGCCCTTCTTGATGGCCTGCAAATCGTCGCCCGCGTTGGGAAGTTGCAGGAGCGCGAACAGATCCACCATGCCCGCGACCGTGGTTTCCGATTGCCCCACGCCCACGGTTTCCACGAGGATCACATCGAATCCGGCGGCCTCGCAGAGCAGCATGGCCTCGCGTGTTTTTTC
>JAISME010000146.1 GCA_031276915.1 Zoogloeaceae bacterium
GGCGATCACGCGCGCACAACGAAGACCCGACAACCGTCTTTTCCACTTTCCGTTCCTGTCCTGTCATGTTCCGCTTCATCATGGCAATCTACACGCAAGACATGTGCCAGAAACACTAAAATCCCTTAAGCCCTTGATTACCCTTCCTTATCCATCCTCTTACCCCCACCCCAACAACACAGGAGGTGACAATATTCGTCACCAATGAACCAAAAAATGTCACTTCGCGTCCCCCCGGGAGAACAAAACCGCACAGCGGCAATTCCCCGAAATGGAGGGTTTGCGGCGAGCGCGTCCAGGGAATCTGTCTTTGTCGCAAGATAATCCCCTCTTCTCCGGACAAGGGGGCGAACAGGGATTTTTCTCACGATGCGTGAAGAGGGGAAATCGATTTGGTCGGGCGCGCGCGGTGTTACCGGGCTTCATGCCCCGGTTTCAGGACACTTCGATGCGATATCCGAAAGTTTCCGGATTCATGCCGTCCAGTTCGCCTTCAGGCCGGTCGAGCCGGGGCAGGCAGAAGAATGGCAGGAAGGGGCCATTGTCATCCCCCGGCAGGGGCAGGCGAACATCTTCGGAAATGTTCCAGGCAAGCCAGTTCATTTCCCAGACACCAAACAGAAGTCTCTGCCACGCGACACGTTGCGCGTCGCCATCCTCAAGGCCGCCCATGGTGACGGCGCGGCAGACGCCGGCTGGATCGACGCCGATCCAGCGATACCCCGGAATGTAGAATTCGGCGCGGCAGTGCGCGGCGCGGGTAGCGTCCGCGTTCGCCAGGCCAAGGCTGCCGCGCGTTTGCGACGGCGCGGCATAGAAGCCGAACACCCGCCGCGCCGGAATGCCAATGGCGCGGCAAAGCGCCGTGAACAACCCCGCGACATCGGCGGAACCACCCTGGTACCGCCAGCCGGGAGGCGTTGGCGCGGGCAGGTTTTCCAGGAGCGCGCGCGCATCGCCATGCCCGCCACCCGGCAAGTCGGGATTGTAATCGGCGCGCGCGATTACCCAGTCATACAGGACACGCGCCTGCGCCACCGGATCCACCACGCGCCCCACGATCTCCAGCGCCAGCGCGTACACGCGCCCTTCATTGGGCAGTTGGCGGGACGCGGACAGGAAACGCCGCACCAGGTCTTCACGTTCCGGTGGTTCGCTCCGGCGGGAAACATCAAACCGCCGGTTGGACGTCTCGGCGATCACGGTAAGCGCCAATTGCGGCGCGACACCCGCCGGCCATTCGCCATAAAAGGCTTCCAGATCGCCTTCCGGCAGGCGGACAATCGCTCCCCGTTCAGCATTCCCCTGCCAGTAAACGCCCAGGCTGCGCTGGTACAACGTGTCCTGGTTCATGGGAAGCGGCAGCCACAGGCGCTGGCGGCCCCTTGATGGTCCGGGCGCCACCTGGAATGTGATCGATCGTCGCTGCCAGTTTCCGGGCAATTCCTGCGGACGCACCGGCGGCAGGCGTGTGGCCGAGGAACCGGGATGCGCCGCATCCAGCACTGAACGTTGTGCCGTGGTGCGCGGATTGGCGGCTGGCGGCGCGGACGAACGTCCGGATTCCGCCGCCTTTTTGCCCGCCTTCCCTTTGGCTTTCGCCCTGGGTTTCGGTTTCGTCGCCGCTTTCCTGGCTGCGCCTGTTTTCGGCGCGGCCAGAAGCGGTGTGGAAAGGAAGGGAAATATCCCGGCGGCGAGAAAGGCGCGGCGTTTCATGATCCGGAAAACGCCGCCGTCACTCCGCAATCACTTCCGCTCTTGTAATGACGACATCCTCGATCGGCACATCGTCGTGGAATCCCTTGCGTCCGGTTTTCATCGCGCGAATCTTGTCGACCACATCCATGCCTTCCGTGACCTCCCCGAAAACACAGTAGCCCCAAGCGTTGCCACTCGGCGCCTTGAAGTCGAGAAAATCGTTGTCGACGACATTGATGAAAAACTGCGCGGTGGCGGAATGCGGATCACCAGCACGGGCCATCGCAACGGTGCCACGTCTGTTCCCGAGTCCGCCCGCGGCGTTTTTCTCGCCTTCATGGGCAATCGGATCACGCGTGGACTTTTCCCTCATGCCCGGCTCGAAGCCACCACCCTGGATCATGAAATTGTTGATGACCCGATGGAAAATCGTATTGTCGTAATGCCCCGCTTCCACGTACTGGATGAAATTCCTGACGGTTTCCGGCGCGTTGCGGGTGTCCAGTTTCAGGGTGATGACGCCCTGGCTGGTGGTGAGCCTGATCATGAATACCTCACTTTTCCTTCTCGTTTTCGGGAATGACCTTGACGGTCTTGATGATGACAGGATTGCCGGGCACATCGCGGTGTCCGCCCTTGCTGCCGGTTTCAACCGCCGCGATCCTGTCGACCACATCCATGCCCTCGGCGACTTCGCCAAATACGGCGTACCCCCAGCCATCCGGCGAGGGATAGTCAAGACTGGCGTTGTCAACGAGATTGATGAAAAACTGCGCGGTGGCGGAATGTGGATGCGCGGTGCGCGCCATTGCGACGCTGCCGCGCCGGTTCCTGAGACCGTTCCTGGCCTCGTTTTCGACAGACGCGCGGGTTGCTTTCTGCGTCATGTCGGGAGTGAAGCCGCCACCCTGAATCATGAAACCGGGAATCACGCGATGGAAAACGGTGCCACCGTAGAACCCTGCCCTGACATACGTCAGAAAATTTTCCACCGTTTTGGGCGCTTTTTCGCTGTCGAGGCTGACGACAATCCTGCCCATGGACGTCTGGATTTCCACACTGGGCGACGCCCAGACGCATGCCGTGGCCAGCATGCCGATAGCCAGAATCAATACTCGTTTCATCCCAAAGGTCTCCTTTCATGACAAATCCGGAACGCGGACCCCGAGCCCGCAAGCCCTCAGGCCGCGCCCTCGTAAATGATCTTCCAGCGTCCATTTTCCTTTTGCCAGTATTGGCGTTTTTTCATGGTGTTGGAAAGATTGCTGCTCTCGTAGACCTGATCGAACGTCACGACCGCTAGATCTTCGGGCCCGGGGTTGCGAAAGACCGCCAGACGGTCAAGCTTTACCTTGATCCAGGCCTTGCCGCGATTTACCGCCCGCTTTTGCCGGGCAAAGGCCGCGAAATCCTGGCCGCCGCTTTTGAAATCCGGGGAATAATGGTCGAGGTAGCGTTCGGTGTCCAGGCTTTCCCAGTCGGCGCGCCAGGCTTCGATGCTGGTGTCCAGTTCCTGTCGCTCCTGTTGCCAGGCATTGGGAGACAGCCATTCGACCTCGCTGCTGATGATGACGGGCGTCAATCCCACCTGCACCAGCGTGCCCAGACGGTCGAAATCCGGATTGGCGAGCACCACGCAGCCGTCGGACGCCTTGGGCGGACGCGAAAAGGTGTCGGAGGACGTGCCATGCAGCCAGATGCCAGAACCCCCGCGTCCCCGGCGTTTATCCCATTCGTTCGGATAATTGATCGGAAACGCACCGTGACCATAGAGGTCGGGCAATTTTTCCGGCGGCAGGAAGGAAGTGACGTGATACGTACCGATGGGGGTGCGCTTGTCGCCTTCCGCGAATTTTCCCGCTCCCAGTCTCCCCTGCGTCATGTAAAAATCCATTTCGAAACGCGGACGTCCGTTCTCGTTCCGGTAAAGGTAGAGCCGCGATTTCGTCGTGTCGATCACAATGGCGTAACGCTGATCGTCCCGCATCCGCAAGAGATAGCGCGGCACATTCTCCGCGGACGGCCTGAAACGGTACCCTTTGAGACGCGCCACGGCTTCCGCGCGCAAATCCGCCACTTTTTCAGCGGGCGCGTTCTCCATCGCGCCAAACCCGGAAAGCGGACGCGCGCGCGCCAAGAGCAGGTCCCCCTTGATCAGGTGCGCCAGGCGAAAGGTGGGATAACGCCCGATCAGGTCTTCGACACGTTGCAGCGCCGCATTCAGCCGGTTCGCCTCGATCTCCGCGAAGATGCCTTCGAGCGCGGATTCCGGATCGTCACCCGGCAATGCCGCCAACGCCGGATTCTCCGGCGCTTCTCCCTGTTTCGTCGCGCCGCCGGACGAAGAACGCCCTTTCTCGCTGGAATCCAGGAAATAGAGACCGGCGGACAGGATGACGAAGACAAGCACCGTCAGCGCGGGCAACCGGGAGGATCGCATGGACATCAGCGCGCGGTTTCTTCAAGGATCAGCCAACGGTCGCCAGAACGGACGAAGACCAGGGTTTTGCTGGAATCGCCCTTGAAATTGGAAGCCCTGTACGACTGGCGCACACGCACGGTAGCGCGGTCACCCTCGACGACAGTCTGCGCATCAGCAAGATCAACCTTGATCCACGAGGGACGACTGATGCGGTTCCTGCGCTCCGCCTCCCAGGTCTTGCGGCGCATACCGCCGGGCGTTTTGAAACCAGGCGCATAGCATGCCAGATAGGCATCGACATCCTGGCGCGCCCAGGCCGCGGCCCAGTCGCGCAATGCTTTCCCGACCTCCTGCCCGGCGTCAGTCGGAGTGGGTGTTTTCGTCTTCGTCCTGTCCGGTGGCGCGGGCGCCCTGGCCGGGAGCTGCACCTGCGCGGACGACGCGGGAGGCGATGGAGGTAGTTTGGCCGGCGGCGCGGTTCTTGAAGCGGCGGAGGACATGGCGGCCACGCCCGGCACGGTCGTGGTGACCGTTGCCCTGGGCTGCTGTTGCCGGGACGAGGCGATACCGCCCCGCGCCGGAGGCGCGGACCTGCCGGGCGCGCTGACCAGATCGCTGATGAGCGCCAGCTTGCTTTGCGCGGCGGCATTGGCGGAATCCAGTTGCAACGCCCTGTCGTAGGCCTGGCTTGCCAGCCTGGCGTAGACGTCCCCCAGATTCTCGTATGCCACGGCGTAGGCAGGATGTGTGCGAATTGCCTTTTCCAGCGCAAGCCTAGCGCGGTCGTATTGCTTTTGCTGGGCGTAGAGCACGGCAAGATTGTTATAAGGCTCGGGAAGTTCCGGGTAATCTTCCGTAAGGCGTGTGAAAACAGCAATGGCCTCATTTCCGCGATTCAGTTCCGCCAGGATCAAACCCTTGTAGAACCGACCCTGGGCATCCCTGCCGTGCGCGGTGAGATAGGCGTTCACCTGCTCAAGCGCCTGGGGATACCGCCCCTGCTTCATCAGGCGCTGGACTTCCGGCAGGGAACGGGCAATGACCGGATGCCAGGAGGCGAGGCCCGCCCCCAGGAACAGCGCCACGAGGATCGGCTTGATACAAAGACGGTCAGAAAAGCGCATGGCAAATGCTATACTGCGGAAAATCCAAACTGCACATTCTAACAAAATTTTGGCATCCGCCTCAAAAGCCAAGTCCCATGCTGTCCATCTACAACTCGCTCAGACGGGAAAAACAGCCTTTTATCCCCATCGAACCCGGCAAGGCCGGAATGTACGTCTGCGGCATGACCGTATACGATTACTGCCACATTGGCCACGCCCGCGTCATGGTGTCGTTCGACGCCATCCGGCGCTGGCTGGAAGTGAGCGGCTACGATGTTGTCTACGTCTGCAACATCACCGACATCGACGACAAGATCATCCGGCGCGCGGCGGAAAATGGTGAGTCCGTCACGGCGCTCACGGCGCGTTTCATCACCGCCATGCGCGAGGACGCCGCGCGCCTGCGCGTGCTGCCGCCCAGTCACGAGCCGCGCGCGACCGAATACATTCCACAGATGCTGACGCTGATCGACACGCTGATGCGCCAGGGACTGGCGTATCAAGCCGCGAACGGGGACGTCAATTATTCAGTGCGCAAGTTCAAGGGGTACGGCAAGCTCTCGGGCAAGTCTCTGGATGACCTCCGGGCGGGCGAGCGCGTGGAAGTGGACGCAGACAAGAAGGATCCGCTCGATTTCGTGCTCTGGAAGCATGCCAGGCCCGGCGAACCGTCGTGGCCTTCCCCCTGGGGCGCGGGACGGCCCGGCTGGCACATCGAATGTTCGGCCATGAGTTCCGAACTCCTGGGTACGCATTTCGACATTCACGGCGGCGGCCAGGATTTGCAGTTTCCGCACCATGAAAACGAAATCGCCCAGTCCGAGGGCGCGCACGGCGGTCCATTCGTCAATTACTGGATACACAACGGTTTCGTGCGTATCGACGATGCCAAGATGTCCAAGTCGCTGGGCAATTTCCTCACCATCCGCGATGTTCTCAAGACTTTCGACCCGGAAGTGTTGCGCTTTTTCATCCTGCGCGCGCACTATCGCAGCCCGCTCAATTATTCTGTGGACAACCTGCAAGATGCCCGCGAAAGCCTGAACACCCTGTATTTCACACTGCGCGATGTGCCGCCCGCGAATACCGGAATCGACTGGAGTCTCCACCCTGTCGCCGCCCGTTTCAAGGCCGCAATGGACGACGACTTCGACACACACGCCGCCATTGCCGCGCTGTTCGAATTGGCGCAGGAAGCAAACCGCACGCGCGACCCCCGTCTTTCCGGCCTCCTGAAGGCGCTTGGCGGCATTCTTGGTCTCTTGGAACGCGCGCCGGAAGCCTATCTGCGCGCAGCCCCGACCGGTGGAGACGCGGGCTTTTCCGAAGCCGAAATCGAAGCCCTGATCGCCGAACGCCTCGCCGCCAGGAAAAACCGGGATTTTCAAAAAGCCGACTTGCTGCGCGACCGCCTCAAGGCCGGCCGCATCCTGCTGGAAGACAGTCCGCAGGGCACTACGACCTGGCGGCGGGTATAGGGGAAGGGGTCTTTGCCACGGCATCCGTCCCTCTCGCGCGGCAAAGAGCGCGACAATGGTCCAGGGGCCGTGGTTCAGGGGCCGGGCGTTGTCGCGGGTTGTTGTTTTCTTTCAAAGCGCCACTGCTCCCACGCGCCGCGCACCAGGTTGGGATATTCGGCGCGCCCCAGGCTGCCGTTGTAACGTCCCAGGGCGCGGAACAGGTTGCCTTTTTCGATTTCCAGATAATGACGCAGGATCGTGCAGCCATAGCGCAGGTTCGTGCGCATGTGGAACAGGTTGTCCGCTGGCTGCCCGATCAGTTTCACCCAGAACGGCATGACTTGCATGTAGCCGCGCGCGCCCGCCGAGGAGACCGCGTACTTGCGGAACCCGGATTCCACCTGGATCAGCCCCAGCACCAGTTGCGGATCCAGTCCGGCGCGTGTCGCCTCATAGTGGATGGCGCGCAATAATTCCAGCCGGTAGTTCCGGTCGGGAATCCGCCGGGCGAGTCGCGCCGACATGACGCCCAACCATTCGACTGCCTCCGCGCTGCTCCTGAAGGAACTGCCTGACGGTTTCCGATCCGCGATGTTGCCGGAAAGCACCGCGCGCACGCTGGCGGAAAGCGGCTCATACTGCTGGTTCCCCGCCGTCGCGACACCGGCGGCGATACAACAGAGCGCGCAAATTATGCGCCAGGCGCGTGCGCACCTCATCAGCGCAGCTTTTCCGCCAGCAAGGCAAAAACCGCGTCGGCTGCCAGCAATGTCGCCACCGGGTCCGCGCGCCCCTTGTATTCAAGCTTTCCCTCTTTCAGACCGCGCTCGCCCACTACGATGCGATGCGGAATGCCGATCAATTCCATGTCGGCAAACAGGGAGCCAGGCCGTTCGTCACGGTCGTCCAGGAGCACATCGAACCCGGCAGCCACAAGATCGTCATGGAGCCGGTCGGCGGCGGATTTCACCATTTCGCTCTTGAAATATCCCATCGGCACGACAGCGACCTCGAATGGCGCAATGGCCGCGGGGAAAACAATGCCTTTTTCGTCGTTTCCCTGCTCGACGGCCGCGCCGACGATGCGCGAGACGCCAATTCCGTAACACCCCATTTCCATGATCCGGCGCTGGCCCTGCTCGTCCAGGTAGGCGCAGTCGAGCGCCTCCGCGTAGGTCGTACGCAATTGGAAAATATGGCCTACCTCGATGCCGCGGCAAAACGCAAGCTTTCCCTTGCCATCCGGCGACGGATCGCCCGGCGCGACATTGCGCAGATCGGCCACTTCCGGCTCGGGACAGTCGCGTCCGAAATTGGCGCCGGTGAAATGAAATCCCGCCACGTTGGCGCCACAAACGAAATCACACATGACCGTCGCGCTGCGATCCGCGATCACGCGCGCCTTCTGCGGATCGACACCCACCGGCCCGATGTAACCGGGCGGGCATCCCAGAAACGCCTCGATCTCCGCCTCACTGGCAAAACGAAACGTTTCCAGACCCGCAATCTTGCCGACCTTGATTTCGTTCAGGGTGTGATCGCCGCGCAACAAAAGGAGCGCGAGTTCCTTTTCACCGTCCCGCTCGCACACCACGGCGATTGTCTTCAGGATCTGTGTGGGCGATATACCCAGATATGCCGCCACCTCGGCGCATGCGGTCTGGCCAGGAGTCGCGACCCTTTCCAGTGCCGCCGCCGCAGCCGGACGCGGTGTCGCGGGTGGCAATGCCTCGGCCAGTTCCACATTGGCGGCGTAATCCGAGTCCGGACAGTAGGCAATATCATCCTCGCCAGTTTCGGCGATAACCTGGAATTCATGCGATCCCGTCCCGCCAATCGACCCCGTATCCGCCGCCACGGCACGAAAGGAAAGCCCCATGCGGGTGAAAATGCGGGTATAGGCCGCATACATATTCCGGTACTCGCGCTCCAGGTCCGCGAAACCCGCGTGGAATGAGTAGGCGTCCTTCATCAGGAATTCCCGACCGCGCATGACGCCAAAACGGGGGCGAATTTCGTCGCGGAACTTGTTTTGGATCTGGTAAAGGGTCAGCGGCAACTGGCGATAGCTTTTCACATCGCGGCGCACCACATCGGTGATGACTTCCTCGTGCGTGGGGCCGATCACGAAATCACGCCCGTGCCGATCACGGATACGCAGGAGCTCCGGGCCATATTTTTCCCAGCGCCCGGATTCCTGCCAGAGTTCGGCAGGCTGCACCGCCGGCATCAGGATTTCCACCGCGCCCGCGCGATTCATCTCCTCCCGGATGATGGTCTCCACCTTGCGCAATACCCGCAATCCCAAAGGCATCCATGTATAGATACCGGCAGCGACGCGCTTGATCAGACCCGCGCGCAGCATCAGGCGCTGACTGACCACTTCGGCATCCGCCGGCGCTTCTTTGAGCGTTTTGAAGAAAAACCGGGAGGAGCGCATGATTCGATCAATCCAGAGAAACGAAATCGGGCATTCTACCGGGAGCGATTTTGCGTGGGAAGCGCAGTTATGAAAGAATATCGGCAATTCAATCCTTTCGCAGGACATTCATCATGCTCGACCGCGAAGGCTTTCGCCCGAACGTCGGTATCATTCTGTGCAACACGAAAAACGAGGTTTTCTGGGGTAAACGGATACGAGAACACTCCTGGCAATTTCCACAAGGCGGCGTCAAACGTGGCGAAACACTGGAAGAAGCCATGTACCGCGAACTGCACGAGGAAATCGGCCTGCATCCCGAACATGTTGCGATCCTGGGACGAACCAAGGACTGGCTGCGTTACGAAGTGCCGACACAATGGATCAAGCGGGAATGGCGCGCCTCCTACCGCGGACAAAAACAAATCTGGTTCCTGTTGCGCCTCGTTGGGCGCGACAACAACATTTCGCTGCGCACCAGTTCCCATCCGGAATTCGACGCCTGGCGCTGGCACGATTACTGGGTGCCGCTCGACGCGGTAATCGAATTCAAGCGCGGTGTCTATTTGCAGGCGCTCAATGAATTGCAGCATTACCTCAACGCGGACAGGCAGCACGCGGCGGGAAAAAATACGAACACGGCGCTGGAAAGCGTGGGAGAAGAAACAGCATGAACACCGCCGCACGACACAGAACCCGCGCGTGGCGATGGCGTTGCGCCGCGCGTCCTTTCGGAATTGCCTGCATCGCCTCCTGGGGAATGTTCCTTCCAGCACAGGCGGGTTTCCTCGACAGTCTCACCGAAGACGACACATTCGAAGAAAAACCGGAATGGAAGGAAAACGAGGTCGAATTACCGCCATATCCGAAAGACGAGGACCTTGCGCGTTTTTATGTCAGCGCAACGGCGCGCAACCGTTTTTTTGTGGATCTCGCGCATCTTTCCGTCGGATCGGATGGCGTCGTGCGCTACACGCTCGTGATCGTAAGCCCCGCCGGCGTGCGCAACGTCACCCGTGAAGGCATGCGCTGCCAGACAGCGGAACGGCGGATTTACGCATCCGGGCGACTTGACGGCGTGTGGTCGAAAACCCGTGGAGAACGCTGGTTCCCTGTGCGCGAGGCAACCGCCAATCGTCATCATGCCGCGCTGTACAGCGAATTTTTCTGTCCTGGCGGCGTGCTCAACTATTACGTCGAGGACATCCGGAAAGCGCTGGAAAAAGAAGGGAAATCTTTCCCCGACACCTGAATTGAAAAGAACTGTTCCGCAAGCACGCCACAATGTGTTTTTCTCCTTTTTCCCCTCCGGATGCTTTCATTCTGGAATTTGACAAGGCGCTGCGCGCGCTTTTCGCCGAAGCGCAAAGCGCGCGCGCCTTTCCCGGCAGTGAGATGCCGGAAGCAACGTTAGCAGATGCCGAGCGGCGGCACGCCGCTGCCTTGATGCGGGTTAACCACGCGGGAGAAATCTGCGCCCAGGCGCTCTACCAGGGCCAGGCCCTGGCGGAGCGCGACCCCGACATCCGTGCCGCGCTCGCCAAGTCCGCCTGCGAGGAAGTCGAACACCTTGCCTGGACAAGTCGGCGCATCCGTGAGCTCGGCGGTCGCAGGAGCCTCTTCAATCCGTTCTGGTACACCTGCGCGCTCACCCTGGGCGTGTTGGCCGGCGCATGCGGAAAGAAATGGAACCTGGGATTCCTGGCCGAAACCGAGCGGCAGGTAGAACAGCACCTCGATCACCATCTCGACTGCCTGCCTTCCCGGGATCACCGTTCCCGGGCACTGCTCGCGCAAATGAAAGTTGACGAAATCAGGCACGCGGATACCGCCACGCGCCTGGGCGCGGCTTCTTTGCCGAAACCGGCCAAACACTTGATGCGGTTGTCCGCGAAAATCATGACCTGCACCGCCTACCGGTTTTGAGACCGGGATTTTCGGATAAATATCCGGTGGTATTGTTTTCATGGCGTCCCAGTCACTCCCGAGACCATTTTCGAAATTTTTCCGATGGCAAGTCCCGGGTGTGCGTGTCCATTCTCCAGGCAATAAAATATCAGGAAGGATCATGGGAGATTGCAATGCTTGATTAAACTTCATGATTTCTCTAGAATGTCTTCGTTTTTCCCTTAAAGGAGATTTACAGTCATGGTGGATATGTCCTCTCTGTCTTTGGTTGAATTAAAAGAACTGGAACGCCGAATTCCGCGCGAAATCAAACGGCGCGAAGCGGAAGAACGCCAGAAGATTCGCAAGGAAGTTGAAGAATACGCGAGATCGAAGGGGTTCCCGCTTGATGAATTGTTGGGTGTCATACAAGTGCGCGGCACCAGAGGAAAAGCCGCGCCCAAATACCGTCATCCCCAACAGCCCGACTTGACCTGGACAGGACGGGGCCGTAAACCCCAATGGGTTGAGGCCTGGTTGAGAAACGGCGGCACGCTTCAGGATCTGGCAATTTGATGTACTTGCATGCGAATTCTCCTGAGTAACGATGATGGCTATTTTGCGCCGGGTATTGCCTGCCTGGCGGAATCGTTACAGGATTTGGGAGAAATTATTGTTGTCGCGCCGGAACGGGATCGTTCTGGCGCGAGCAATTCTCTGACGCTGGACCGTCCTCTTTCTCTTCGTCGCTCGCCCAATGGTTTTTATTTCGTCAATGGCACACCGACGGATTGTGTCCATCTGGCTGTGACTGGCATGTTGTCAGAATTACCGGACATGGTGATTTCCGGCATCAATCATGGCGCGAACATGGGGGACGACACGCTTTATTCCGGCACCGTTGCCGCCGCTACCGAAGGGTATCTTCTTGGAGTTCCTTCCCTGGCGATTTCCCTGGCCGGCATGGAAGCCACCCACTTCGCCACCGCCGGGCAAGTCGCACGGCAATTGGCGATGCGCTTCATCGAGCGTCCGTTCAATGAACCCGTGCTCCTGAACGTCAATGTTCCCGACTTGCCTCCCGCCCGAATCGGCGCCTGGCAAGTCACCCGGTTGGGGCGTCGTCACAAGGCCGAACCCGTGGTCAAAATCCAGAGCCCCCGACAGGAGACCCTGTATTGGGTTGGCGCCGCTGGCGCGGCGCAGGACGCGGGAGATGGCACGGATTTTCACGCAGTGGACACGGGGTGCGTATCCGTTACCCCCTTGCAAATCGATTTGACTCATACCGGGCAGATTTCCCGCATGCGTTCCTGGCTGGCATGATGAATTCCGCCCTTGCCGGCATTGGCATGACATCCTTGCGCACACGCATGCGCATGATCGACAAGCTGCGGCGACAGGGGGTTCGCAACGAAGCCGTGCTGGAAGCCATGGCCACGGTTCCCCGTCATATTTTCGTGGATGAGGCGCTTAATTCCCGCGCCTATGAAGATATGGCGCTGCCTCTGGGGTTTGGACAGACCATTTCTCAGCCCTATGTTGTTGCCCGCATGATCGAGGCTCTGCTCGGCGCGCGACCTGGCTTGGGGAAAACCCTGGAAATCGGCACCGGCTGCGGCTACCAAACGGCAGTGCTCGGAAAACTGACGCGCGATGTCTATTCAGTGGAACGCATCGCCCCCCTGCTTGCTCGCGCCGAGCAGCATCTGAAGCGTATTCCCGGCGTTTCGGCGCGTCTGCGACATGCCGATGGCAGCATTGGATTTCCCGAAGCGGCGCCGTTCGATAGTATTATTGTGGCTGCGGCGGCACGTCAGGTTCCTCCCGCGCTCTTGCAGCAGCTTGCCGTGGAGGGATGCCTGATCCTGCCGCTTGGCGACAAGGAGCAGTATCTTTGCCATATCCAGCGCACACTTCAGGGTTTTGCCGAGACGCGGCTGGAGAAAGTTCGTTTCGTTCCCCTGTTATCTGGTATCGAATCATGAATGCAATGCGTTTTTCCCGGTTTTCCGCAAGCGCCACACTGCTTGCGCTACTTGCCGCCTGCGCCAGCACAGTCCCCGCACCGGTGGAGCATCGCCCGCAGCAGCTCAACAATCTCGCGGCGGGTGACCAGGCCAGGCCAGGCTACCATGCCGTGCAAAAAGGGGATACGCTCTACAACATCTCCATGCGCTACAGTCAGGATTACCGCGACATTGCGGCCTGGAACAACCTGGTGGACCCGGGGCTCATTTCGGTCGGACAGGTGCTTCGGGTCGCGCCACCGGATAGCGCATCCGGATCGCCAGGTGTCAGTACCGCTCCCGTTGTCATGGGTGCTGTGGTCGAGCGCTCGCTGAATGACGGCGCGGACACCAGGCTGAAACGTGAACCGCTGGTAATCAAGGAGCCCTACTCCGACGCCGCTTATGCCCGCGCGCAGAATCCGGACGCTACAACAATAACGCGGTCGACCGAGACACAGCCTGGCGCGACAAGCGAAACGAAACCCGCCGTCACGGCGACGACTTCCGGTCTCGCCTGGGGCTGGCCAGCAAAAGGCAAGACTGTGGGAAATTTCGCGCAGACCAAGGGAATCGACATCGCGGGACAGGCGGGCGACCCTGTCCTCGCAGCCGCGGATGGCAAGGTGGTGTACGCGGGCAGCGGCCTGCGCGGCTATGGACAGCTCATCATCATCAAACACAACACAACCTATCTGACCGCCTACGCGCACAACCGGAAAATTCTCGTCAAGGAAGGCCAGGAAGTCAGGCGTGGCACGAAAATCGCGGAGATGGGCAATACCGACAGCGACGCGATAAAACTGCATTTCGAGGTCCGCAAGCAAGGGAAACCCGTCGAGCCGCTGGATTTTCTGCCCAGGCAGTAAACCGTAAACCACAAGACAATAACAAGACAGGCCCGCATGGCGACAGAATCCGATGACGACGAGAATATCCTTCCTCCGGAGGATTTCCCCGCCGGATCGTCCGGCGCGCCTGACGATCCGGAACGTATGTCGCCCGCGCCGGAAAACGAGTTGCTGGCGGACATCACCCAGCTTTACCTGCATGAAATCGGCGCCAAGCCGCTTCTGACCCCGGCAGAGGAGCTGGCGACCGCCCAGTGCATGAAGACAGGCGACTTCGCGGCACGGCAAAAAATGATCGAACACAATCTGCGTTTGGTCGTCAATATCGCCAAGCATTACCTGCATCGGGGCATTCCACTTCTGGATTTGGTCGAGGAAGGCAACCTTGGCCTGATCCACGCCTTGGAAAAATTCGACCCGGAGCGCGGATTCCGCTTTTCCACCTATGCGGTCTGGTGGGTGCGCCAGTCCATCGAGCGAGCCATCATGAACCAGGCTCGCACCATTCGTCTGCCCGTGCATGTCCTGAAGGAGATCAACCAGGTTCTGCGCGCCACACGCCAGTTGGAACCCGAAACCCCGCGAGAACACATGATCGAGCGGGTCGCCGGGCAGCTCGGAAAATCACCGGATGAAGTGCGGCACATCCTGAACCTGAACGAATACATTGTCTCTCTGGATGCGTCCCTGGAAGTCGACGCGCAGCATTCCATGCTGGATTTCATCGTCGACGAGGGTGGCACGCCGGAAACCCGCCTGCAAAGCCATGAAATCACGCGCCTGATTCAAACCTGGCTTTCCAGGCTCACGAGTCGCCAGCGCGAAGTCGTGGAACGCCGTTATGGCCTCGATGGACGCGAACAGGTCACTCTGGATACGATCGCCTCCGACCTCTCGCTTACCCGCGAGCGCGTGCGCCAGATCCAGATCGAAAGCCTGAAACGCCTGCGCCATCTCCTGCAGCAAGGCGGTATCACAATGGACAGTGTCCTGTAGTTCCGCGGACGGCAATTTCCCGCTCCCGTTCCCCCATCTACAATGCCAGGGATGATGACCGTTCATTTCACAGGATCAAAGGATGAACAAGAAGGAAAAACTGCCGCCTGTTCTGGAAGCGCACCCGCATTCGGACGCAGCGCGGGAAGCGTGGCGGGTTTTCGGCATCATGTCGGAGTTTGTCGAGGCCACCGATCGCCTGAAGGCGATCCTGCCCGCGGTTTCCATGTTCGGAAGCGCCCGCGTCGCGCCGGAGCATCCGTATTATCGGCTGGCCGAGATCATCGCCCGGAAACTCTCCGACGCGGGGTTCTCTGTCATTTCCGGCGGCGGGCCCGGCATCATGGAAGCCGCGAACAAAGGGGCTTTTCATGGCCAGTCCCCGTCCGTGGGTCTCAACATCGAGTTGCCACACGAACAGAAGGCGAATGACTATCAGGACATTTCCCAGACCTTCCGCCATTTTTTCGCCCGCAAATACATGTTCGTGCGCTTCGCCAGCGCCTATGTGGTCATGCCCGGCGGTTTCGGTACACTGGACGAGCTCATGGAAGCCCTGACGCTGGTGCAGACCCGGAAAAGCCGACGCATTCCCATCATCCTCGTGGGCGCGGCTTTTTGGCGCGGCTTTCTGGAGTGGTTTCGGGAACGCCTTGTCACGGAAACCATGATCGACCCGGCGGACTTGGATCTGGTGCGCATCGAGGATGACCCGGCGCGAATTGTCGCCGCCATTTTCGCGCATTACGAATCCAGCAAGGACAAGTCCCCGGCAATCGAGCGCGAACTGATGCTTAATCTATAATAGCGTTGGTTACCGGTTTTCAAACGATCCCAAACAACGAGGAATCCCGATCATGTCCCCCGTGTCTTTCCGTATTGTCCGTCTCGTCTCCGTCGCCGCGCTGGCATGCGCCGTCCCCCTGGCGCTGGCGCAACAGGTTGACCGCATCGACGACACGCAATTGCCTGCCGTGCCGCCGCCTCCGCCCGAAATCCAGGCGATGGAGGAAGACGGCGCGCCGCCGCCTGCGGTGACCATCCGCGAGACAGAGCGCGGCACCGAAACGGAATACCGGGTCAACGGACGGCTTTACAAGGTCCAGATCGTACCGGAGACCGGCGCGCCTTATTACCTTCTGGACAAGGATGGTGACGGCATCATGGAATTCCACAGTCTCAATGATCCCGGCCCCAGCGTGCCAATGTGGGTAATCGGGACGTTTTGATGCGCGCTTCCGGGTTGAGCGCGGCCGAACGCCGGGTTGGCATGAGTCTTGCGGCCATTTTCGGACTGCGGATGCTGGGTCTCTTTTTGATCTTGCCCGTTTTCGCGTTGCACGCCCACAAACTGTCCGGCGGCGACGACCTTACCCTGGTTGGACTTGCCCTGGGCGCGTATGGCCTGACCCAGGCCATGCTGCAACTTGCCTGGGGAAGCGCCTCCGACCGTTGGGGGCGCAAGCCGGTGATTGCCGCCGGCCTCCTGCTCTTTGCCGCCGGCAGTGCTGTGGCCGCCCTCTCCACGACAATTTACGGTGTCATCGCGGGCCGCGTGCTGCAGGGCGCGGGAGCGATTTCCGCCGCCGTCACGGCCCTGGCTGCCGACCTCACCCGCGAGGAACATCGCACCCGAGTAATGGCGATGATCGGCGCGTCCATCGGCCTTGTCTTTGCGGGATCGCTGGCAATCGCGCCCATCCTTTACGGGTGGATCGACATGTCCGGCATTTTCTGGCTTACCGGCGCGCTTTCTCTGGCGGCCATTGTCCTGCTCCTGAAGGTCGTGCCCACACCTTCCGTGTCCGGCGCGCAATCCTCGCCCGTGCCACTGGCCGCCATTTTCCGGGAGGCGCAGCTTCTTCGGCTCAATTTCGGCGTGTTCGTCCTGCATCTTACCCAGACCGCGCTCTGGGTGCTGGTGCCAACGGCGCTCGTGCGCGACGGGCATCTCGCCGTCGAGCGGCACTGGCTGGTGTACCTGCCCGCTGTACTGCTTTCCTTCGGCGTCATGGTGCCAGCGGTGCTGTTCGCAGAAAGAAAAGGCCGCATGAAAACCGTGTTTTCCGCCGCCATCGCGCTCTTGATTTTCACCTTGGCGGGCTTTGCCTTCGCGGCGCGCGGACTATGGGCGCTAGCGTTCTGGCTCACCCTTTTCTTTGCTGCGTTCAACATCCTGGAAGCGACGCAACCGTCGCTGATTTCCCGTCTTGCGCCACCACATGCCAAAGGAAAGGCGCTGGGCCTTTATAATACGCTCCAGTCCATTGGGTTGTTCGTGGGTGGCGCGGCGGGCGGCGTACTGGCGAAAT
>JAISME010000019.1 GCA_031276915.1 Zoogloeaceae bacterium
TGGCATCTTGCGCTCTCCGACCCGCTGCCGGAAGACAACTGGACGGGGCCAACCGGCTTCATCCACAACGTGCTCTACGAAAACTACCTGAAAGACCACCCCGCCCCGGAAGATTGCGAATTCTACATGTGCGGCCCCCCGGTCATGAACGCCGCCGTCATCAAAATGCTCACTGATCTGGGCGTTGAGCGGGAAAATATCTTGCTGGATGATTTTGGAGGGTAATTCGCGGGGAAGGTCTCGCCTGCTGTCAGGGCGCTCTATCACAGGCAATGTTCACCCGACAAAATGGAATATCGTTATAATTCTTTTCGCATTTTATTCTGGAAAATATCACATGGATGCAATACTGGGGTTTTTGAAAACGCTTTTCTGGATCGGACTGATCGCCATTGGATTCCTGTTCTGGCGCTATAACGGCCTGCGCAGGACCTCCGAGGATGTCAAGGAATCCTGGTCCAACATCGGGGTTAGTGTGCGCAAGCAGGCTTCGCTCATCAACCAGTTGATTGACGCGGTGCGCAATTACACCGAGGGTGAAAAGCTGGTCATGCTCAAGATTTCCGAGGACAGCAGCCTGGACAATGTGCAGCGGATACACCAGCAAAGTGGAACTTTGCTCACTGCCGTCAATGGACTGGCGCAACGCTTTCCCGACCTCAAGGCAAACACCCAGTACCTCAATCTCATGGACGCCATTCAGGACGTGGAAAACAAACTGGAGACACAACGGCAGAAATACAACGCTTCCGCCAAGTCCTACAATGTCCTCAGAAGCTCGGTTCCTGACATGTTCTACGCGAAGTTGCTGGGCTTTGGCGCAGCGCCCTACCTTGATTTCGATGGTAGCAGCGAACAACAAAGCCAGGCGCTGAAGGATTTTGTCAGCGACGATGGCGAGCGTCTCAACCAGTTGTTGTCCAGCGCCGGCGGCAAGGTGTTGCGCGCCACCCAGCAAGCAGGCGCCAGCGCCTTGCAGCATGGCAAGGAACTTGTCAGCGCCGCGCAGGACAAAGTTACGGAATTGCGTCAGGAACATGCGCCCCAGGCCAGCTTGCGGCTTGTGGATATCGGCGGCAGCGCTGCCGGACAATCCTTCAGTCTGCAACAGGAGGGCCAGATCATCGGTCGCGCCAGTTCAGCGCAGATTGTTGTTGATGATCCGCTGGTCGCGGAGCGGCATCTGTGGCTGGGTTATGAAAACGGTCGCTGGCTGCTGCGCGATCAGGGCAACCCCCAGGGCACTTTTATCAACGACGACCTGAAAGCCCCCGTTACGGAATTCGAGCTGCGGCCAGAACTGACCATCAGCCTGGGGCAACATGGCGGCACCCGATTCCGGGTTGTTGTTGCCTGAATCTGCTGGACGATGCAGTGGCAGCATCCATGAACGCGATGCGCAGGAAATACCCGCATGGACTTTTCCGGAAAGCCCGGGAGAAAACCGGAGCGGCGCATCACGGTTACAACCCCGTCAGAGAGGAAGCATGGCGACATTTTTCGTGACATTCGGCGTCATCGTGTTCCTGGTGTTCATCATGGCAATCGGCGTCCTCTTTGGCCGCAAGCCCATTGCCGGAAGCTGCCGGGGCTACGAACCCCTGGGCGCGGAATGCGCCGCAGGCTGCAAGACACCCTGCATGAAGCGACGGATGGCAAACACCAGAACAAGACTCAAGGCGCGCTTCTCACAGGATGAGAGTGGAAAAACATTTCCAGACCGGACTGGAAAAACGGCGTTGCCACGTTTCGACAAACCGGAAGGATGAAATAACCTCGGTGCAATCCTCCTCCCCGACATCTCCATTTGCGCGCTCCTCTTCATGTCCTCGCGCGGACCGGTTATCGGGAGCCAGATTCGGCCTGGTTGCGGGACTTGTCCAGATTGACGTTTCCTCTGCCTCTCCATATAATCTTCCGTCCTTCCGGAACGGGTCGGTAGCTCAGCCGGTAGAGCAGCGGACTTTTAATCCGTTGGTCGTGAGTTCGAGTCTCACCCGACCCACCAATATCCCGGAAAATTGCAAGGCGCAGCAGTTTTTTGTATGATGCTCCCCGCTTCGCAACGGGTTGTTAGCTCAGTTGGTAGAGCAGCGGACTCTTAATCCGTAGGTCCACAGTTCGATCCTGTGACAACCCACCAATGTTTTTCGGACAGCCTCCACAGCACGGGAGGCTGTTCCATTTCCAGCCTCGCTTTCCCGGTTTGCCGTTTGGAGTCCCGCCTGTGTTAGTCGCCGCCAACATCACCATGCAATTCGGGGCCAAACCCCTCTTTGAAAATGTAAACGTCAAGTTCGGCGAAGGATTCCGCTACGGCCTCATCGGTGCGAATGGCGCGGGAAAATCCACTTTCATGAAAATCCTCTGCGGTTTGCTGGAACCCGGCGCGGGCAACGTTTCCAAGGACGCCTCCGAACGCGTGGCATATCTCCGGCAGGACCAGTTCGCCTTCGAGGAAATGCGTGTGCTGGACGTGGTGATGATGGGCCATGAGGAAATGTGGGCCATCATGACGGAAAAGGACGCCATCTACGCCAATCCGAACGCCACGGAAGACGACTACATGCGCGCGGCTGAACTGGAGGGCAGGTTCGCCGAATACGGCGGTTACACAGCGGAAGCCCGCGCCGGGGAATTGCTCCTGGGAGTCAGCATTCCTATTGAGCGGCACAACGGTCCCATGAAGGAAATCGCGCCGGGATGGAAATTGCGTGTCCTGCTCTGCCAGGCGCTTTTCGCCAATCCGGACATCCTGCTTCTGGACGAACCCACCAACAACCTCGACATCAACACTATCCGCTGGCTGGAGGACATCCTGAACCAGCGTGAATCGACCATGGTCATCATCTCGCACGACCGGCATTTCCTGAACCAGGTGTGCACCCACATGGCGGATCTCGACTACGGCAAGATCACGCTCTATCCTGGCAATTACGATGATTTCATGGAAGCCTCGACCCAGGCCCGCGCCCGCCAGCAGGCGGCCAATACCCGCGCGAGGGAAAAAATCAGCGGACTGCAGGAATTCGTACGCCGTTTTTCCGCCAACAAATCCAAGGCCAAACAAGCGACAAGCCGCCTGAAACTCATCGAAAAACTGAAACCCGAAGATGTGAAACCATCTTCCCGGCAATATCCCTGGATTCGTTTTTCCTTCGACGAAAAAACGAAACTGCACCGGCGAATCGTGGAAGTCGAGAACCTGGCCTTTCAATACGAAACGGGCGGCAAAATGTTTTTCGGCAACGCGTGCTTTACGATCAACGCGGGCGATAAACTTGCCGTCATCGGCGAAAACGGCGCGGGAAAGAGTACGCTGCTCAAACTCCTGATGGGCGACCTTGAACCCGTCCAGGGCAGCGTCAAGTGGGCGGAAAAAGCCCGGCCCGGCTATTACGCGCAGGACCATTCCGCCGAATTCACGAGCGCGATGCCGCTTGCCGAATGGATTGCCGAATACGCGCGCGCCAATGCGGCGGCAAGCGAAGATTTGGAAACCTTGATCCGCGGCACACTGGGACGGCTGCTTTTTTCCGGTGACGAACAGAAAAAGCCCGCAAACGTCATCTCTGGCGGAGAACAGGGCCGTATGTTGTTCGGGAAACTCATGCTGCAAGCGCCCAATGTTCTCGTCATGGACGAACCCACCAACCATCTGGACATGGAATCCATCGAGTCCCTGAACACCGCGCTTGATCTCTACAAGGGCACGCTGGTTTTCGTCTCCCACGACCGGGAATTCGTCTCCTCGCTTGCTACGCGCATCCTCGAAATCAAACCTGACGGCACACTCACGGATTATCCGGGCAGCTACGAAGAGTATCTGGCAAGTCAGGACATCGAGTAAAGAATCCTGACCAGTTTCGGGACCAACCTGACGTCCGGAGACTTATCGAACGCTTGCGCCCCCTGCTGCGGGAGCGCGGGACATGCCTGGCGCGGATGGGGGAAGTGAAAGGGAAGAGCGCCTTGCCATATTTGTGCTGACGTTTCTGGAATCCGAATACGGTTAGCACCAAGGTAAGCGCGACGAGGACACCCCGGACACCCAGGAAATTCACCGCGAGAAGAGAGTTTCCGGGATAGAACAGCATGGGCACGCCAACAAAAAAACCAAGGGGCAACGCGACCATCAGAATGAGAACCACGACACTGGGGGATGAAGCGTAGAAAGCGCCCACAGCGACCAGAACACAAAAACACACCGCCATCGAGGCAAGCCAGTATTTCAGCAATTCCCACAGCACACGCACTGCCTGCGTGACGCGGGCGGTGTCCGGTGCGCTCATGGCGCGGCGTCAATCCCGGAAATTGCCGGCGCGGAGGGGGAAATTCGTGATGCCTTTGGTGACCAGCGCGATGGCGGCTTGCAGCTCGTCCTTCTTCGCGCCGGAGACGCGCACGGCGTCGCCCTGGATGCTGGCCTGCGCCTTGAGTTTGGCGTCCTTTATCA
>JAISME010000101.1 GCA_031276915.1 Zoogloeaceae bacterium
GAAGCGTGAAGCGCGCTCATTGCGCCCGCGGCCATCTGGGCGAGATAGGCTCCGATGGTCTTCAGTGCCTCGCGCAGCAGCTCGCTTTCGCGGATCGCCTTTTCCAGCGCCAGGGCGTACCGCTTGTGATCCAGTTCCGCGTTGGCAATCTTCATGCGATTCCCATATTCCTCTACCTTCAACCGTGCGTCAAGACTCATTCCTTGCGCGTCTACACCCGTCTTCCAGACATCCACTTCGGCGGCCTGCGTGCGCACGCTCGCTTCCATCTGCCGCAGCTCGGCTTCCATCTGGGCGCGATGCGTCTCCAGTGCGGCCCGGTGCTCCTCGATCAATGCGCGCGCGGCTTCGATGTTGAATTCCCTGCCCTTTATCAAGACATCCGCGCGGGCCTTCATGGCTTCCAGGATCGCCGCGAATCCGCGGGTTTCCACCTCAAAAAGTCCCGCCTTCGTGGATTCCGCCTCGACCTGCGTCCGGTAGACATCGAACTTGGTCTTCTCCGCGGCAAGCTGCGCAGAGAAGGCTTCGACGTCGGCACGGTAGGCGTCGAAGCGGTTCTTGATGACGTTGGCCTCGATTTCCGCCCCGCCCATCAGGGCCTTGTAGACTTCCACGCTGGCAAGCATCGCCTCGACGCGGGCCTTGTAGATTGCGACGTGCTGTTCGTTGATCTGGCCCTTGGCGATCTCTGCCTCCACCATTGTCCGGTAGGCGGTGATCCGGGCGAGCAAGCCTTCGATCCTGGTCTTGTAGACAGTCGCCAGCACGGAGAATCCCTGCCAGCGGGCATTCAGGAGGGCAACCCGCGCGTTGAACATCTCGATCTGCGCCTGCGCGGTGAAGCGGGCGGCCTCGAAGGCCCGCTGCGCCATGTTGCTGAAGAGGGCTTCCAGCAAGCCTTCCAGGGCGATGCCGCGTTCCATCGCAAAGCGGATATTCTCGATCTCCCACTTCGCCGCCTCGATCAGGATGTCCCGCGAGAGTTCCGCCGCGCGCAAGGAACCATCCTCGCGGGCGGCGTCTGCTGCGGCAACCAGCATGCCGGGCGGCATGGTGAAGCCGCGGGAAGCCCAGAGCGTGACGGCCTCGCCCACGGCGCGGCTGGTCTCGGCGCTGACACGTTCGCGGGCGCGGGAGAAGAGCGCGTCTTCCACGGCGGGCGGCAGGCCGGTCCCGCCCTTGAGCCATTCCCGCACCTTGGCGACAAGCTCGGGGAGCAACTCGGATTTGTAGACCGGCTCCTCCCAGTTGAGGTGCACGCTCGGCGGGGTGAGGTCCGCGCCATCCGGAGGCGTGGCGTTGAAATCCGGAATCTCCGGCGGCTGGAAGTCGGGGATATTGATGTCGACCAGCGTGGGCAGTTGTGGCTCAAGCAGCGTCGGCGGTGCCGGGATGTGGACGGACATGTCCCCCGACGGGCGTTGCGGGGGCGGGATTGCCGACAGCGTTGGGCTGGCGGGCATGTTCGTTGCGGGCTTCTTCGGAGCCTCGGGGAGGTCCTTCAGGAGATCGTCAAGACCGGCAGTCAGCCCGTAGAGCAAGGCTGAAATATCCGGCTTGCCGGGCGCGAGGGGAAATACCGGGCGATACAGCCCGCCGAAGGGCGCGTGTGACAGGTCCAGCGGAGGGAGTTCCCCGGCAGTGATGTCGATGGCCTTGGGCGGCTCGCCAGTCTCCAGCCCCGGCAGGGCAGCAAGGGTGCTGATAAGGCTCTTCAGTCCCTCATCATATTGCCCCATCATGGAGCGCATCTGGTCGAAGATGGAGGTGGCGCTGTTGTACGTCGCGTTCCATGCCTGGATCGGCCAGGGGTTGAGCGAGCCTTGCGGCCCCTTGGGTCCGACCGGGGATTCCGTGATCGCGCCCGCCGCCCAACTTGCGCCGTTGTTGCCGCCCCCGCCGCTGAAATCAATATCGATGCCCATGTCTATCTCCGTTCAATCCGGCGCGCGAGCGGTATCACCAGGGCGCGCCAGTCGAGCAAGCGCGCCTGTCGTGCGCGCAACTTGAGTGAAAAGGTGAAGTGCCGCCCGCGCAGGCCCTTCCCCACGACCACGCGGTTGTTGGTGAGCACCCGCGCCGGGCGCAAGGGGAAGGGGTAGCGATAGCGCCCTTCTGCCACCCCGCCCTGGGTCTGCGTGACGAAGGCGGCCAGCTCTCCTTCGGCCTCGTACTCTGCGTAGATCGCCTCGGGGTGCGCGAGCTTCGATGACCTGCCCGCCAGATCGATCTCGCCGGTCACGAGCAGGGCGCGCACTTCCTCATGGTGTCCGTCCAGTGCGTAGAGGCCGTCCGCGCAGGCGAGGTAGAGCGTCTTGCCGCGCACGGTTGCCCCGCGCACCACGGGCAGGTGCAGGTAGCGCGAGAGCGCGCGGGCCGGGAGGCAGGTTGTGAAGGCCACACCTGTATGCCGGCTGTCCGCGCGATCGTCCTCCAGCACATCCACCAGGCGCGCGCGGCAGGCCACTGTAACGACAGCGGCGTTCAGGGTGCTTGTGTGCTCGCTTGCGAACAGGCGATCGATGCAGTCCTCCACACTGGAGCGCGGGCCTTCCAGCACATCCACGAGCCGCAGTGCGTCGAAGAAGTCCGCCCGCCCCGCGCTTGTGCCCGAGAGCGCGTCGGAGACGAAGGCCGTATCGGCAAGGGTGACGATGGAGCCGTACTGCAACCAGTCGCGGGCCTGAACACTGTCGATGCTGTCCGCCTGCCGGGTCGTGCCGCCCCAGAGACGCTCCCGCACCCCCACGCGATCATGGCTGGACAGGCGGCTGACGCGACTTGCCGTGAGGGTCTCCGTGGCCTGTGCGAAATCGTGCAGGTCGGCTGTCTGCCTGCCCCCGAGGCTATCCCGCGCGACAACCCTGTCGCGTGAATCGACGATGGCAAACTGCAGGGAGGTCATGGCTTCCGACACGCCCACGCGATCAAGCATCATCGCGGTGGACTCTCCGTCAAGCACGTCCGCGACGGCTACGCGGTCGACAACGCTTACTCCCTCGATGCGCTCCCAGTGTTCCCAAAGCGCCACGACGTCATGTGCGTCTGCCTGTCCGCCCACGCTCATGCTGTCGGAGACAAATACCAGGTCGTTTTCGTCATTGATGTCTGTCATGGCTTACTCCGAGACCACGCCGAAGAAGGAAGGGAAGTCGCCGGGCGCGGCGAGGGCACACTGTCCCCAGGACCGCGCGGCCTTGCCCTGCTCCATGACGGTCAGGAATTCCGTGTCCCCCGCGCAGTTCCAGGTGGCGGAAGCGTGGAAGACCAGGCCGGTCTCCGGGTCCGGCGAGGCGTCGAAGAACCAGGGGTCGGGGGACTTGTGCAGCTCCCCGGTATAGAGCGGGCTATGCAGCTTCCCGGCGGCATCCGCCACGTTCATGTCGACTTTCTGTCGGGAGAAGCGCGGCCAGTGCGTTGCCGGGTCGGGCACGACCGGCAGTTCGAGCACGTCCTGCGGCACCGTGAGCCACGGCCCCTGGTCGGCAAAGGAAGTGCACCCGGCAATGTCCGGCTTGTAGAAGGGGACTTCTGCGTACCAGCGGTCCCCGCCAACGGGATAGGGGGTGCCCTTCATCGACGACGCGGGAATCTCCGAATCCCAGTACCAGTGGAAATTCCAGTCGAATGTCCAGATGAAGTAACTATAGGGGTCGGCAACATAGAGCGGCTCGGAGGACTCCCCGGACACCCGCTGCACTGCGTGCGCAGTCTGGGCAAAAAGGGCGCACTCGCGGGCGAACATCGGGAATGCAACGGCGCTCTTCAATTCGTAGTCATGCATCTCTCGCCAGACGGTGCGCGTGCCGACCGCGTGCGAGCGCCCGATGTACCCCGTCATGACAATGGGAGCGATCCCCCCGCTCCAGTCCGTGGGGCCAAGGTAGACGCCGCTGTACTCTGTCTCCTTCCACGTCCCGGCGGAGGATTCGCGGGGGTCGAAGTCCGTGGTGTAGAACTCACCCATCGTGCGCCCCTCGCCGTATTCCACGCGCGTTGTGTTGCCCCCGACGATCTGGCAATCGTCGCCTGCCGAACTCGTCGTCTGTGCCGGACGGGGCCGCGGATCGCGGAACTTCTTGACGACCTTGAGCACGTCGTCCTGATACCACGCCGTGATTACGATGTCGCTGCGCGAACGGGCCGCCAACGCCCGCGCAGCCGAGTCCTCGGCGGTGAAGTTGAAACTGTAGAGCGCCCGCGTGGGCAGCAGTTCCGGATACTTCGCCTGCTCCTGACTCTTGACGGGAAGCGGCGATGTGATGTTGCCGGAATATACTTCCCGCAGCGATCCCGCGTGTCCGCCGGGCGGCATCTGGTGCTGGTGCCACCATTCCGCCTCCGCCTCGGGATTGGGGTTGGCGCGGCCAGCATAGTCCCGTGCGCGTGCCGCCAGTTCGTCCGGCGGGGTGCTGCATATCTTGTAGAGGGCCGGTTCCGCCCAGGCGCGCCCGGCAAGCGCGGCCCGCATCTCGGCAACGTACTCCACGGTCTTCGCCTGGTCCTGTGCCGGGAGTTTCGAGACATCGAGCCGCGCCCGTCCGCCGTTGGGCAGCGGGGCGAAGCTGAAGGACGCCTGCACCATGTACCCCTCGATCAGGCCGTTGGGCAGCGGGCCGCGCCAGCCGGTCTTCACCAGCTCCGTACCGCGCAGGTTCCACGCCGCGCCATGCATGGAGCTATAGGCGGTCCCCATATAGGCAGGCGTCGCCTCGGCAAGATGCACAAGCACCCCCGCGCGCTTCCATTCTTCCTTCATCTCCCCGGAGGGGAAGGCTTCGCCCGTGGGCATGCCGCCGAAGCGATCCAGCAACCAGAGGATTTCCCCGTCCCCGACGTCTTCGATCCAGGCGCGGAAGGCCGTGGTCGTGGTCTCGGGAATCAAGGGCAAGGGCATCGCCTCAAGCCCGCTGGTGGAAAGCCGCATCAGCCAGGGCTGTTGGTCCTGCCCGTAGCCGACGCCATGCGTGCTCACCCACTTGTAGTCATAAGTCACCGCACCGTCATCGACGGGCCGCCCCCGGTATCCGGGGAGAATGGCCCCCTCCAGTGCCTCCCGGTTTGCCGCGACAACCTCGGAGGGCAGGCGCAGCACCTCGCCCGCTTCCGCTTCGGGCAAGCCGGACTGTCGCCCGAAGCCGAGGATCGCCTGTACGACCGCCTTCATGCTTCCGGAATAGAGGCTTGGCATGACCACCCCATATTGGGTATGGAACCAGCCATAGTCTTCGAGCGGACGGAATTCCCCGAGCGCGTCGGAAATGGGCACCTTGAAGCGTGCCCGATGCAGCACGAGGGGGGGCAGCGGCAGGGGCTTGTTGTCCTTGTCGCGCTTCTCCCCGTACCAGATCAAGCGATGCCTGGTCTGGTTGGTCACGCGCAATTCCGCGGTCTCACCCTTGGTGCGCGTCGTCATCACCCGCCCCGAGAAGAGCATGGGCAGGGAGCCGCCCGGCAGGAACTCGACATCTTCGTCCTCTTCCCTTTGTTCCTCGGGGGGAATGACCAGCGTGCGTCGCAGGCCGCCCATGTCCCAGGCGATCACCGTATAGCCGCGCACCCGACGGACGAGCTTGTACCCCGGCAGAGACGAGACCTCCTTCAGGTTCGTCATCTGCCGGGTTATGGCTTCAACGAGCGCGTCTGCTGCCGGGTCGCTCCCCAGGTTGCCGAAGCGCCCGTAAGGCTTCGGGCTGTACACCTTGCGCCTTACGAAGCAGCGTCGGCCAGCGTAAGCGTCAGGCTGTAGCCTACCTGGAGCGTGTCTCCTTCCTGCTCGACACGGGGGACCGCGTAGCGCGATGCAGAAACCAGCACCCCGTCACTACCCCCGCGCGTCGGCGAACTCAACAGTGCGCTGCCGGTAATCGTCACGGACGACTGGGTGGCGAACGTGAAGGTCGCCCGGTTGGAGGCGCTATCCGTGAAGTTGGTGATGGTGCTGTTCGCGGCAGGAAAGGGCACCCAGAGTTGGCGACTGGTCTGCGTGTAGCCCTCGGTCAGCGAGACGTTCTCACTGGCAATGCTCGTGAAATTACCCGCAGTCCAGGTCGAGGCAGGCTGCGCAGCACCGGAGAAGAGCGCGAAGTAGTACCCCGCAACCTTGGGCTTTATGCCGAGCGCAACATCCAGGATGTGGTTGTAGCCCTCTTCGGTAACGAGATTGCTGTCCTCTCGCCACGGCTCTGCGATGCCGTTGCGGATGTTCCTGTGGACATAGGTCCCGCGGACACGGCAGCCCTCGCGGGGGAAATAGGCTCCGTCAGGGAGCGGGGTGAAGTTTTCAGTACGGGCATCAGCCCGCAGGGAATCAAGAATGGACATGGCGTCTCCTTCCAAAGAGGAATCAGGGGAGACGCACATTCTGCGCGTCGGCAAAGGCGCACTTCTGCGCGCCAGGATTCTATATCACAAAAAAACCATGAATGGAATACCCTCTGCGTGCAGAGTGCAGGCTCTACGTGTGAAACCGTTCATTGGTTCCCCACCACGCCATCATGCCGGTATCTTGTCGGCATGACTACGCCATCAATCCCGCGAAAACACATCGATTGGGACGCCATCGAAACCGCCTATTGCGCCGGGATCGTCCCTTTGCGCACGCTCGCCAGCATGCACAACATCACGCATACCGCAATCAACAAGCGCGCCAAGGCGAAAGGATGGATTCGTGATCTCTCCGGGAAGGTCGATAAGCAATCAAAGGCGATCGTTCTCAAGGCTGCAGCAAAAGCAGGTTTCCAAAAAGGTTTCCAAAAAACAGGTTTCCAAAGTTTGGAAACCATCGTCGATGAAATCCAGAAAGAAAAACGACAAATCTCCGAGAAGAAAATTGTCGAATCCGCAGCAACACTTATCGCCGCTGTCCAGATCGCCCATCGCGGCGAAATCGCAGAATTGCGCAGGCAGGCTCGACAGTTCCGGGAAGAACTGGATGCCGCGCAGGAAGAAGGATTGCCCACCAAGGATCGGCTCCAGATGTTCGGCATGCTCACCAGCTCATACGGTCAAGTAATCCGACTTGAACGCGAGGCTTACGGGATCGACAAGGGCGATGTTCCGAAGGATGAAAAGGACCGCAGCATCCGCGTGGAGATTGTTTCACCACAGACCGCGGTTCGCGTCGTGGCAGAGTAGATCACAGGAGACCGATCATGCAGGCCGTTGAACTTCCCAGTATTCTTTCCCGCTTCAGCGGGCGTGTTCGTGCGATGGAATTCTGGTCAGGGCGCACGATCAATTTCGTCGTGCGACGCGACGCGACGAAGGTAGGCGATCCCATTTTCGATCTCAAAGGATATTTTGTAGTTCCCCGTGACATGGAGCGTGTAAATATCGGGATTGCGCTTTCCCTTCAGTTTCTCGAAGCGCAGGCCAAGGGGAAAAGGTTGGCGCAGCAGGTCTTGCAGACACTCATCCACCTTGTCTCGCATGTCGATTTCCAGCTTGCCATAGTCGCGGTGAAAAACGCGCTGTTTCTTCCATCTGTGGATGACGACGCCGCCCGCGCCGACAAGGGTCATGATTCAGTTTTCGCGCAGGGCATCGATGAGTTCGACGCAGGAATCAAAGGCGGGCAGGCTTTCTTTTGGCTCCGCCGCCAGGTCGTACGTGATGATCGCTGCACGGGCAAGCTGGATGGCTTCATGAAGCAACGCGGCCTCTTCCATGACTTCATCATATATGTCATGCAGGGATTCACAATGCGCATCCGAAAGGCGCGTGTCCTTGTCGATACTGGTGCGTTTGACCATCATGCGCGGGAGATAGGCTTCAAGGTCGGATTCCAGTCGTTCAAGCGTGGAAGTCAGGATGAAATCAGGGTCGATGCAGTGTCCCTTGACAACCTGCGCGGCAGAAATTTCGGATTCAAGACGGGAGAAGAACACTGCCATATCGCGCAGTTCCCGCGCGCGCGCGGACAGACGATCCACTGTGGCGTCGATGTCCGCCAGCAGGTCAAGGCGCGTGGTTTCCGTGGCAAGGCGAGCTGCACGGGAAATATCCGCAGAAAAAGGGAGCGTGTACGTATCCATTCCTGCATTGTAAGCAATGGGGAGCAAAATGCTAATACCTAAAAGTTATGAACCCCGGTACATCGTGGCGATTGTTCCAGATGGCTACGAGGAAGCGCAGTGCATCAGGGTTGCGCATCCTTCCGGGCTGTACATCACGGATGATTACATCGTGACGCATAACTCCGGGAAAGATGCTGGATCGGTATTGAAAAAGCATACCGAATGGCGCAGGCTCCGTGATGCCGTGCTGGATCAGCTAAAGCAGGATTACGAGAAGCAGGTTACTGTTCCCGCCAAGAACAAGGACTCTATCATCGTCTCTTTTGGCGGCTTGAAACACGCGCTGAATACTGGCGTTCCAAAGCCTGAAAAAACGCTTGCTGCGTTACATATCCAAGAATTGATTCGCCGTGCGGAAATGGATTCTTTCGAGAAAAACCGTTACGGGAAGACAGACCCCGCATCAGTAACGCGCTACAAAACCGATGTGGTGATTGATGACGTTCCCTATGAGGTTGAAATTGTGGTACGCAACCACAACGACGGGAATCGTTATTACGATCATTTTGTCCTGAAACGCAAAAGCCCGTCATTACATGCCGAGAGTACCGGGAAATCCCAAGCACCTACTCCGCTTTCTGACAGGCTTTCCCTGACTATAAGCGAACTGGACGAATTGGTCAAGACAGATGACGCCCCGCTGTACTCCGTCTCCGCGCCCCCGCAACAGCCCGGAAGCACGCAACCTCCCTTCTCCGTCAAGCGCCCCGCCACTCGCATAGCATCCCTCTTCGACCAGATCGTCTATCAGTTCCAGGACAAGTACACCGACCTGAAGAAGGTCATCAAGGCCATTGAGGAAGCGGGCGGAAAGGTGCGCGACCAGTTCAATGCCTACTTCAGGGAAACGCTGATGCATGAACGCGTTGCGACAGCATCCGGGTGCATTCCGTTCTCCAGATCAACAATGATCTGTCACAGATTCCTTCACGCCAATTTTCAGGACAGATTCCCAGGGGCTGTTCCCAATCTCTCTTCAGCAAGAGACTCAAGAAGGCCGGATATATGAATTGCAGGCTGGTATTGGGCAAACGTTCGGGTTTTTTCCACAATCGCCGGGACTGTTCAAGCCAGGCAAAGGCGCGTTCGACAATCCAACTCTGCGGTATGACCGCAAAAGCATGCAACGCATTGCGTTTGGCCACTCGCGCGCCTTTGTCCCCAGTTTCTCCTGTATCGCATCGGCGAAGGGCGCTCCACTGTAGCCGCCATCGACCAGTACACCGCGAACCCGCTCCAGACTGCCCGCACACCATTCCATCGCCTGCGATCCGTCACATCGGCGGTCGCCGCCGTGACTATGTGTGAAAACCTTGCGTATCGACCGCAATGTGCCGCTTGCCCCCCGAAATCTTCCTGCCCGCGTCATCGCCCTTTTGTCGCACGCTGGACATGTTCCTCACGCGCTGCGTCCCTATCCGGCGAGCGCAACAGGGAATTACCGTCGGACAGACTGCTCCGATGGTAAGATGCGCGCTTTGTTCCGATTCGCCGTTTCATGGACAAGTTCCTGCTTCTGAAAGCCCTGATCCTCGGAATCGTTGAAGGGCTGACCGAATTTTTGCCGATTTCTTCCACCGGTCACCTGATTATCGCGGGCGATCTGCTGGATTACACGAATGAACAAAGCAAGGTATTCGAGATCGTGATCCAGTTGGGCGCGATCCTGTCCGTGTGCTGGTATTTCCGGGCGCGGATCGGCAAGGCGCTGGGTGGGCTTGTTTCCGATCCGGCGCAACGGCGTTTCGCGGCGCATCTCGGTATTGGCTTCTTGCCCGCCGCCGCATTCGGACTTCTCCTGCATCGTGTCATCAAGGATCATCTGTTCAATCCGCTCACGGTTGCGGCGGCGCTGGTCGGCGGCGGCATCCTGATGCTTTGCATTGAAAAACGCAGCGCTGTCGCGCGGATTCAGTCGGTGGACGCGATGCGCTGGCAAGACGCCCTGAAGATCGGCCTTGCGCAGGCGGTCGCCATGTTCCCGGGCGTTTCGCGTTCCGGCGCCACCATCATGGGCGGCATGATTTTCGGTCTTTCCCGGCAGGCGGCAACGGAGTTTTCCTTTTTTCTGGCAATCCCCACCATGTTCGCCGCCACGATCTACGATGTGACGAAAAGCTGGCAATTCCTGCGCGGCGAGGACCTTCCGGTTTTCGTCGTGGGATTCGGCGCGGCTTTCGTTTCCGGATTGCTGACGGTCAAGGGGCTGATCCGTTTCGTGGCGCATCACACCTTCGTTGGTTTCGCCTGGTATCGCATCGTTTTTGGCGGCGTGGTGCTTCTGACCGCATGGACGGGAATGATCGCATGGCAGGCGTGATCCCGCCGCACGCGTCCGTGTTCCGTTCCGGAATTCCCGTGTCTGCCGGTTTATAATTTTGCGCATGCGTGTTGCATCCTACATATTGTTTGAGGAAGACGGCGGTTTCAAGGCCGGTGGCGTCCTCGTGGACAACGAGACGACCCTGCAGGTGGAAATGCCTTCCGGAAAGCGCGGCAAGATCAAATCCGCGCAGATCCTGCTGCGGTTCACATCCCCCGCGCCGGGCCAGTTGCTGGAAACGGCCAAACCCCTGGCTGACGAAATGGATGCCGCGTTTCTCTGGGAAGTGGCCGGCGATGCCGAATTTCATTTTCTTGATTTTGCCCGCGACTACTACGGCGACACGCCGGACGCGACGCAGGCAACCGCGTTGCTGCTTGCGCTTCATTCCGCACCGGTCTATTTCCACCGGAAAGGCAAGGGCCGGTTTCGCAAGGCCCCCGCCGACATCCTTCGAGCCGCGCTGGCCGCGCTTGAGAAAAAGCGCGAGCAGGCGCTTGTCGTCGAGCGCTGGGTCGATAGCCTGACCGCCGGCAACCTGCCCTCCGAACTGAAACCCCACGCGGGGAGCCTGCTCGGCAAGCCGGACCGCAACAAGCCGGAAATCAAGGCGTTTGAAATGGCCGCCGCCCGGCTCTCCGTTACGGCACCGGAACTTCTTTTGCGAGTCGGCGCGCTGAAATCGGCATACGAGATTCATTACCGCGTTTTTTTGCAGGACCAGTTCCCGAAAGGGACGGCGTTTCCATCCGTCCAGATACCGGCGCTACCCGTGGATTTGCCGGAGGCCCAGGTACACGCTTTCTCCATCGACGACGCCAACACCACGGAAGTCGACGACGCGCTCTCGGTCACGCCGCTACCTGGCGGCGGCTGGCGCGTCGGCATCCACATCGCCGCGCCGGGACTGGCGATCACGCATGGTTCGCCTCTGGATGCGATCGCCCGCGCCCGGCTTTCCACCGTCTATATGCCCGGCCACAAGCTCACCATGCTTCCGGATCCCGTCGTGGCGGCCTATACGCTCGAAGGCGGGGAAAAACGTCCGGCGCTGTCGCTGTATTTCACGGTTTCCGAAACGCTGGCGATCACAGGCCGCGAATCGCGGGCGGAATGGGTGCACATCGCGGCCAACCTGCGCCACCACGAAATCGAGCCCTGGTTCAACGCCGGCACCGTGGAAGGCGTCTTGCCGGACAAGCCTTTCCGGGACGAGCTCCTCCTGCTCTGGCGTTTCGCCAACGTTTGCGAGGCGCGGCGCGGCAAGCCTTCGAGCACGCAAGGATTTTATGATTATGATTTCGCCATCGATGGCGACCTTTCCGATCCGGAAGCCTGCCGGGTGACGATCAGGCCGCGCCAGCGCGGCAGCCCGCTGGACAAGCTGGTCGCGGAACTGATGATTCTCGCCAATACCACCTGGGGTGGTCTTTTGGCGGAAAAGGGGATTGCCTGCCTCTACCGGGCGCAAGTCGATGGCAAGACGCGCATGAGCACGACGCCGCAACCGCACGAGGGACTGGGCGTACCGCAGTATGCCTGGATGACCTCGCCCCTGCGCCGCTACTGTGACCTGGTAAACCAGTGGCAACTGGCGGCCTGCCTTGCCGGAAAGCCGCCGCCATTCGCGCCGCGCGCGTCCGAGCTGTTTGCGGCCATGCGCGATTTTGAAACGACCTATACCGCCTACGCGGAATTCCAGCACAGGATGGAGCGCTACTGGTGCCTGCGCTGGCTGCGACAGGAAACACGGACGCAGGTCACGGCGACCGTGCGCCGCGACGATCTGGTGAAATTCGACGGCCTGCCGTTTTTTGCGCGAATCCCCGGCCTGCCCGCGCTTCCGTCCGGACAGACCATCCGCCTGGCGATCGACGCCCTCGATTTTCTCGCGCTGGAAGCGCGGTGCCGCCTGCTGGAGGTATTGCCGGCAGAGACCGCGAAAGCGGCGGAAGGGCGGACATGACCCGGATTCTTGCCGCGCTTGCCAGGTTCTCCGCGCTGGAAATGGCGCTTGCCGTTTCCCTGGCCCTGCACGGGCTTGGGCTTTCCATCCACTTCGTCTATACGCCGCCGAAGCGACTGCACGATTCCGGATTGAACGTGATTCTGGTCCATAGCCGCTCCCCGGTCAAAAAACCGCCGCGAAACGCGCAGGCCCTGGCGCAGGTCAACCTGGACGGTGGCGGCAACACGGAGCAGGATCGCGTCCTGTCCTCGCCATTGCCGCCGGCGGTGCATCAGCAACCGGGCGAATTCGCCGAACGCAAGCTGCGCAAGCAAGTGGAGGAACTGGAAGCCACGCAGAAGAAAATGCTGACGACAATCCAGGAAAACCAGCGCAAGATCCTCCGGGCGGAACAGCGGGAAAAACAGGAATCTCCCGTGCGTGACACGGATTCCGGTCTTGATCTGGTCGAAAGCTATCAGGCAATAGCGCGCGACATGTCCCTCGACAAGCGATTGCTTGAGGAATACAACAAGCGTCCACGCAAGGCTTTCGTGGGTTTGCGGACGCAGAATGTCGTCACGGCCCAGTACATCGAGGACTGGCGCGCCAAGGTGAGGCGCATCGGCACGCTCAATTTCCCCGCCGCCGCCAAGGGGCGCATTTACGGCTCCGTCATAGTGACGGTGACGATCGACAAGAACGGGGAACTGGTCGAACTGGAGATCGAGCGCCCGTCCCAGCACAACATCCTGAATGAGGCGGCGAAACGCATCATTCGCATGGGCGCCCCCTATCCGCCGCTGCCACCCGCGCTCCTGCGCGAGATGGACCAGTTGTCATTCACGCGCACCATCCTGTTTACCGACCGCGACAGCGTCAACTGATCGCGGGACGGACAAGTCCAGTCCTCCTCCCCGAGCCGCCATGTCGCGGTTGGGTTATCGGTGTTATCAGCGTGGCCGCCCCTTGTCCGCGTGGCGCTTCCAAGCAACAGGAATCTCCATGCGGACTTCCGCGCCTCCTTCCGGATGGTTGGAGAAACGCGCGTCGCCGCCATGCAGGCGGGCGACTTCCCGGACGAAGGGAAGGCCCAGACCGGTGCTTTTGCGACCTGTGGCCGGACGGGGCAGGGAATAGAAACGGTCGAAAAGTTGGGGCAGGGCGTAATCCGGTGCCCCCGCGCCCTGGTCACGCACGCGCAGGACATGACAGGGCCCGGGCGTCGCGCGCGTAAAAACCTCGATCCGGATCAGGCCGCCTTCCGGGGAAAAGTCGATGGCGTTGTCGATCAGGTTGCCGATGGCCTGGCGCAGCAGAAAGGCGTCACCCCGTATCCGGGTGATTGGCGCTGGCGGGTTGTCGGCATGCCGTGTGGTCCGCGGTGAGTCATCCATGCGCGTTTCCACGCGCAGGCCGCGCTTTTCCAGTTGCGGTACGCGCTCGGCCAGCGCTTCCCGCGCCAGTTCGCCGAGATGCAGAACCTGGCTGGCTTCCGGATGTTGCAATTGTTCGACACGCGCCAGTTGCAGCATGCGTTCGATGATGGTTTGCAGGCGCGCGGCTTCGTCACGGATCAGGGCGATAAAGCGGTGGCGGTCCTGTTCCGGCAAAGGGGATTCCAGCAATTCGGCGGCGGAAACCACGGCGGCAAGCGGACTTTTCATCTCATGCGCGAGATTCTGCACGTATTTTTCCACGTATTGCTTGCCTTCCAGGCGTTCACGCATGTCCGCGAGCGCCCGGGCCAGTTCCGAAAACTGGCCGCCGCCGCCGGCGGGCGGCACGGCTTTCCTGCCCGAGGTAACATCGCGGGCATAGCGAATCAGGCCATGGATTGACCAGGTGAGCCAGGCGCAAAGCAGGACCCCGATGACAGAGGCGACGATCACGATCCAGAGGCCGCGCGCCTCCAGTTGTTGGGTGGCGCGTTGCAGATAGGGAAAAAGCGAGCGCGTGGGCTTGGCGAGCGAGAGCGCGCCGATCGGCTTTCCCTCCCACAGGATGGGCGCGGCCACGTACATGGAGGAGGTCGCGGGATTATCCGGGTCTTCCCGCGTCGTGCGCGCGCCGTAGTCGCCGCGCAGGACAGCGGAGACATCTTTCCAGCGGGAAAAATCCCCGCCCAGTGCCTGGCCCTCCGAATCGAAAACGACAATGCCTTTGGTATCGGTAATGTATACCCGGAAATCCACCTGTTTCTTGTGGATGCCGAAAATGTCGGCTTCCAGCGTCCGCCGCCGCGTCGCGCGCAGGGCGGCGGCAAAATTGCCACTGTTGATGCGTCGATGCGCGAGATCCGAGGCCGCCAGTTCCGCCAGTATGTGCGAGGCGTCTACCAGTGTTTCTTCCGTGGCCTGCCGCAGGCCCGGTTCGATTTCCTGTGAAACCACGCCGAACGCGAACCATGCCGCGATCCCGACAACCAGGAAAAAACCCAGGAAAAAACGAACGGAAATGTTCATTTCGGGAACCAGGGGACAGGGATCAGACAAACAAGCAGCGCGGCGCGCCGGACAAGAGGGACGCGTGATTATGCCATCTTTGGGGAATATGGCGGGCGCGGGGATTCAGCGCCGGAACGCGCCCGCGAATTCCGCAAGGTCAACCAAGCCGGAACAGACACCCAAACACGCCACGCGCGGGAATCCCGGGTTCCTGTTCCCTGCATTGCCGGAATCCGTCCAGTGGCCAGTTCCGTTATTCGCCGGGACAGTTTCCGTGTCGAATTGACTTGCGGCAGGCAGGTTTCCCCCTATATCATCCGTCGCACTTCAAAAGGCAGAAGACATCCTGACTGCACAGGGGCCGTACATGGGTAAGAAACTGATCATTGCCGAAAAACCTTCGGTGGCCGCCGATATCGCCCGGGCGCTGGGCGGTTTCACGAAACACGACGACTATTTCGAGAGCGACAGCTACATCGTGTCCTCTGCCGTTGGACATCTCCTGGAGCTTGCCTGTCCGGAGGAATACGAGGTGAAGCGCGGGAAATGGACGTTTACGCATCTGCCGGTCATTCCGCCACATTTCGCGCTGAAACCCATCGAGAAAACCGCGGGTCGCCTGAAAACCCTCACGAAGCTCATCAAACGCAAGGACGTTGACGGCCTCATCAATGCCTGCGACGCGGGCCGCGAGGGAGAGCTGATCTTCAATTACATCGTCCAGCACGTGAAGGCGGCAGGGCCTGTCCAGCGTCTCTGGTTGCAATCCATGACCCAACAGGCAATCCGGGACGGGTTTTCGCGCCTGCGCGCCAGCGCCGAGTTGCAGGGACTTGCCGACGCCGCTGTCTGCCGCTCCGAATCCGACTGGCTGGTCGGCATCAACAGCACCCGCGCCATGACCGCCTTCAATTCCAAGACCGGCGGTTTTCATCTCACCACCGTGGGCCGCGTGCAAACGCCGACACTCGCCATCGTGGTCGAGCGCGAAAAGAAAATCCGTGCCTTCAAGCCGCGTCCCTACTGGGAAGTGGAAGGCCGCTTCGCCGTGGCGGCCGGGGAATACACCGGCAAGTGGTTCGACGAGAAATTCCAGGGGAAAGAAAACGACGAGCACGCCCGCGCCGACCGCATCTGGAGCGAGGAAGCCGCCGCCGCCATCCGCGCCGCCTGCACCGGACAACCCGCAACGGCCTGCGAGGAATCAAAGCCGGAAACACGCCTTTCGCCGCTCCTCTTCGATCTCACCAGCCTGCAACGGGAAGCCAACGCCCGTTTCGGCTTTTCCGCCAAGACCACGCTTTCGCTCGCGCAAGCCCTTTATGAAAAACACAAGGCGCTCACCTATCCGCGCACGGACTCTCGCCATCTTCCGGAGGATTACATCGATACCGTGAAAGCAACGCTCGGCATGCTCACCGGGGAAGGCGCGGGCAAGGGCGGCACGGCGCTGTTCGCGCACTACGCGCCCTTCGCCCACCAGATTCTGGCGCGCAACTGGGTGCTCCCCAACAAACGCATTTTCAACAACGCCAAGGTGAGCGACCACTTCGCCATCATCCCCGCGTTGCAAGCGCCTAGCGCGCTCTCGGAGGCCGAGCAGAAACTCTACGATTTCGTCGTCAAACGGTTCCTGGCCGTCTTTTTCCCGGCGGCCGAGTACCAGGTCACAACCCGCATCACCCGCGTGGTCGGGCATCCGTTCAAAACGGAAGGCAAGGTGCTCATGAATCCCGGCTGGCTTGCCGTTTACGGCAAGGAGAGCCAGGAAAACGCGGAAGGAAACCTGCCACGTCTCGAAGCCAATGAAAGCGTCACGACGGAAGAGGTGAACCTGAAAGCAACGGAGACCCGTCCACCGCCACGCTATTCAGAAGCGACACTCCTCTCCGCAATGGAAGGAGCGGGCAAGATGGTGGAGGACGAAGAACTGAAGGCGGCGATGGCCGGGCGCGGTCTGGGAACGCCCGCCACCCGCGCGCAGATCATCGAGAACCTGATCGCCGAACAATACATGCTGCGCGAGGGGCGCGAACTCATCCCTACAGCCAAGGCATTCTCGCTTCTCACGCTCCTGACCGGCCTGGGCGTGCGGGAACTCACCGCGCCGGAACTGACCGGCGAATGGGAATGGAAACTGGGACGCATCGAAAAAGGCGAGATATCACGCGCGGAGTTCATGCGCGAGATCGCCGAAATGACCCGGCATATCGTCGAGCGCGCCAAGCGCTACGATTCCGATACCATCCCCGGCGACTTCGGTGTCCTGGAAACGCCCTGCCCGAAATGCGGCGGTGTGGTGCGGGAGAACTACAAGAAATTCCAGTGCGCCGCCTGCGATTTCGCCCTCTGGAAGATTGTGGCAGGACGCCAGTTCGAGCCGTCGGAAATCGAGACGTTGCTCACCGAAAAGCGCGTGGGGCCCCTGACCGGATTCCGCAACAAGATGGGCCGTCCCTTTGCCGCGACAATCCGGCTGAATGACAAGTTCGAAACCGAATTCGATTTCGGGCAGCCCCGCGAGGACGAGGCGCAGACCGATCCGGTCGACTTTTCCGGACAGGAAAGCCTTGGAAAATGTCCCAAATGCGGTAGCGCCGTGTATGAACACGGCAATGCCTATGTCTGCGAAAAATCCGTGGGCATGGAAAAAACCTGCGATTTCCGTTCCGGCAAGATCATCCTCCTGCAGCCTGTCGAGCGGATGCAGATGCAAAAACTCCTCGCGGACGGGCGCACGGATTTATTGAAAGAGTTTGTCTCTTCCCGCACCCGCCGCAAGTTCTCCGCCTTCCTGGTGGTGGGAAAGGATGGAAAAGTGGGCTTCGAATTCGAAAAACGCATACCGAAAACAGCAAGGACGGACACGAAAAAACCGGTTGCCGCATCCTGAACGACATCGACAGACATGATTTTCCCTGATTCCATCTTCCCATCGATACATCGATATTTTGCCCGTCATCGCGGGACACAAAGCGCAGAGGCGATCCAGATCATCACCGTCCTTATCTGGAATTCGAATGACCGACTTACGGTGGCAAGATGAAGAATCCTGCTGACGACGGTTCCATTGTGCATGTTCCGGGCATTCCCGCGACACGCAACGCCGCGGACCGCCGCTCTGGCAAGATTCCCTGCGGCAGCGAATTCCAGGGAGGTGTTTTTCCATCGATATGATTGCTGGTTTCGCGCGATCATTCCGGGGTGACAAGGTCCTTGCAAATGGAAGCGAATGAGTACAGAATGTCGTCCCTTCTGGCGTTTGCAGCGCAGAAACTCGCAAATAAAAATCTCGTTTTTTTACCTTGTCGCCCATCAAACAGATTTGTATTGTTTTACTGGAAAGCAGAATCGGCGCGATAGCAAAGCGGTTATGCACCGGATTGCAAATCCGAGTAGGTCGGTTCGACTCCGGCTCGCGCCTCCAGCCTGGATTGGCTGAAACCCCCGATTGTCGGGGGTTTTTTGTTGTTGGTGGGTAGCTGGTTTCCAGCCTGATCCCTTGCGTGGGGATAAGTGGGATCACATAAAACGAATCCGGAAGGGATTTCTTTCCCCTCCCGGATTGCCACGGAGCAACCTCGCCTATTGCCGGGTTTCTACCATGACCAGAGGTTCGTCGCTGGCGGGTTCTGCCGGCGCGGCGTGGCGACGCTGCCGACCACGGGGCAGGATTTCCGGGCCCGATGCGGCGGTCTGCGCCGGAAAATCGGCTGTTTGCACCAGAATGAGGCCATTGGCTTCCAGCTCCTTTTCCAGATGCGCGAGCGAAACAGCCTCGGATTTCACCAGGGATGGAGCGGGTTCCGCCGCCACTCCAGCCGCAGGCGTTGTCATGGACGTGACGGCAACTTCCGTTCCGCGCGCCAGTGGTTGCGCCGTTTCCAGCAAATCCGGTTGAAAAACGGGATTCGTCCCGGCATGCCGCGCTTCCGGTTGTGGCGCGTCGATAGACGCATCGAAACCGTTCTGGTCACGTGGAGCTGTTTCGACCGGCGCGGCGGGTATGACCGGATGGGCTTCCTCCACTTCCACAATGGGCGTCGCCCGCGCTTTTTCGATTGAGGCCGCAATGGCATTCGGTTTCGTGGACGCGAAACCGGAAACGGAATCCCCGGCAGCCTGTCGTTCGACCGCTGCCGGAATGTCGCCCGTCTCGGATGACACGCGATTGCGGTTGCGGTTGCGACTGTTCCGGCGACGGTTGTCGGTTTCCTCACCCCCCTGCGGCTTGCCGGAATCGGTCATGGCGAACTTGACCGCGTTTGCCTTGTCTTCCGGCACACCGGCGGCTGGAGCACCGCGTTCCCGATTCTGTTGTGTCCTGGCGATACGCTCTACATTGCCCACGTTACGCTCGCGCTGTTTTTTCTCACGCGGTCTGTCACTGCTCTCCATCGCGGATTTTTGTTCCCGACGGTTCTTTCCCTGTACCCGCTCTTCGGGAAGACTCTCGCCGTTGCGACGGTTGCGCTCGTGGCGGTTGTCGCGCTGCCGGTTACGGGCGTTGCCGTTCGCCGGAACAGGCACGGGTTTCTCGTCGGTCATGCGGCGAAACCAGGCGAACAGGCGTTCGATCAGGCCCGGCGCGACGACGGGCTTCCTGTCTTCGGTGACAGGCGCGGGTTGTTCCGGCGTAATGTTCTTGATGGCGGCTTCCTGTCGCGGCCTGGCGTTTTCCGTCTTGCCGTTGGCGAGCCTGGGGGTATCGTCACCCGGCAGTTCCATCATCCTGTAGGACGGTTCTCGCAGCAAATCTTCCGCGTTCAGGCTTTCATGGTTGAAACGCTGGATGACATGCGCCGGGGTTTCCATATGCACATTGGGAATCAGCAGGATGGAAACCTTGTGGCGCAGCTCGATGGCCTGGATTTCCGGGCGTTTTTCGTTCAACAGGAAGGTGGAAACATCCACCGGCGCCTGCACGTGCACGGCGGCGGAGTTTTCCTTCATGGCCTCTTCCTCGAGAATGCGCAGGATGTGCAGCGCGGCGGATTCCGTGGAACGGATGTGACCGGTGCCGGTACAGCGCGGACAGGGAATGTAGCTCGTCTCGGCCAGCGCCGGACGCAACCGTTGCCGGGAAAGCTCAAGAAGACCGAAGCGGCTGATCTTGCCCATCTGCACGCGGGCGCGGTCGTATTTCAGGGCATCTTTCAGGCGATGCTCCACTTCACGCTGGCCCTTGGGTGATTCCATATCGATGAAATCGACGACGATCAGGCCGCCCAGGTCACGCAGGCGCAATTGGCGAGCGAGCTCGTCGGCGGCCTCCAGATTGGTCTTGAGCGCTGTCTCCTCAATATCCGCGCCCTTGGTGGCGCGCCCGGAATTCACGTCAACGGCCACCAGGGCTTCCGTATGGTCGATCACGATGGCGCCGCCGGAAGGCAGGTTCACTTGGCGGCCAAAGGCGGTCTCGATCTGGTGTTCGATCTGGAAACGGGAAAAAAGCGGTACGTCGTCCCAATAGCGCTTGACCCGGTGCACGTTGTTGGGCATCACCTGGCGCATGAAAGTCTGCGCCTGTTCGAAAATTTCGTCGGTGTCAATCAGGATTTCGCCGATTTCCGGCTGAAAGTAGTCACGAATGGCGCGGATGACCAGGCTGCCCTCCTTGAAGATCAGGAGCGGCGCCTTTTTCTCGGCGGCGATGTTGGCGATCGCGTGCCACAATTGCAGCAAATAGTTCAGGTCCCACTGGAGTTCCTCGGGCTGGCGACCGATGGCCGCCGTCCGCGCGATCAGGCTCATGCCGCCGGGCACTTCCAGTCCCTCCATGGTCTCCCGCAACTCGGCGCGCTCATCGCCATCAACGCGGCGGGAAACGCCGCCTCCACGGGGATTGTTGGGCATCAGGACAAGATAGCGACCGGCGAGCGAGACGAAGGTGGTAAGCGCCGCGCCCTTGTTGCCGCGTTCGTCCTTGTCAACCTGGACGATGAGTTCCTGGCCTTCCTTCAGAGCCTCCCGGATGTTGGAACGACCATCGGCGCCAGGCTGGAAATAGGTGCGGGCGATTTCCTTGAATGGCAGGAAACCGTGCCGTTCCTCGCCGTAGTCTACGAAAGCCGCTTCGAGGGAAGGCTCGATACGAGTGATGACGCCCTTGTAGATGTTGCTCTTGCGCTGTTCCTTGGCAGCCGATTCAATGTCGAGGTCTATGAGTTTCTGTCCGTCGACAATGGCGACACGGAGTTCTTCGGCTTGTGTCGCATTGAATAACATGCGTTTCATGTCGTGCAGGCTCCAGCGCATCGGGAAATGCGCACGGAAAGGCACGCGCAACAGCGACCGGGTAACGACGGCAAGGGGAAAGGAATGCCGTTTGGTGCAATGCCGGAATCAAAAGTCTGCCTGTCAAATTTTCCGGCAGCCGAAAAACAGGCTGCTGGCTTGAAATTTCTGCGCGGGCGATCCGTGCTGCTTTCGATGCGCGAATCAAGTAATATCGCTGCTTTTGGTGAGCGAACTTAACCGTTCGTTTCGCGCGCGACCAAGGCAAGTCCGGTTTGCTCGAGACACCGGGTTGCCGGGCCTGCCGACGAATTGACCATGTGGGAAATTCCTGGCGGGACCGTCAGCTCAACGGTAGAAAAACACCGGAGCGAGACGGGTCGGTCTGACGGCGCGGCGTGCCTTGCCGGTCTGGAACGCAAAACTTGCGCAGTATATTGCAAAATGGCAGAAGCAGGAAAAAATTTCGTCGTTTATCGGACGATCGAGGCGGAAGAAGCCGGACAGCGGCTGGACAATTACCTGTTCCGGCAATTGAAAGGTGTGCCCAGAAGTCATGTCTACCGGATATTGCGCGGCGGTGAAGTGCGGGTAAACAAAAAGCGCCGCGTCGCGGCCTACCGGATGCAGGCGGGCGATGTGGTTCGCCTGCCGCCAGTGCGGCAGGCGAACGGGGAAGCGCGCGCGCAATGTGGAACCGCGGAGTTCAGGAATACGACATTGCCGGTCATCTATGAAGACGCAGCGCTGCTGGCGATCGACAAACCCGCCGGGATGGCCGTGCATGGCGGCAGCGGCGTGAGTTTCGGCGTCATCGAGACCCTGCGGCGGCAACGTCCCGAGGCGAAGTTTCTGGAACTCGCGCACCGACTGGACCGGGAGACCTCCGGAGTACTCCTCATCGGAAAAAAACGCGCGGCCCTGGCCCGATTGCACGACATGTTCCGGGCGGCGGACGGGCTGATCGACAAACGCTATCTCATGCTGGTCAAGGGCTGCTGGATGTCGCCCGTGCGGCAGGTCAGGCTGCCGCTTCTGAAATACCTGACCGAATCCGGCGAGCGCCGGGTGCGGGTGGACGCCGAAAACGGAAAATTTTCCCATTCCGTTTTCCGCCTCCTGGCGCGCTGGCAGCGTTTCAGCCTGCTGGAGGGTCAACTGAAAACCGGACGAACGCACCAGCTCCGCGTGCAACTGGCGCACTTGGGCCACCCGATTCTGGGTGATGAAAAATATGGCGATTTCGCGCTCAACAAGACGCTTGCCAGGGAAGGACTGAAACGCATGGCTTTGCACGCGGCCCGCCTCGACTGTCCGCATCCGCTCGATGCGGGGTGTAACCTGCAACTTGTCGCGCCGCTGCCGAAAGGATTGCGGACATTCATCGCGCATCTGGACGCAACGGAAAGCCGCCACGGCGAAACGCCTGAACACGCGCCGGATTCTTGAATGGAACCACCAAACCGGATACCACATGGAAAGAAACGTTCGCATCCTCGCTGCCTGCGTAACTACGCTTGCCGTCCTGACGGCGATCATTGGCTTGCCGCTGCCCGCCGCACTCATCGACCTGATGCCAGGCATCGGACCGCTGCTCGCGGGCATCCGCAACGCTGGCGGGCAAGATGCTGCAAGCATGGTCCTTGACACAATCAGCACGGCGATCGTCGCGTTCATTGCATGGGCAACCTACTTCCTGCCAGCAGCCATCGCGCTGCAGAGCCGGCATCCACACCAGCGTCCCATTTTGTGGGTCAACCTGTTTCTGGGCTGGACGATCGTCGGTTGGTTCGCCGCGTTCGCCTGGGTAATGCGCGGCAATGAAACCTGACGCTCCACAGGGCGTCAAGCCATTCCACCTTCCCGAACATCCCGGTATTGAATGCCCGGCGCACCGAACCAGTAACCGTTGCAATAGCCTGCCGCACCGGCAAGATCGCCGGACAGGTCAAGCGTCTTTCCCCGGCGCGCGGCGTCGAAGGCGGCGATGATCTCGGTCGTGCCCTCCGGTTGCGGTGAAATACGCAGCGCGTCAATGCCAAGTGCGGCCAGATCGGAAGTCTGCGACAACAGGTTGCAGGTTTGCGCCGACATGGTCTGGATGCCGTTGAGTGTCAGGAAAGGCTGGCCTTCGCGGGTTTTCAGCAGCAGACCTTCTGGATGTTCCAAGCAGCGGAACTGGCAATCGTCCTTGTTGAGATCGTAATATCTGGCCGTGAAACAACGGGCAGAAAAAGCAAGCGGCAATTTGCCGAAAACGAATACCTCGGTGAACATTCCTGCGGGACGCGTCGCGTGCAGGGCGGCGATGGTGGCGCGCGGCGCTTCCAGGGGCGGTATCCATCCGACCGCGCCTCTTTCGGCGAGCCATGCCAACGTGGTTTCGTTATAGACGTTGAGATGCGGCCCGCATACGATGGGCAGGCCATGCGCGTGCGCAAGGCCTACCGCGCCAAGGTCGTTGGCTTCCAGCGGCAGACCCTCCTCCGCCAGACGGCGCAGCGCCTTCAGGTCCGATTCCGATTCCAGCAGGGCCTGTGCGGAAAGCGTGACGGATTTTCCGGCGGCGACAAGATCGCGGGCCAGGCCAATCCAGTCGGCGGTGCGTAGCTGTTGGCGGCGGGCGCATACGACTTCACCAAGATAAATCCAGTCGACAGCCGGGTTTTCGGCCATTTCGGCATAGAACGCCAGCACGCTGGCGCGCGGCCAGAACCAGAGCAAGGGACCAAGAGCAAGCCGGGGCGCGCTCATGCGAGGTCGATGTGCTCGACGCGGGTTTCCGGAAAACGCCGGGGTTCCATCCGCATGCGCCGTTAACGCCAGGGCCGGTTATATGCGCCCAGAGTCGCCTGGCGCCCTTCGGAAACCTTGGCGAGACTTGTCTGCCAGGCGGCATCCACCGCATAGTCCACGGTGTTTCGGCGGGCCGCGACGGCCTTGTCCAGCGCCGCGCGCAATACCGTTGTCACCTGGGCGACATAGGTTGGACTGCGCTGCCGTCCCTCGATCTTGATGGCGGCAACGCCGATTTCAAGAAGCCGCGGCAATACGGCGAGCACGTTAAGACTGGTAGGTTCCTCAATGGCGTAATAGGTGTCGCCCTCCACCTCGAAACGCCCCTTGCAGAGCGTGGGATACCCGGCGGGTTCCACGGGCGAAAAGGTATCGATCAGAATGCCATTCAGGCGCGCGTCCATGTGTTCGCCCGCCGCTTCGCCGGTCCGTGCCGGACGTTTTTCCCAGCGCACGAACCTGGCAGGCGAACAAGCGCCCACGGTGTTGGGTGACTCGCCGGTAGCGTAGGAGGAAAGCCAGCAACGGCCCTCGTTCATCACGCACAGGCTGCCGAAGCCGAAGACCTCGATTTCCGCCGTGCTGTGCCGGACCAGATGTTCGACCTGCGTCAGTGTCAGCACGCGGGGCAGCACCACGCGCCGGATGCCAAACTCACGCTGACAGAAATTGACGGCTTCGTAATTGGTGGCGGAACCCTGCACTGAAAGGTGCAAGGCAAGCGTGGGGTGGCGCGCGCGCGCGTAGGCCATCAATCCCAAGTCAGCCAGGATGACGGCATCCGCGCCCAGATCGGCGGCGGTATCCACGGCCCGTTGCCATTCGGCGACCCGGTCCGGTTGGGGAAAGGTGTTGATGGCGACCAGGAGTTTTTTGCCATGTTTGCGGACGTAGTCGACACCTGCGGCGAGCGCCTGTCCGTCCAGGTTGAGTCCCGCGAAATTACGGGCGCTGGTAGCGTTCCTGAAACCCGCGTACACGGCATCCGCACCATGGTCAATGGCGGCTTTCAGGGCGGGAAGACTCCCCGCCGGACAAATGAGTTCGGGCACCGTATCCAAGACAAAGACCCTGTTTCGGAGAGGTCGCATTCTAGCATCCCGGGTTCTGCGGACGACAGGCTCTCGCTGTTGGAAGATGTCGCCCGGCAAGCGAGATCACGCAGGGGCACATTGCCATCGAAAAACCGTAACCCACAGTGTGTTCACCGGCGCGACAGGCGTCTTGCTGGAAAAAATCACGCGCCGCCGACGTGTGGCGCAACCGCGAAAAAAAAACTCAAGTTTCCACAGGAATCGCCGTAGAGACAAAAGGGCCGATGACAACGCCCAGAACTTGAAAGGAGAATTTCCATGTCCATCGCATCCATTGCCCCTTCATCCGCACAGGAAGCATCCGTCCAGGAGAAACCGGAAGCGGCAGGGGCCGAGCGTTCCGGCTTCGTGGCGAAGCAGCAACTGAACGCCCAGATTCTGGAAGCTTCCGCCAAAGTGTCGCTTACGGCTGGCAACAACGAGCAGGCGCTTCTTTTTCGTTCGGCGATCGAGCGCATCAACGAGATATTGGCGCCCGAACTTGGCCCCAATGCCCTCCAGGGCGCCGCGCAGCAGGATTACACACCGGAAGCCACCGCCGAGCGCATCGTGAGCATCTCCACGGCGTTTTTTGACAGTTACGCCAAACAGCATCCGGGCGAAGACCCGGAGGAAACGGCCCGCAAGTTCGTGGATCTGATCCGGGGCGGCTTCGAAAAGGGCTTCGGCGAGGCGCGCAACATCTTGGAAGGGCTGAGGGTATTCGAGGGCGGCGTCAAGGAAGGCGTCCTGAAAACCTACGATCTCGTACACAAGGGGTATGACGATTTCCTCGCCAGCAAGCTTGCGGCCCTGACGGACCCCGCCAAGGCGGAGGAAAACGCTCCGACCCGGTAGATCCGGCAACCCCGTCCGGCATGGCAATGGTCATTCCCAGGTCACGGACAAGGCTATCCTCAGGGCAACCCAGTCATGCAGATACAATCACGCGCGGCGCGCAGCAGGGTGCGATTGCCGCGCCGCTTGCCCCGATTTCGTTGGTGGGCCCGCAGGGATTTGAACCCTGGACCAAAGGATTATGAGTCCTCTGCTCTGACCAACTGAGCTACAGGCCCGAGCGGTGCATTCTAGGGGTTTCGGCTCAATCCAACAAGGTTTGGGAAATGCGGAAGCTGCGCTATCCGTAGATGTATGAATTGAGGAAGAGGTGCTGCGCGCGCAGAATACTTCGTACAAATCCACCGTGCGAGGTTTGGTGCGTTTGCGCACACCCTCCAGCACTGGACGGTTCCGTTCAAACGCCTCTTTGCTGATATCGCTTGGGTAACTTTTTCTCATCTCAAAATTCAGTAGTTTTAGCTGTTTTAAATAATTGTAGACAGCCTCTCAGGGCTTTGAGCGCGAGAAAGACAAAAACTGAAGGAGAAACAACACGACAGAGATCCCGTATCCCCCGACAACAGCCATGCGGATTCCTTCCGGCAGAAGTCGGGAAAGCCCAAAGACAATGATGCCGCCGCCGATAAGGCAGGGGATAATGACATAATAAAATGACTGGGAGGCATGTATATGCAGGACATCTGCTCTCAACACCGCGCCCCCGAAGTGCACAAGAGGCTGAGAATCGCGCCCGCCTCAAACATCAAAAGCGCCCGCAGGAAAATTTCCATGTCCGTTGCCCCGAGGAAATTCCAGATTGTACAAACGCGAGGTTTTGTTTGAAATGGCAAACCGGGCGGCGGCAAAACCCTGGGCGGTCAGTTTCTCTTCCTGAGCTTCACGGCTTCAAAGGCGCTTATGGCTTCATTCATCGCCGCTGTCGGCGAAGAACCGAGATCCTGCGTGTGAAAGCTGATGATCTTCGTCCCCGCGATAAAACAGTACATGACGCCAACGGTCTCTGAACCCTTGAACAGTCCGGTCCATTGGAGCTTTGCGGCAGGCGCGCCTGACAGGATGAGCGCGGTTGGTGCCGTTCGCTTGAAGTTGGCGCGTCGCCGCTCGATGCCGCCAACAAAGTCCAGCAAGTATTTGGCAGCGGCAGTGGCGCGTTCGGAGTCCTTCAGCCCGGCCAGTTGGGGTCCGGCGTCATAAAGATTGATCTGCAACAATGTATTCGCCCTGGCATCGGCGCGCGGTTTCGAGAATCCCACCACAGTGCCCCCATGTTGCCGCTGCTGGATTGGCCCCCTGAAGCCGGGCGGGATGGAGAGCGTCACGGGATCAACCGTAAACTCACCGGCAAACGCCGAAGCGTGAACGATGAGGAACGCGAGAACAGCAAGTATTTTGTTCATGGGACGATGACCGGGTTGAAAGTTCTACGCGCAACATTATCCGCCAAAACCGCCACTGTCGGATGAAGCCCTGATTTCCAGTCGGCAGATGGGCACGTCGTATCCCGGGAATCCGGTGATTCCGCATATGCCCGTAAGCGCATACCTGCCCCTGTGATCGGCACAAGCGGCCAACACAAAAAAGCGCCCACGCTTTAAAGCATGGACGCGTTCGCGACATCTGGAATCAGCCGGGTTTACTGCAACTTGATTTCCACATCCACGCCGGCGGGGAGATCCAGTTTCATCAGGGCGTCAACGGTTTTTTCGGTGGGGTCCACGATGTCCATCAAGCGCAAGTGGGTACGAATCTCGAACTGGTCGCGCGAGGTCTTGTTGACGTGCGGAGAACGCAGGATGTCGAAGCGTTGCTTGCGAGTGGGCAGCGGCACCGGGCCGCGCACAACCGCGCCGGTGCGTTTTGCGGTCTCGACGATTTCCTGGGCGGACTGGTCGATGAGCTTGTAGTCGAACGCTTTCAGGCGGATGCGGATTTTCTGGTTTTGCATGACGTTTCCAAAGAGCAATGGGGCAGGTCTTCAAGGACCAGAAGCCCGCCCAGGGTTTCAAAAAAGAACAAATGCCGTGAAAAATCGCCTCACTCGATGATTTTCGAGACAACGCCCGCGCCGACGGTGCGACCGCCTTCACGGATGGCAAAACGCAAGCCTTCTTCCATGGCGATCGGCGCAATCAGCTTTACCGTGATCGACACGTTGTCGCCCGGCATCACCATTTC
>JAISME010000045.1 GCA_031276915.1 Zoogloeaceae bacterium
GAGAAGATTTTCATATTCACCTGCTGCCTGCTGCCTGCTGCCTGCTGCCTGCTGCCTGCTGCCTGCTGCCTGCTGCCTGCTGCCTGCTGCCTGCTGCCTGCTGCCTGCTGCCTGCTGCCTGCGATTATTGTGTTTGCATATTCCGGTTTGTCAAGTCTTTTTACACTTTTCCCCGCATCACGTCCGCACATATTGCGTGCGCGCAACACAGCGGATGTTCCAGTCGATGCTTCCGAAAATGGCGGGGTGGAGAACATGATGAATCGCTTGTCCGACTTGTCAGGAAAAGAAACCGGGAAGATATGAGCAACTTCCGTGCCTGCCAACCCCCGCACGCCCAATCCCCGCCTGTACGCTCGCATCCACACCATTTTCCCTCCCGACAACACAACCACATCCCCTCCATAAAGTGACAAATTGCGCGCATCAAGTGACAAAAAATGTCATAAAACAAGGAGCCATCTCTCGCCTTCGACCGTTCGCGGTGCGACCGGGCTATATTCCTTTTTCATTTACTGGGTTTTTCTGTTGAAAGATGGACGCCCAGGAGAGGATGGATGCCCGACAAGCCGTGTCACAGGAAGCATGGAAGTGCTTTCGGTTGATGTGCTGCGCGCGCGGATGGCGCCATGGCGCGGCAGGTTGAGGGCGGAACAGCGAATGATGGTGAGGTTTTCCGCCGCGTGTCCGGTGCGCACACGCGATTGGTCTTCGTGGAAATCCATGTCGAAGCCCCCGGTGCGGGCTGTTTTCGATCTCCCAATGCGCCCGGATGCGATGTCCGGAGTTTCGCGTCCGGCGATAGGAACGCGCCGTCGTGCGCAAATTGGCTTTGCCGCGCTTCGTCCGCGGCATCATTGCCTGGCGCGCAATAAGACCAATAGGCGAATGGAACAGGCCCAAACCTTGTATTGGCGGAAAGACGCCCTGGAAAACATGGCCGGATCAATGACTGTCCAGCGTGCAAGGTCACGGATTTTTCGATGTTGCCCGGCTTGACACCTGGCGCGCCGCGTTCAGGCCGCTGCGAACCGCGCCTTCGAGTGTGGCCGGATAGGCGCGCCAGGTGTGATCGCCAGCGATCCAGAGGGTGGGCCATGGCGTGTCCGCCGCAACGCGGATCAAGCCCGGCGTCGCGGAAAAGGTTGCGCGGCGCGCCGTGAACATGCGGCAGGGTGGCAGGACGGCTGCATTTCCCCCGATCAGCGGCGCAATCTCCCGGTGCAGGGCAGCGGCCAGTTCCGCTTTCGGCATGGTTGTCCAGGCCCCGCGTCCGGAAAGACTCGCCGCAAGAATGCCGTTTCCCCGGTCGACAAGCCATTGCCCCATGCCGCCGGCAAGCGCCATGAGCGGAAATGGCAGCGCCGTCCGGGTGGCATGGCGAAAGTAAAGTGTGCCGATCGGCTCGAACTGGTAGTCCGGCAGGGAAAGCCCCGCATGTGTCGCCAGGGCGGGAAGATGCTGCGGCGCGACGGCCAGGATGACCATGTTGCTCACGATTTCACCTTCCCGGTGCCGGAGTTGCCAGCCTGCCGCTGTCGCCCTCAATTGCCGGACGCGCGTGCCGAGGTGGATGTGGACGCCACGCGCGCGCAGCCAGTCCGCGGCGGGGTCGGGCAGGATTTGCGAGAGTGGCGCGACGGGCAAGAGCAAGTCCGTCGCGCCCGCTTCCCGGCTGCCCAGGCTGTCGTGGAGCACATTGAACAAAAGACGGGCGGAAGCGCGTTCCGGTGGCGTGTTGAGCGCGGCGAGACACAAGGGACGCCAGAAATGATCCCGCAAGGTTCCGGTCTGTCCGTTTTCCGCCAGCCATTCCGTGACGCCCTGGTCTTCCCGTGGTGCGTGGCGGCAATTCATCAGGATTTTCCCGAAACGCGCGGCATGATATTTCTCCCGCCAGCCGATCCCCCGGGCGCGCAGCAACCCGAGGCACAACCCCAGGGGAGCGGGCAGGTTGCCATTCGAGAATTGCGGGCCGCGGGGCCAGGACCGGATCGTGAGCGGCAGCCGCCGCAACACGGTTTCCGGCGCAACGCCAACCCGGCGCATGAGGGCGAGGGTCTCGCGATACGCGCCCAGAAGCATGTGCTGGCCTTCGTCCAGGATGCCGAAATCGCCGTCGCGCCAGTTGGTCGAACGCGCCCGTCCGCCCAGGCGGCGACCCGCTTCAAGGAGATGGATGGACGCCCTTTCGCCCAGATGTTCCGCAAGCTCCACGGCGGCGGCGATGCCCGCCCAGCCGCCGCCGACGATGGCGATGACGTCCGGCGCGCGGGACATCAGGGACAGACCGTTTCCCCGAACGCCAAAAGGCTTGCCGCCCAGTCCGGATGCTTTTCCAGCCCGAGCAGATTGGCGGCGGTGGCGGCAAGGTTGGCAAGGCCGGGTTCCGGAACGCTCGCGGCGAGGCGCAGTCCGCCGTCGCTGACGTTATCGTAGAGAATCAGCGGCACGGGGTTCAGGGTATGGGCGGTGCGCGCCCTGAAGCCGCCATCCGGATTGCGCAGCGGCTGGCGGGTTTTCCTGTCCAGTTCATACATTTCGTCGGCGTTGCCGTGATCGGCGGTGACGAGCGCCACGCCGCCCGCCGCGTCGATGGCGGGCAGGAGACGGGAGAGCGCCAGATCCACCGCCTCGATCGCCAGCACAGCGGCACGGAAATCGCCGGTGTGGCCGACCATGTCGCCGTTGGCGAAATTGCAGCGCAGGAAGCGGTATTGCCCGCTTTCAAGGGCGGCGATCATGGCGTCGGCGATTTCGGCGGATTTCATCCACGGACGTTCCTCGAAAGGCACGGTGTCGCTCGGGATTTCCCGCCAGGTTTCGCCCGCGCGCCTGCCGGAACGGTTTCCGTTCCAGAAATAGGTGACATGACCGAACTTCTGGGTTTCCGAGCAGGCAAACTGGGCAATGCCAGTGCGGGAAAACCATTCGCTCATCGTATTCGTGATGGCGGGCGGCGACACGAGGAAACGCGCGGGCAATCGCAGATCGCCATCATATTGCAGCATGCCCGCGTAGATGACATCGGGACGCCGTGTCCGGTCGAAGCGGTCAAACGTGTCGTCCTCGAAGGCGCGGGTGATCTCCAGGGCGCGGTCGCCGCGGAAATTGAAGAACACCACCGCGTCCCCGTCCCTGATCGCGCCGACGGGCGCGCCGTTTTCCGCGATGACGAAGGGCGGCAGATCCTGGTCGATCACACCAGGATTGCGCGCGCGCAAGGACAGGATGGCGTCGGTGGCGCAGGGGAAATATTCGCCTTCGCCCAGCACATGGGTTTTCCAGCCTTTTTCCACCATTGCCCAATTGGCTTCGTAGCGATCCATCGTGATGACCTGGCGACCGCCGCCGGAAGCGATGCGCGCGTCGAACCCGGCGCCGGCCAGTTCCTGCAGAAAGGATTCGAACGGCGCGACGTAATCGAGGGCGCTGGTTTCGGGCACATCGCGGCCATCAAGCAGGATATGGACGCGCACGCGGCGCGCGCCTTCGGTCCGCGCGCGCGCGACCATGGCTTTCAGGTGGTCGATGTGGCTGTGCACATTGCCGTCGGAGAAAAGGCCGATGAAATGCAGCGTGCCGGACCGCGCCGCCGTGACGAGTTCCCGCCAGGCCCCCCCTCGCCAGAGACTGCCGGAAGCAATGGCGTCGGCGACCAGCGCCGCGCCCTGGGCGTAAACCCGACCGGCGCCGATGGCGTTGTGACCGACTTCGGAATTTCCCATGTCGTCGTCGGAGGGCATGCCCACCGCCGTTCCATGCGCGCGCAGGGCAAGATGCGGATAACGCGCGAAGAGCCGGTCCAGCGCGGGCGTGCGGGCGGCGGCGATGGCGTTGCCGGTTTCAGTATCGGAAAGACCGCAGCCATCCAGCACGATGAGCGCGACCGGTCCCGGCACGCCGGGAAAAGAAGACAGCTTTTGTAACATGCATCATTCCTGACGGAAAAAGGATGTTCCCCGCGCGGGACAGTGCGACAATGTCGCCCACGGCATCTGGAAGCGCCGGGCAGGGTAGTCGCCTTGCACGGCCTCGTCAACGGAGAGGCAGGAATCATACAGATGAACATGGAAACACAGGAACACGCGCCGCGCCCCCTGAATCTGGGATTGCAGGGGGGCGGCGCACACGGCGCATACAGTTGGGGTGTTCTGGACGCCCTGCTGGAAGACGGGCGTTTCGATTTCGAAGGCATCAGCGGCACCAGCGCCGGCGCGATGAACGCCGTGGTGCTGGCCAATGGCCTGTTGAAGAACGGCAAGGAAGGCGCGCGCGAGGCGCTGGAAGCGTTCTGGCGCGGCCTTGCCGGCAGCGTGCCGCTGGACTTTTCCCGGCCCGTGGCCGGCGGCGAAGGCATCGCCCTGTTGCCGACGACCAAGTTCCTGCTGAACTGGACACAGTATTTTTCGCCCTACCAGTTGAACCCGCTCAATTTCAATCCGCTCCGGAGGCTCCTGAAGGCGCAGGTGGATTTCGAAGCGTTGCGGGCGCACAGCCCGGTGCGGCTTTTCCTGGCCGCGACGAACGCCAATACCGGCAAGCTGCGGCTTTTTCGCACATCGGAGGTTTCCATCGACACCGTACTGGCTTCCGCCTGTCTGCCGATGCTGCACCAGTCCATCGTGATCGACGGCGAGCCCTACTGGGATGGCGGCTATACCGCGAATCCGGCGATATTTCCCCTGTTCAACGAATGCACTGCCCGCGACATCCTGCTCGTGCTGCTCGCCCCGGCGGTCTATGGCGAAATGCCGCGCAGCGCGGAGGAAATCCGCGCCCGGACCCTGGAATTCGCCTTCAATACAAGCCTCCTACGGGAGATGCTGCTGTTCGCGCACGTGCTCGACTACAGCCACGACTACGACCGTGCCGCGCAGGCGCAGGCGGCGGAAAAGGAGAAGGAGCGGGAAAGCGGCTGGATCGGCAGCCGCGGCCTGCTGCGGCTTCTGGGGCGCTCGCAAAGGGAAATGGCGGAACTGCCCAGCCTCGAACGGCAAATGCTGGAAACCCGTTTCCACCTCATCGAAGCGGAAAATCTGTTGCGCCAGTTTGGCAGCGCCACCAAGATCGCTGTCGACTGGCCCTTCCTCAGGAAATTGCACGACATCGGCTACGCGCAGGCGAAGAAATGGCTGGTGGCGCATGGCGACCAGATCGGCAGGGAAACCTCCTTCGATCTGGCCGGGCGTTTCGGGAGTTGAGCGCCCTTTCTTTTCCAGCCTTGCTTTTCCAGCCCTGCTTTTCCAGCCTTTTCCCCGCCGGGGATCTGGAATATCCGTCGATCAGGCGTCAATCAGGCAGGCTTTGCGCATGGGGCGCGTGGTCATATTCCGGTCTTGAGCGTGCGCGCCACGGTCACGGCCAGCACAGTGGCCGCGCCACGCTGCTTCAGGCAGCGCGCCGCCTCGTCAAGCGTCGCGCCGGTGGTGAACACATCATCCACCAGCAAAACGCGCCGCCCGTCAACATCGCCGACTACCGTGAAAGCGTTTTTCAGGTTTTGACGGCGCGTTTTCCGGTTGGAGGCCGATTGCGGCGGTGTGGCGCGATGCTTGACCAGGCACGCGGCGTCGAGCGGCAGCCCCAGCTCGCGGGCCAGATGACGGGCGAGAACATGCGCCTGGTTGTAGCCGCGTTCGGCAAGACGGGCCGGATGGAGAGGAACGGGCGCCACCATGTCCGCCTCCGCCGCGGCGGCATCCAGGCGCGCGCCCAGTTCCTCCGCCCACCAGCGCGCCAGCGCGAACTGCGCCTGGTATTTGAACGCGAGAACAAGGCGATCCACCGGAAAGGCATAGGGATAAAGCGTTGTCAGCCGGTCGAAATGCGGTGGATGTCGCAGGCAGGCGCCGCAACATGCGCCGTGCGGGGTTGGCTCCAGGCAGAACGGGCAAGCGGAAGCGGGCAGGCGCGGCAAATCCGCGCGGCATCCCGGACAAACGGGCAGATGCCCCCCTGACGCGCCGCACAGCAAACAGACCGGTGGCAGCAGGGCACAGGTGACGCGTGCCGCGATCCGGGCAAGAATTGACTTTCCTGGGCGCATAATGGATCATCCAGCGTTTTGTTTGATGCGGTCCGGCTCTTTTCCGGAAATGCCGCGCGGTCTTCATTTTCGCAGGATGTTCCCATGACGCAAGCTGTCGCAATGACGCCTGACGCGCTGGCGCCAGATTCGGCTTTCCCCTCCCGCTGGACCGTCGACGCGGTGCTCGCCCTTTACGAGTTGCCGTTCATGGATCTGCTCTGGCGCGCCCAGAGCGCGCATCGCCAGCATTTCGACGCCAACGAAATCCAGCGTTCGACCCTGCTTTCCATCAAGACAGGCGGCTGCTCGGAAGACTGTGGCTATTGTTCCCAGTCGGCTCGCTACGACACGGAGGTCGCGCGCAAGCACCTGATGCCGGTCGAGGAAGTTGTGGCCGCCGCCCGCGCCGCCAAGGAAAATGGCGTGTCCCGCTTTTGCATGGGAGCAGCCTGGAAAAGCCCCAGGGAAGGCGATCTGGAAAAGGTCATGGAAATGGTGCGCGCGGTCAAGGAACTGGGACTGGAGACCTGCGTCACACTGGGCATGCTGAAGGAGGGCCAGGCGCAAAAGCTGAAGGAAGCGGGCCTGGATTACTACAACCACAACCTCGACACGGACCGGGAATTCTACGGACAGGTCGTCAAGAGCCACACGCACGACGACCGGATGGAAACCCTGTCGCAAGTGCGCGACGCGGGCATCCATATCTGTTCCGGCGGCATCATCGGCATGGGCGAATCACGCAGGAATCGCGCCGCCCTGCTCGCACAGCTCGCCAATCTTCCGACCCCGCCGGAATCTGTGCCGATCAACAATCTGGTTCCCATCCCCGGCACGCCATTCGGCGAACTGCCGCCGCTCGATCCCTTTGAATTCGTGCGCACGATCGCCGCCGCCCGCATCGTCATGCCAACCTCCCATGTGCGCCTTTCCGCCGGACGCGAAAACATGAGCGACGAATTGCAGGCGCTTTGTTTTCTCGCCGGAGCCAATTCCATGTTCTACGGCGATCACCTGCTCACTTCCCCAAACGCTGACGTCAGCCGCGACGAAGCCCTGTTCGGGCGACTGGGGTTGCGGCCGGTCTGAATCCCCACTCCCTGAATTGCTTTGCCGCGCTCGCTTGTGACGGGGTTGCGGATGGGAGACGAACGATGGAACGCGATGCGGGCCACAATCATGCTGCGTGATTTCCTGACCATGACGCGCTTGAGCGGAAATGTGATGAAAGTATTTGTCGCGTTGTTCACTATCCTGATGCTGGCGTCTGCCGCGCCAGCGATGGCCTGCGCTCTTGTGTACCCGGAAGATTTCTTGCCGGAGATGCATCGGGGATCTGTTCGCAAGTTTGCCGACGAGACAGCCCAGAAACTTGGCGCACAAGATACGCCCGCTGCCCGGCTGAAGCTCGCCGAAGCTCTGTACGCGGCAAGTGAGCGCCCTGGTCCGGGTGACTGCGGCAGACCTCCTGCCGGAAAGCAAATCGCTTTTTACGACGAGATCGAACGTCGTTTTGGGGACGACAAATCCCCAAAAATACGGGCCATTGTGCTCAAGGCGCTAATCGCCAAAACGGACCGTGCCCGCAGCTACGATAAGTATCTGCCAGAAGGCAACGATGTAAACGGCCTCATAAAACGCCGCTATGCGACGGACAACGATCCAGAGATACAAGCGCTTTACGTGGAGGCGCTTGTCTCTTGGACTGAATGGGAACATGGATATTTCTCTCCTTCTCTTCCTGATAAAAAGCGGAAACGCGCCATCTTCCTTTATGATGAAATCTTCGCGCGTTATCGGGACAGCAAGAATCCCGGCGTTCGCGCGGCTCTCGCCAAGGCGCTGTTCAATAAAGCCTCGCTTATACGGAATATGAAAAAAAGACTTTCCCGATACGATGAGATTATCCAGCGCTTTGGCAAAGACGATATTCCCGAAGTTCGGGAAGAAGTCACCAACGCTTTGTTGGAAAAAGGTAATGTCTTGCGAGGCTTGGGCAGGTACGACGAAGCCGTTGCGCATTACGATAATTCCATGCGGCGTCCTGGTTTGGAGAACGCGTGGGTGAAGTCTCGCCGATATGCGAGTAAATATGTAGTCGTGAATGGCCCGCTATTGGCGATGATCCTGGTGGAAAAAGGCAAGGCGTTGGAAGAACAGGGGAAACTGAAGCAGGCTGTTGCGACTTACGATCAGGCCATCGCCGCATATGACGCGGCGGAAGCTCAAAATTGGACGGAAAAAAATTGGACGGAAAATGAAAGTATTCTGAAACGAAATGAGATGATTCTGCGAGAGGAGAAAATCCTGGACCTGGCTTGTTACGTGTTGAGCATAAAAGCCGCCGTTCTGAGGAAACTAAAAGGGAAGCAGGCAGCCAATGCAGTCTATGAAGATATTGTCAAGCGGATTGAAAAATCCAAGAACAAGACAGGAAGGGCAGGAGACAAATATTTTTTTTGGTACGTATATGGTCGCATGTGTGAGGTCAATTACTACACCTATGATACCCGTGACGCATGCACTTATGTGCTCCAGAGAATCAGTCGGGACAACCCCTATATCCAAAAAAGTATCCGGCGCGCCATAAAAAAAAGAAAGGCGCGACAAAAACCATGAAGCCCGATATTCTTGATGCAGCGGCACTAAAGAATTGGAACGCGGCGCGGTTCGCGGGGTGGTTTATGGCTTCGCTTCCTCCTCCATCATGGCTTCCAGCACCTTGAGTTTTTCCCTGGCGTGTTCAAAGCCTTGCGCAGCGGATTGCGAGAGGTAGTGTTTTGCCAGCTTCAAATCCTTGACGCCACCGCGCCCCACCATGTAATAGTAGCCGGCGTTGTTTTGCGCCCACCTGTTGCCAAGTTTGGCGCTGGTGACAAAATCCTTGAGCGCAAGTTCGTAATTCGGCATCTGGTCGTACTGATACCCTCGTTCGGCGTAGGCATTGGCCTCGTCTGGATACGCTTTGATGATGCGGCTGTAGACTTCGATGGCGCGTTCTGCCTGCCCGGCTTTCTTGAATGCCCAGGCCGCCAGGTACAAGCGCGTAACGTACTGTTGACGGGGGAATTGCTCGTAGGCCTGGAGATAGAGGGTGGCCTTGCGGCCAAGATCTCTTTCATCATCGCCTTTCAATCCAAGCACCAAGGCCTCCAGTTCTGCCAGTTTTTGAGGCGGCATCGGTCCCTGTTTTGCCTTGGCGAGCAAGGATTCCATCTCCTTATATGACCCACCCCAGCGTGGGGTGCTGTAACCGAAATAGCGTCGGTAGGCAATATTTGCGGCAGGATCTATTTTGATGGCCGAGTCGAGATAATCTCTCTTCTTGCCGTACGAGAGCAGGATGTCAGCCTCGATCAGGTTTGTGTAGCTGGGATAGGGCTTTTCAAAAAGCGCGAGAGAGGCTTGCAGGTTCTCAAGTGATTTTTGCGCCAGTTCTTCCATTTTATCGATCTGTTCCTGGGAGGTTTCATGTATGAATTTCTCGCCGCGGGCTTCCCATGCGGCGTAAAGATAAAGGCGACCAAGACCAAAACGCGCGGCATAGGATTTGGGCTGCGCTTTCACCCACAGTTCCGCATCCGGGATATAGCTGGTGGAAAAGGGCGAAACGAGACCAACGAGTTGGGTGGTGAATTCATCGGTGTCGATGCGGCCCTTGCGATAGTCCTCCATGATCGCTTTTTCCGCTGCCGCCAGTCCTGCGAAATCGTGACTGCCCAGCATGACCACGTAGCGCATCCTGGGTTTTTCCGCCTTGGCGGTCTCTGGCGCGGCGAAGGTGGAAACGGGCGCGAAAATGGCAAGCGCGATTACGCAACTTGCGAGCAGACGATGATAAACATTCATTTTGACTTCTCCGGAAGGGACGGGCGAAAGTATAGCAGGCACGGGAGGCGCAATCATGCGGATTTGCGCATGGATGCGGCTTGCGCGTGCGGGTCTGTTGCGTTTCCCGGCGCTCCGCAAGCGCCCGCCTCATTCCACCCTTCCAGCATTCCCCGCCGTATCTTCCAGCAGGCTGCGGGTTGCGGTTTGGAGATAGGCGTCCAGATTTGCTTGCAGGCGGGCGGCGCGCGCTTTGTCCGCAAACGGCGCGGCTTTGGCGCGCGCACCCAGACGCCAGGCGTAGAGGCGAGGTTTGTCGTTCTTGGCTTGCACCAGGAGGTCCCCGCCCGCCAGAAAGGCGACCGTCTGGTCGCTGCCGGAAGGCTTGATGACGGCAAAGCCTTCGTCTTCCGGGGGCAGGCCCAAGAGGTCGCGTCCCCAGCATTGATGGCGCGTCGCGC
>JAISME010000107.1 GCA_031276915.1 Zoogloeaceae bacterium
ACCTTCTTGCCGGCTTCAGCCAACGCCGCCACCAGATTTTGCGTGGTGGTGGATTTGCCGATGCCGCCCTTGCCATAAATGGCGCATTGACGCAGTTTTGCCATGGTGTAATCTCCTTCGTGAAGAGTGGGAATCAGTGAAAAACAATCAAGAACCTGATTGGTCGCCGATACCTGTGCACATAACGTGCCAGCCCGACGCAGACCTATAACAGGATGATTTTAAAGACAAAAACACCATCACGAAGAGGAGACGACAATTGAGGCGCGACAATCGCCCCGACTTTTGTAAGACTTCCGACAAAATACCCGGCGGGAATCCCGCGAGCCTTCCCAGAACGGCCTATCTGCCGATCAACCGCTGCAATTTGCCCGCCGTCATCCTGGGAAGCCTGACCTATCAGACCCATCCGGTCCCGCTGGAACTGGACGGCGTGCGAGCACTGCACCGCGACCTGTTCGCGCGCCTGGACGCCATCTCCGAGACCGAATGCCGGGCCGAAGTCTTCCGCGACTACATGACCGTGCATTTTCGCCTGGAGCATCTGGAGGAAGCGGGGCTCACCAGGACGAACACGGAGCGCGCCAATGCCAATTACATGACCATGATCTGTGGCTGGCATTTCGATTCAAACGAACGCGAAGGCGCGGCCATGAAAGGCTGGGTCGAATCCCGTTTCGGCCTTCTGCCACGCTATCATGGCAAGACGCTCCGCGAGGCGGGGAGCGAAGCCCACCGGCGCTATCTGGAAATGCGGGCCCAGGGACTTTACGGAACAAACGCGCTGGAAGCGCAACTGGACATCGTCTATACCTATTGCCAATATGAATTCGCGCGCCAGATGCCGAATACGCGCCATTTGACCCTGTATCGCGGCGTCAATCGCCTCACGGAATTCGAGCACCTGCCAGAATGCGCCAATCCTGATCCGCATCGCGCTGGCGCGCGCGTCCTGCTCTTCAACAACCTCAATTCCCTGACCAGCAACCGCGACCGCGCCGACGAATTTGGCGACATCATCCTCACCGTGGAAGTCCCGGTCGCCAAAATCCTCTTCCACTGCCACCTTCTCCCCGGCATTTTGCGAAGCGAGGACGAATACCTGGCGATTGGCGGCGTTTACCGCGTCCAGTGCGCGACGTTCTGAATGCCTGTCGCGCGCTTCTCGCCGTGATGACGTTCGCCAATCCTGCGGTCCGCGGACGCGCGGGCCTCAACACAGGAACGGAAAATCGACGTCCGGACGACGCGCCGCGATCAGGTCGGCAAGGGCAAGGGCAGAGCCACAGGCCAGCGTCCAGCCCAGCGTGCCATGACCGGTATTGAGCCACAGGCCGGGAAGCGGGCTTTGCCCGATCAGCGGCACGTTGGAGGGCGTGGCGGGGCGCAGGCCGCACCAGAAGGCGGGATCACCCGTAAATTCGAGTCGCGGGAAAAGATACCGCGCGCGCTGGATCAGCGCCGCGCACCGGACCGGATTCAGGTCAAGGTCGTAGCCGTTGAATTCGGCGGTGCCCGCGACACGCAGGCGATTCCCAAGGCGGGAAAACACGATCTTGCGTTCATCGTCGGTCAGGCTGACCGTTGGCGCGATTCCCTGCGCGATGGTTTCCGGCGAGAGCGTCAGCGTGGCCGAATAGCCCTTGGCGGGATAGATGGGCAAATCGACGCCGCAAGGCCGCAGGAAAGGCGCGGAATAACTCCCCAGGGCAAGCACGATGGCGTCGGCGCGCAGGGTTTCACCGTCCGTAAGCATGACGCCGCGCGCGCGGCCTGCTTCCATGCGCAACGCGGAAACAGTACGTCCATAGTGGAAGATGACGCCCGCCGCCGCCGCCCGCGAAGCCAGTTCCCGGGTAAAACGGTGGGCGTCGCCCGACTCGTCGGACGCGGTGTAATCGCCGCCCACAAGTTGCGGGCGCACATCGGAGAGCGCCGGTTCGATGCGCGCGCAGGCATCCGCGTCCAGTGGTTGGCGGTCAAGGCCGAATTCCCGCATCACCCGCGCGGCCCGGACAGCAGCGGCGAATTCCTTTTCATCGGTGTAAAGATGCAGGATACCGCGCGTCAGGCAATCATAGGCCAGCCCGAATTCCGGTCCCAGGCGTTGTCGCAACGCGCGCAGGGCATCACGGCTGAAAAGGGCAAGATTGACAATGGCGCGCATGTTGGCGCGCGTTCTCGCCACCGTGCAATTCCGCAGGAATTGCCATCCCCAGCGCAGCAGCGGGCCATCGAAACGCGGGCGGAAAACCAGTGGCGCATCTTCCTTTCCCAACCAGCGCAGGACCTTTGAAATGACTTGGGGATTCGCCCAGGGTTCGGCATGGGAAACGGAAATCTGGCCGCCGTTGGCGAAACTTGTTTCCATTGCCGCCGCGGCCTGGCGCTCCACGACGACGACTTCATGGCCGGCCTGGCGCAGGAACCAGGCGCTGGTTGTGCCGGTCACGCCCGCGCCCAGGATCAGGATATTCATGCCCGCCCCCCTGTTTTCTCTCCGGAATTGCGCGCGCGGTGAATGCTCACCACCTCCGGCAAAAGGCGCAGTCGCTGCATGATCCGCGCCAGATGCGTGCGGGAACTGACCATGATGGAAAGATGCATCTGGTGCATCTGGACCGTACCCCTGTCCGGATCGGGGTCCATCGTAAACCGCTCGATGTTGGCACCGGCTTCGGAAATGGCGGAGGCAACCTGCCCCAGGATGCCGCGTATGCTTTTTACGCGCACATCGATACGCACCTCGAAAAGGCTGCCCGGCGAAGGCGCCCAGGCCACATCGATCCACTTGTTGGGCCGGCGGGAGCGGAATTTGCGGATGGACGGGCAATCATGGGTGTGCACCACCAGTCCCTGTCCGCGCATGATGGAGCCAATGATGGGGTCGCCGGGAATCGGCTGGCAGCACTTGGCCAATTGCACGGACATCCCCTCCGTGCCATGGATGAGGAGCGCATTCGCGGCCGGATGGGGGGCGATCTGGTCGTCCGCCAGCAGCCGCCGCGCAACCACGGCGGCCAGACGCTTGCCCAGGCCTATGTCGGTAAACACCTCCTTGACGGAACGATTGCCGCCACCCGCCAGGAGGTGCTCCCAGGCGTTGGCGGGAATATCGGCCATCTTGACGCCCAGGCCCTGCAATTCCTGATTCAGCAAACGCTCGCCCAGGTCGGCGGATTCCTCCGTATGTTCCGTTCGCAGGAAATGCCGGATCTTGCTGCGGGCGCTGCCGGTCTTCACGTAACTCAGCCAGGCCGGATTCGGATTGGGATGCGCAGCCGTGAATATCTCGACCACGTCCCCGTTTTGCAGCTCCGTGCGCAGGGGCGAAGGTTCGTTGTTGATGCGGGCGGCAACGCAGCGATTGCCGATGTCCGTGTGGATGGCATAGGCGAGGTCAACGGCGGTCGCCCCCTGGGGCAGGGTCCGGATGTCGCCCCGCGGCGTGAAGACGTAGACCTCGTTGGGGAAAAGATCGATCTTTACGTTCTCGAAAAATTCCGAAGTGTCGCCGCTTTGCAACTCCAGAAGGGAGTGCAGCCATTTGTGCGTCCGGATCTGCAGGTCCGCGCCGCTGTGGCTCGCGTCCTTGTACAGCCAGTGGGCGGCGATTCCCTCTTGCGCCACATGCTGCATTTCCACGGTGCGCACCTGCACTTCCACGGGGGAGCCATGCGGACCAATAAGCGAGGTATGCAGGGACTGGTATCCATTTTCCTTCGGAAGCGCGATGTAATCCTTGAACTTTTCGGGCCTGGGTTTGTAGAGCGCGTGCAGCGCCCCCAGGGCCAGATAGCAGCTCGGAATGTCCGGCACGATGACCCGGAAACCGTACAGATCGTATACCTGGGAAAAGCGCAGGTGTTTTTCCTTCATCTTGAAATAGGTGGAATACAGGCTCTTGGCACGCCCGAACACCTGCGCCGGGACACCCATTTCCCGCATCTTGTCGCTGATGCCCGCCAGGATTTTCCGGAAGAGTTCCCCGTTGTTGCCGTGCGCGGCGCGGATTGCCTTTTCCAGCACATGCACGCGCAGGGGATGGAGAAGGCGCAAGGCCGTGTCCTGCAGTTCCTGAAACAGGAGGTGCAGCCCCAGCCGGTTGGCAATGGGCGCGTAAATGTCCAGGGTTTCCTGCGCGATGCGATGACGCTTGTCCGAACGCATGCCAGACATGGTTTGCAGGTTGTGGTGCCGGTCGGCGAGCTTCACCAGGACGACGCGCAGGTCGCGCGCGGTGGCAAGGAGCATCTTGCGGAAATTGGCCGCCTGCGCTTCACGGTAGGTCGGGAATTCGATCTTGTCCAGTTTGGAAAGACCGTCCACCAGTTCGGCGACGCCCGCGCCGAAACGCGCCGCGAGTTCCGCCTTGCTGGTGCTGGTGTCTTCCAGCACATCGTGCAGGAGCGCGGCGCAGATGGCGTCCGCGTCCATGCGCCACTCGGCGATCGCGCCGGCGACGCACAGGGGATGCGTGATGTAGGGCTCGCCAGAAAGCCGGGTCTGGCGCTGGTGCGCCCAGTCCGAAAAACGCACGGCGCGTTTTACCCGCGCGACATCCTCGGGCGCGAGATAATCGAGGGAATCCAGAAAAACCCGGTAGGCCGGATCGTCCGGCGACAGCGTGTAGAAGGTTTCGGCCTGGCTATCGAAGTGGTCGAACCGGTCAACCGGATCAGGCCGTCCGGATTCGCCGGACGGATGGACGACGGGAAACTGTGGCGCGGGCGGAGGCAATGTACAGGGGGGGCTGTCCATGATGCGCGCCGCCCGTCATGCTCATGCCTGGCCGCGATTCAGGATTTCCCGCCCCACCCTGGCTTCCGCGATTTCGCGCAGGGCGATGACAGTGGGCTTGTCCTTTTCGTCTTCCACCATCGGCATCGCGCCAGAAGCGATCTGGCGCGCCCGGTGCGCGGCGGACAGCGTCATTTCAAAACGGTTGGGAATACGCTTGAGACAATCTTCAACGGTGATGCGGGCCATGCTGTTTTCCTGAAAAACGGATCATTGGGTCAATCGTGCGAACAGAACAGCTTCCCGGGCGCGCTGAACAGGCAGGGTGAGACGGGAAGCGCGGACAACCGCGGCGAAATCCGCTGTCGCAGTTTGCAAGTCGTCGTTAATAATAACATAGTCGAATGCATCGACATGGCGCATTTCCTCCCGCGCTGTCGCAAGCCGCCGGGCGACACATTCCTCGCGCTCCGTGCCGCGCCCCTTGAGCTGTGCGGCCAGCGTGTCCATGGAAGGCGGCAGGATAAAGATGCCGATCGCTTCTGGCCACAGGGCGCGCACCTGCGTCGCTCCCTGCCAGTCGATTTCCAGCAGCACATCGCGCCCGGCGGCGCGCTCGGTTTCGATCCAGCGCCGGGAGGTTCCGTAAAGATTTCCGTGGACTTCCGCCCATTCCAGAAAATCCCCCGCCGCGATCATGGCCTTGAACGTGTCGACGTCGACAAAGTGATACGCCTGCCCATCGACCTCTCCGACCCGCGGCGCGCGCGTCGTATGGGAAACCGAAAGGCGCACCTCCGGCATGCCGGCGCGCAATTGCCGCACCAAAGTGGTTTTCCCCGCGCCCGACGGCGCGGTGACAATGAAAAGAAGCCCGGACATGGCGGAAATCCCTTTCCGGAAAATGGCGATTGAAAATCGCGACTATATACAGAAACATGGGAGTTGGGGGCAAAACGCGAAACGGCTTCAGGGGGATCGCGTGGAATCTTCGGTCATATTCCCGAAGGGAAATTCGCCATGAGGCGGCGTTCCGGCGCCGGGCAAGGGGGCAGGGCAAGGGGACCGGGAGCAGCGGCGGGAAGACAGCGTCACAAACGCTTCTGTCCACCCTTGCCCTGGAGTGCTGCGCCGTGACCATCGACGCGATGGGAGCACAGGCGGGCATTGCCAGTGCCATCCGCGAAAAAGGCGAAATATTCCACCAAAAGAAATAACAGGGCCAGGATCGGAAGACTGGTTTTATTCCGTCGCCAAAAATGATTCTGGAATGACCGGCGGGTATTTTCCGGTTTTGACGTTTTTCCCGGAATCCGGGATTATGACGAAATATGATTTCGGCACATCGGCAAAAAATGAAAAAGGTCCTGATCGTCAGTCGTAATTTCCCGCCCTTGCTGGGGGGGATGGAGCAATTGAACCTGCACCTGGCGGAAGAAATTTCCCGACGTTGCGTTACGCGGCTGATCGCGCCGGAAGGCGCTGAAAAATACATTCCGGACGAAATCCGGCTTACCCGGATTCCGGCAAAGCCATTGTCGCGTTTCCTGGTGAAGGCCGCGTGGTGCGCCCTGCGGGAAGCCCGTGCTTTCAGGCCGGATGTGATCCTTGCGGGCAGCGGGCTGATGGCCCCGATGGTCCTGGCTGCCGCCCGCATTTGCGACGCCCGCGCGGTTGCCTACGCGCACGGGCTGGATCTGACCGTGCCGCACCCGGTCTATCGCGCCATCTGGAGGCCCGCGCTTCGGAGGCTGGATGCCGTGATTGTCAATAGCCGGGCCACTTCCGGACTGGCGGAGGCCATCGGCATCGTGCCGGATCGCGTGACCATCATTCATCCCGGCGTCAGTTTGCCCGAACCGGATCCCGATGCGCGTTTGCGTTTTCGGCGTACGCACGACCTGGGGGATGGGCCGATCCTGCTTTCCGTGGGACGTCTGGCCGCCCGCAAGGGACTACGGGAATTTGTCGCGGAAGTGTTGCCGCTGGTTGTCGCCCGCTATCCCGACCTTCGATTGGTCGTGATCGGCGATGCGCCCAGCGATGCCCTGTACGCGGCAACCCAGTCCGTCGACAGCATCATCGCCGCGGCGCAGGCTGCCGGCGTCGAGCGCTGCCTGCGCTTTCTCGGAAGACGTTTTGGCACGGAATTCAGCGATGCCTATGCTGGCGCCGACCTCTACGTTTTTCCCGTGCGCGCCATCCCCAACGACCCGGAAGGCTTTGGCATGGTCGCGGTGGAAGCCGCCGCGCATGGCCTGCCCACCGTGGCATACGCGACAGGCGGCGTGGTCGACGCGGTGCGCGAGGGCGTGAGCGGCTATCTGGCGCCCGCGGGCGACGCGCAAGCGTTCGCGGGATTGGTTTGCCGCGCGCTGGAGCAAACGCTGCCGAAAACCGGGATCCGCCGTTTCGCGGAACAATTCGCGTGGCCCCGATTCGGCGAGAAAATCCAGGCTTTCCTGGAAACGCTCTGACGACATCGATACAGGGCGCCTGACGCCGGGTTTGTGTCCAGGGGAACCGATCCGGCGCGATCCATCAGATCCATCATGGCCCCGTGCCGGCAAGGGGCCGGGACTACCGGACAAGTGGCAGTTTCAGTGTCGCCAGCAGCCCGTGTCCCGCCGGCCCGCGCGCCAGTTCTAGGCTGCCGCCATGATCCCGCGCCACGCGTTCCGCGATCGCCAGACCCAGGCCCGTGCCACTGGCGCCGCTGCGCGCCGTTTCCCGGCGCGTGAAGGGCTGTTTCAGACGTTCCATCTCCGCTTCCGGCACGCCTTCGCCGTCATCGGCGACGGAAAGGCGCAAAAAACCCGCCTCCACGCGACCGGACAGGACAACCGGCGGCGCGCCGTATTTCCAGGCGTTGTCGATGAGATTCGCAAGCGCCCGCTGGATTGCCCTGGGTTTCAGGGCAACCCGCGGCAGCGCGCCCATGTCCAGCGTCAAGGGGCGCTGGATGGCGGCCTCGTGTCGAGCGCGCGCGTCGAGCAGCGTCCCGGGATCGCATTCCGTTAACGCTTCGTCCCCGGCGCCGCGGGCGTAATCCAGGAATTGCGCGATGATGGCGTCCATTTGCGCGATGTCGGCGACCATGCCCACGCGGCTTTGCCCTTCCGGCAGGCTCATTTCCACCTCCAGGCGCATGCGCGCGAGCGGTGTGCGCAGGTCGTGGGAAATCCCCGCGAGAATTTCCACCCGCTCCTTTTCACTGTACTCCAGATCGCTGGACATGCGATTGAACGCGCGCGCGAGCTGGAGGAGTTCGTCCGGCCCTTCTTCCGGCAGGGGCAAGGGCGTATCGCCGCGTCCAACCTGTTGCGCCGCCAGCATCATGCGGCGCAGGCGGCGGTTGATGCGCGACGCCAGCACCCAGGCAGCGGCCAGGGAAAAACAGGCGGAAAGCGCGCCCCACCCGAACCAGCGCCAGGGAATCTGGCTTTCGGTCCGATTGCGGGTCAGGATCAGCCAGAATGCGTCCTCGGCATCCTCTTCCGGCGTCAGGCTGAAGCTGACCCACAACCCTGGTTCCTGGTTGACAGACCGTGAAAACTGCGTTTTCGGTCCCAAAAGGCGTCGCAATTCCGCCTGGACTTCCGGGTAGAACTTGTCCAGCGGCTGGGGCGCCACCTGGTCTTCCGGGTCACGCGGCAGAATCCGGATGCCTTCCTGGACGGACAGGTCCTGCAGCAGTTGCGGACGCAATTCCGGATCGCTCGTGAGCAGGGCTACCCGCACGAGGTTGACGGCACTTGCCAGGAACTGCGCGAAATCCCGTGAACGGGAACTGTCCAGGTGGATCGCCAGCCACCACGAGGCATTGGTAATTCCCACGAGCAGGATGGACAGCAGGAAGATATGCGCCAGCAGCGAACGCGGTCGGTGCGTCTTCATGCCGTCTCCGCGTCTTGCGCATTCCCGGTTTCTTCGTCATCCGGCACGAAGACGTAGCCCAGCCCCCAGACGGTCTGCAGGTAGCGCGGCCTGGCCGGATCGAGTTCCACCAGCTTGCGGAGGCGCGAAACCTGCACATCGATCGCCCGGTCGAAAGGACCGTGGTCACGACCCCGCGCCAGCGTCATCAACTGGTCGCGGGACAGGGGCCGGCGCGGATGTTGCAGCAGGACGGCAAGCACGGCGAATTCGCCAGTGGTGAGCGAGAGTTTCTCGCCGGCGCGCGTGAGGATGCGGGCGCTCAGGTCAACCTTGACACGCCCGAAACGGACGATGCCCGACACCGCTGCCGGCGCGCCACCGGGATGCGGCGCCTGGCGGCGCAGGACGGCCTGTATGCGGGCAAGCAGTTCGCGCGGGTTGAAGGGTTTGGGCAGATAATCGTCCGCGCCCATCTCCAGGCCGACAATGCGGTCGATCTCGTCGCCTCGCGCCGTCAGCATGATGATCGGAAGGGGATTCCCCTGCCCGCGCAAACGCCTGCAAACCGTCAGGCCGTCCTCGTTGGGCAACATCAGATCCAGGATCATCAGATCGAAATACTCGCGTTGCAGGCGCTTGTCCATTTGTGCCGCGTCCGGCACGGCGCACACTTCATAGCCCTGTTCGCCCAGATAGCGCTGGAGCAGTTCCCTGAGACGCAAATCGTCGTCGACCACCAGCAGGCGGCGCGTGCGCTCCTGATTTTGTCCATTCATGCGGATTGGTCCCCCTCCACGAATAAATGCGCAGTGTACCCCGGTCTCGCGGAGGGTTTTCCGGGGGAAAGGATTTTCCTTTACTGGACGCGGATGGAAAATCGCCATCTGCGAAACTGGCGGAACACACCCGGAAGGGGTGGCGGGAATCGTTGCGACCGGTATGCCTCGCGCTTTCCGGCATACCGCCCGCTTGTCTGCGCGGCGTCCGCACAGGTTTCCCGCTGTCCGCGCGGGAAACCGGCGACGGACGTTCCTGCCTGCCTGCCCATCGCTCGGGCGGAAAAAAACAAACCTGGAAGAAGAGGATGCTTCCTCCTTCCAGGTTATGCCTTCGGAATTTCCCGACGATGCTTTCGGCGGGGGTTTTCCCGGACGGGAGATGCGCGCAATGATCGCGCCATCTGGTTTTCAGAAAGCGAAACGCCCTTTTGCGACCCAGGTTTCCTGTGGATTCCTGTCGCTTGGCGCTTCCCTGTCGCGCATGCCGGGCGGCAGGCTCTCCGGCTTGCCCTGCTTGCCGATCACGATGGCGGCTTCCACATCGAACCCGTCTGGAATCGCCAGCGCGGCGCGCGCCTTTGCCTTGTCGAAACCGGTGATGATGTGCGCGGGCCAGTCAGACAGGTGCGCTTGCAAGACGAGGCAGGCAGTCGCCGCGCCGGTGTCGAAGGAATGGCTGCCGGTCTGGATCGCTTCGGATTTTCCCGGCGGCGTGAAATCCCGCGCCGAGACCACCACGACCAGGGCCGAGGCGTTTTGCGCCCAGGCGCGGTTGAATTCAATCAGCAAATCCAGGAAAACACTCCATTCCGGTGTGTCACGCCGGGCGTACAGGAAGCGCCAGGGCTGGGAATTGTAGGCCGAGGGGGCCCAGCGGGCCGCTTCGAAGATGCGCTCCAGTTCCACGAGCGGAATTTCCACAGGCTCAAAGGCGCGGGGCGACCAGCGCTGCACGAATTGCGGGGCAACCCCCCGTTCCACGTGACGTGTCATGATGTTTTTCCTCCAACGGTTGGATCGAATGCAATGTAATGGGAATGCGCAAAGGACAGGGAATGTCTTCCGCGTATGCGCAGTGTATCAGCTTTGCGCTGGCCACGCGGGAGGCTCCGGCTTCATCCTCCCGCCACGTAACCATGGTGCTTTCCCGTCATTTGCCGGATCGGGTTCCTGGCGCGTCGCATGGGTTCGATTTGTCCAGATGTCGTGAGTATCTTCGAGGAACGCCGGGCCATTGCGTGTCTTCCGGCGGAAGACGAAGTTCCAGACCGAAAGCGGGAAACGAGCGACAGGCATTCCCGCCTGCCACGCAAGACGAACCCGGAAAGGGTTTCTTTTCCTCTCCCTTCCGGTCCTGTATGGGATTCATGCCCGCTCCTGGCGCCTTGCCGGGATGCGGGAAAATGCGAGGATCAGGGCATCCGGCCATAACGACAACGGGAGGGTACGTACTTGCCATATTTCTTCAGGGAAAACGTATCGCCCAGTGAACATCCCCAGACCATGTTGGAAAGATTGGAATTGCCGACTGGATCGCCATTTTCATTGAATATCAATGGCACTGCGGGTTGTCCATCGGCCTGGATGAGGCCAAAGCCTGCCACCATCTTCATCCCGAATTTCGGCACCTTTTTACCATCCGTCTCGATCCAGATCAGGCCGTTTGTGCCATAGCCTGAACCTCCTGTCGGCTTAACCAAAGCATTGAGCATGATCTTTGCGATTGCGCCGGTGGGCTTGAATTCGAAATCCGGGAAAGCTCCCTTGGGTGGTTTTCCGGTACCGGGGTAAGGAACCGTGATTTTTGCCGCGTTGCCGCTGGCGATTGTCTCCGTGATGACCATCTTGGCCTTTCCCGCGATAACGAGTCCTTCGGCGACATAGGCGCGGGCGACATAGTTCTGATAGGCGGGCAACGCAATGGCGGCGAGGATGCCGATGATGGCGACGACGATCATCAGTTCGATGAGCGTGAAGCCACGCTGGAAGGTGTGTACAAGATGTTTCATGATGATGCTCCTTTGGAAAGAAAAAGAAGGAAGAACAAAAAAAGCCGCGGACGCGTGAAAGACACGCGCCTGCGACCAGGGTAGTGAAACGAAGGACCGGGGTGGCAAAACGAAGAAAAGCAAAGAAACCGGAAAGCCGGAAGGAAAACAAAGTGGGGGGCAGGATGCTCCCGTCCAGACACGGGGGAGCAGGATGCTCCCCCCACTTTGCTGTTTCCCCCACGGGAAGGCGCAAATCCGCGGATGACAAATTGTCGTCCGCAGGAATTGCCGTCCGCAGGACCTCGTTTTCCCCTTCCGGCTTTCCGGTTTCCTTGTTTTTCCTCGCTTCACCACCCCGGTCGCGGGTGCGTGTCTTTCACACGTTCGCGGCTTTTCTTGTTCTTCCTTCTTTTTCTTTCCAAAGGAGCATCATCATGAAACATCCTGCACACACCCTTCAACGCGGCTTTACGCTCATCGAACTGATGATCGTCGTCGCCATCATCGGCATCCTCGCCGCCATCGCGTTTCCCGCCTACCAGCAATACACCATCCGCGCCTATGTCGCCGAAGGCTTGAGTCTTGCGGAAGGCGCCAAGATCATGGTCACCGAACACTGGTCAAACAACAACGCACTGCCCACCGTTGCCTATCCCGGCACCGGCAAGGCGCCCAAGAACAGCTATACCGGCTATGAGTTCAAACCAACATACAACGTGAAGAGAATTGAAATCAATGGAGTGAATAAAGGGCAGGATGAATGGAATGGCTCGATCCGCATCATCTATGGCGGCAAGAACAAGGTGTTGAACAACCTGAACATCCAGCTCCTCCTGGTTCCCGGGTTCGGCAAAATCAGAACAGGAGACGGAGACCCCCACTCCGGCTTTCCGCAGTACGAGCTAGGAATGGGAAGTACAAGTATGGAGCAAGCCAATGGGGGCTCCATCGTCTGGGGCTGTGCCTTGAGTACATACAACACGAAGACTTTCCGCGAGCTTCAGAAGTACTTGCCCTCCTCTTGCCGCTACAAGGGTCATGCACAACAGTGAACGTTTTCCCGAAAAGGAATATTTCATCCGCAAGGCATCGGCCCCGCGTGATCCCCGCATGGAATCTGGTTTTGAAACGAACCCACGGGGAACCGGGCCGATGCCGGGGTGCGTGTGTCGCAACCGAAATGGAATCTGGCCATCCACGGACCATGGACGGCGGAAGAACAAAACGAATCCTGCGCGCGCGATTGCCTGCTCGGCAATCGCGTCAAGGACATGCCGCGCCTGTCTGGGCGTTTTGCGGGGACGACTGACTACGGACGACTACAAATCCCCGCCAGGGA
>JAISME010000113.1 GCA_031276915.1 Zoogloeaceae bacterium
CCCGGCAGGGACGGCGCGAGAACAGCGCCTTTGCTTATGACGAAAGCTGGCTGACCAGCCCGGCGTGTTTCAACGTGTCGGCTGACCTGCAATTGATGGCGGGACATCAGCCGCACAAGACCGCCTCGCCGCACGATTCCGTCTTTCATGGGGTCATCGCCGACACCGCGCCGGATGCCTGGGGAGGGCGCGTCATCGAAGCGGGTCGGCGTCTGCGGTGGTTTGGCCGGAGAGGTTCGCCGTGCCGGTTCTGCTCGGGCTTGTTTCATCGGGTGCTGCGGCGCATGACTTCAGCGGCGCGGATATTCCCCTACCCGGCATCTTGGCGCCAAACGTTTGCCCCATCAATTCCATGACGCCCGCCGGTTCCATGGTGCAAACGCCAGTTTCATCTGTCTCAAACATCTGGCGCAACTGGTATTCCCGTACCAGTCTCAGTGTCCGACCAAAATACTTACGCCCCCTTCATCGCCAGGATTTCAACGCTTCAGAATCATGGCTTCCGTAACGCTTTCGACCATGAAAGCACTGCGCCAATACTTACCCCAGTCGCGCGCGCAACCTCTTTCCATGTCAAATTCAACTTTCTCGCAGTCGCATCGCCTGACGACGTATCCCTTTCCGCGTATTACGCGCAAAAGCTTATGAGCATCTATCTTTTCCATGAACTCATTTTGTTGCAGATTGGAATTATTGCCCATCGCCTTCCCCTTGCTGATTCCTGACGTTGAGCCAGTGCACCGGAGACAGGAAGAGATAGCCGGCGCCGTAGACGGTCTTGATGATTTCCCGCCCGTGTCCGTCGTCCAGCTTGCGGCGCAGGCGGGAGACGCGGGCGTCGATGCTGCGATCCAGGGAATTGGGTTCACGGTGGCCCAGAAGCTGTTCGCGCTGCAGGATGCGGTTGGGGTTGGACAAGAAGATGCGCAGCAGATCCGCTTCGGCGGCGCTCAGGACTTGTTCCTTGCCATTCGGGCTGACGAGCGTGTTGTTGGCCGGATTGAAGCGCCAGTCGGAGAATTCCGCGATGGCCGGGTTGGATTGCCAGGCAGGGCCGGGACTCTGGCGACGGCGCAGAATGCTGCGGATGCGGGCAACCAGCTCGCGCGCTTCGAAAGGCTTGACCATGTAGTCGTCGGCGCCCAGTTCCAGGCCCATGACCCGGTCGCTCACATGTGCGCGGCCCGTCACGATCAGAACGCCGCAATCGCTGACGCCGCGGACATGCTGCATGAGCGTCATGCCGTCCATGTCGGGAAGTCCCAGGTCGATGACGCAGAGATCGGGTGTTTGCGCGCGCAGGCGGCGCATGAGCTCCGCCGCGTTGCGGCACCATTGCGTCGCGAAGGAAAAGCTTTGCAGGGTCAGTTCCATCGTATGCGCCACATCGGGATCGTCCTCGACGATGAAGATCAGGGTGGGAGCGGTTTTCACAGGTTGGGTCCCCTCTGGGAAATCAGGGCGCGGGACAATTCCCGCTTGGAAAATGGCTTGCCGATCAGGCACAGATCCGGCATTTCGCTCTGGCTCAGGGCAGCCTGTTCTTCATAGCCGCTCATCAGGACGACATGCAATTCGGGGCGCAGCTTCAGGGCGCGGCGGGCGAGTTCCCGACCATTCACGCCGCCCGGCATGATGATGTCGGTCAGAAGGATGGCGACATCGTCGACCTGCTCCAGGATTTCCGTCGCCTGGTTGCCGTTCTCCGCCTCCAGCACGGCATAGCCCAGGTCGCGCAATTGCTTTCGGACCACCTGCCGCACGCTGCGATCATCTTCCACCAGGAGCACCAGCGTGCCCGGCGTGGCGTTGGCCGGGGCCTGTTCCGCGGGCGGGCGCTCCTCGATACTGCCTGGCGGGGCGGGCGGCAGCATCAGGGTGAAACGACTTCCCTTGCCGGGAGTACTCGCGACACTCACCGCGCCGCCGGATTGCTGGGCAAAGCCGTAGATCATGGAAAGCCCAAGGCCGCTGCCGCGCCCGAAACCCTTGGTTGTGAAGAAGGGATCGAACACCTTGCGCATGGTGGCCGCGTTCATGCCGGAACCGGTATCGGAAACCTCGATCAGCGCATAGGCGCCGGGCGCGAGCTTGAGCGCTCTGGCCGTGTTTTCGTCCAAAATGTCGGGGCGGACCTTGAGCGTCAGGCATCCGCCTTCCGGCATAGCGTCGCGCGCATTGAGGGCGAAATTCAGGAGCGCGCTTTCCAGTTGTCCAGGATCGACGCACAGGTAGAGATCGTTTGCGGCAACGTCCACATCGAACTGGATGGAGGAAGGCAGGGAATGGCGAATCAGGGGTTTCATGTCCGCGACCAGACGGCCAAGATTGACCACCACAGGCTTCAGGGGCTGCTGGCGGGAGAAGGAGAGGAGGCCGCGCACCAGTTGCGCGCCCCGGCTGGCGGCTTGCAGGGCGGGTTCCACCAGTTCGCGGATGTGCGCCTCGCGGGCGTGACGTTCCTGCAAAAGGGAAAGATTGCCGCTGATGATGGTCAGCAGGTTGTTGAAATCATGCGCGACGCCACCGGTCAACTGGCCGATGGCCTCCATTTTTTGCGCCTGTGCGAGCACAGCCTGCATATGCCGGGTTTCCGTCACGTCAAAGGAAAACTCGAAACAGCCTACCGGTACGCCATCCGGGCCAATCTCGGGCACGAGGGTGCTGCGCGCGTCGACAGACGCGCCCTGCCGCTCGATGGTGTATTCGTGCGTGACGGTTTCGCCAGCAAGCGCCCGCAGGATGTAGGGACGGATTGTGTTGTAGTTTTCCTCGCCAATCACCTTGACGATGGGCGAGCCAATCACTTCCGATTTGGGCAGGTCGAACCAGTTGGAATAGCCCTTGTTGGCATAGCGGTAGATCTGGTCCTTGTCGAAATAGCTGATCTGCGCCGGGATGGTGTCGATAATGAGCCGCAACCGCTCTTCGCTGCGGAACAGCGCGGCGGCGATGCTGTTGTTGGCGCCCAGGATGTCCCGCAGCTCGGAGCGTGTCTGGGTGAGCGCCTTTCTCAATTGGGCGACTTCCTCTTCCAGCTCGGCTTCGCGCGGGGAGAGAAGCGGCGATGCGTTTTTCTCGGACATGCCCGACATTCTATCAATGTCCATCGTTTGTTATGAACGCATCACGATTTTCACGATTCCTTCAATTTCCATGCGTCAATTTCCTCCTGCCTGGCAAACCTGCCTGACGGCACTATCTAGCATAACGAGTTGCAATGCCTCTCCAGGGTTTCAGGTGCATAAAATGCATTCTCCACCGGGTGCTGGTACCGATAAAGATGTTTGAGCGGACGGCAAAAGCGCGGCTTTTGGCAGTCTGCCGGAATGAGTTGTCATGCTGATTCAAAGTCCATTGGCGATCGCCTGCCTGATGATTGTAGCCACAGACTCTTTTGTTATACCGCGTTCCTGGCAGTATTTCGACCGCAACCATGCAGAGAGCTGTTTTTTCCCTTTACTCGCATTGCATCCACAACAGCAAAGGACGATGTTTTCCCTCGTAATGATTTTTCCATCGTTGATTATATGTTCCCAGCTTGCTGCCGATTTTCTGGAAACCTTGGAAGATGTGAATGGAATGCCATAGTATACATAACATCCGGACGATCCACGTCCTTAATATGTCCGGCCAAGCCAAAAGCGAAAAGCAGGTCTTGATGTTGTACAAGCTTTTGGTAGAACACATTGAACTGCCTCGGATTCTTGTTGTACAGGTAGAAAAATCCGGCACTGATAAACTGCGTCAGCACGCCAGCCGTGGTCGTGGTGATTGACACCGCTGGCGCACTACCGTGAAAGAATTAATTGGCGCTGCGCAGCTTTATCGTACAGCGTCCAGTGATTAAAGGAAGCGAGATTGAGCGCCATGTTAGGCACCGACTTGAGCGATTTGCGTTTGTGCCCATGCGATGGCCTCGCTGGACGAAAAGGACTCACCTGACTGCGGGTCAACGAGCGAACCGCCGCTGAGCGAAGCCAGAACGCTGGCTGCTGAGAACGCGGATACAAACTCCAATGGTCGGGAACCGATGGCAAACAGCACCGTGAAGTTGATGCTTGGCGCTAGCCCCAACTCTTGTGTTTCTTCTGGGGCAACGGACCTTGTGTAGTACTCGAACCCAGATATTTCTCCGCACACTGGTGAAGGTAAAAATCCAGTGAAGGTTTCCATGTCAAACTCGGAGTCAAGTTCGACAGGAAATCCTGCCGCCAGGATTGCAGCGCGCCACGCAGCGGGAGTCGGCATATTTCGCCGTAAAAGGTAAACGTTCAAGTCGTAGGACATAGGTGTAAAGGGCTAATGATTGAATCCACCGGCCTGCGCGGCTTTTTGCGCAATTTCGCTGTAATACTGGTTAGCCCTGGTTGTTCTTGAGCTTCGCATCGCCGTGCCCTTGATGTTGCGAAAGTGGTTCCTCGCAGTGATGGATGACCTCTCCGGTCTCGTAATGAATGCGCCCTGTGCTTCCGCACGCACTGCATGGTTTACGCATATCTGACGTGTCCGCATCGTCGTCGGTCGATGCCCCGCAATCCGCACACTCAAAGGACCGGTGTATTTCCGCCATAAGGCTAACGGTCAGACTCAGGACACACCGCTTGGGCGCGTCCACTGGAGCGCAATCAATATTAGACGATGGTCTGTGACGAAAACCTTCTTCAACGACATTGCCGACTTCTCCTCCAATGCATTGGGCTTCTCCTCCACAGAACCACCAAATGCATATCTTCCGCCGGCTTCTCTCCGAACCTGTGTAATACGATCTCTCCAGTCTGAGCAACTCCAGTGGGGAAAGCGTCAGTTCGATTCCAGCGCGGGCAGGCGGCCTTCCACGTGCTGGTGGTCGTCCGAGAGCAATTCCTTCATGTCCAGGATCAGCACGATCTGGCCGTTGGAGAGCGTCGTGACACCCGCCACGCCGTGTGGACGGAAATCCTCCAGCGACTTGATCACCGCGTCGTCGCGGCCAGCGAAGCTGTCGACGCCCAGAATGAAACTGCGCTCTGTCGTCTGCATGAGAACGCCATATTCTGGATAACGGTTCTGCGGCCAGCCCAGAAGCGAGGAGAGCCAGGTGAGCGGCAGAATCTCGCCCCGCACCACCAGTGTCGACTTGCCGCCGACCTCCTGGATCTTGTCCCGTTCAATCGGCAGGATTTCCCGCACCAGCGAGAGCGGCAAGGCGAACGGCTGATCTTCCAGGAGCACCAGCAGCACAGGCAGGATCGCCAGCGTCAGGGGCAACGAGATCAGGAACACGGATCCCTTGCCGGGCTCGGAGCGAATCTCGATGGAGCCGTTGAGTTTCTGGATGTTGGTCTTGACCACATCCATGCCCACGCCACGACCGGAAACATCGGAAATCTCGGTCTTGGTGGAGAAGCCCGGCAGCAGGATCAGGTTGAAACTCTGGCGATCGTCCAGCGTGTTGGCCTCTTCCTCCGTAATCAAACCTCTTTCCACCGCCTTGGCGCGCAGCCGTTCGGCATTCATGCCCTTGCCGTCGTCCGCTACGATCAGCATGATGTGGTCACCTTCCTGGCGCGCTTCCAGGCGGACCAGGCTTTTCGCCGACTTGCCGGCTGCTGCCCGCTCGGCGGGGCTTTCCACACCATGGTCGACAGCATTGCGGATCAGGTGCACCAGGGGATCGGAAAGATCCTCGATCATGGTCTTGTCGACCTCGGTTTCTTCTCCCGCCAGTACGAGTTCCACGTCCTTGCCCAATTGCCGCGCCAAATCGCGGGCAATGCGGGGATATTTCTGGAATAGGCGGCCAATGGGTTGCATCCGTGTCTTCATGACCGCGTTTTGCAAGTCGGAAACCATCAGGTCCAGTTGGCTGACAGCCTGGTCCAGGGCATGCAGGGTCTCGGAGTCATTCTTGCCTGCCAGGATGTCGGCCCTGAGGCTGGTCAGGCGGTTCTTGGTCAGCCCGATTTCGCCCGACAGGTTCAGTACCTGGTCGAGGCGGGCGGTATCGACACGAATGGTGGTTTCACGCGCCTTTTCCTCTACGCGGCGGCTGGCGCCGCGCTGCTGTTGCGGCGGCGCCGGTTTCGCGGGTGGCGCGGCGGGTGGTTTCGCCTGCGTCCCGGCACGGGGAATGACTTCTCCCGTCGTTACGGGAGAGGGTGCGGGTTGTCCGCTGACTGCGGCGTGCAGGGCTTCCCAATCCGGATCGCCATTGTTGTTCGGCGTGGCGGTGGCGGGCGGGGCGCTCTGGGCGGCAGGCGACTGCGCTGCGCCGCCCGTTGCCGACACACCTTCCCCGCGCGCAGCGGCTTCGAGCACACTGATGAGCTCCGGCGGCGCGGCCTGCGGCATCACGCTCGCGGACAGGTCGCCGAACATGTCGCGCACATTGCGGGTTGCGACCATGATGAGGTCCATCAGTTCGGACGACAGACTCAGTTCCCCGTTTCTCAACTTGTCGAACAGGGTTTCGGTGCGGTGGCAGAGCGTAACCAGTTCCGCCGCGTTCAGAAAACCCGCGCCACCCTTGATGGTGTGGAATCCCCGGAAAATATCGTTCAACAGGCTCCGGTCATCCGGCGTCTTTTCCAGATCGACGAGCTTGTTGTCGACGTCGGACAACAGGTCATTGGCTTCCTGCAGGAAATCCTGCAACAGATCTTCCATGCCGGCAAAGTCGCTCATTACCGTTCCTCCCTAAAAACCCAGACTTTCCAGCAGGTCGTCTACCTGCTGTTGATTGGTCACGACATCCGTGCGGCCCGTCGGGTCGATCACCGGTCCGTTCAGAAGCGAGCCGCTGGCCCTGGCGACCTCCGCGGAGCGCATGCTTTCGGGCACGACCTCAAGCAGCGCCTTCACGAGGCCGTCTTCCAGTTCCTGCGCCAGACTGACGATCTTCTTGATGACTTGCCCGGTCAAATCCTGAAAATCCTGCGCCATCATGATATCCAGCAGTTGCGCGTCGATCTGCTTGATTTTTTCCGGCGTCCCGGTTTTCAGATAGGCCCGCGTTTCTTCCGCCAGCCGTTTGAATTCCGCCGTCGTCATCCGGTTGGCGAATACCTGATCCCAGCGCGCGGCCAGCGCGGTGGCGTCCGCCGACAGGGCATCCACCAGCGGCTTGGCGACATCCGTGGCGTTCAGAACCCGGCTTGCCGCCTGTTCGGTCAGGGTCGCCACGTAGGCGAGCCGGTCCTTGGCGTCGGGAATGGTTGTATTGACGGTCTTTTCAAGCAGCTTGTCGTAGCCCAACTCATGCAGCGTGGTATGCAACTGACGCACCATCTGGCCCAGACGGTTGAAAATGCTGGTTTGGGTCGACCACGTATCGCCACTGGCAGCTTCGCCGTTGCGGGGTTGATCCGGCGGTGGCGCGGCGGACACATTTGCCTGGACGGAAGCGTCAGCCTGGGCGGCCACATGATCGAACAAGGCTTGCAGATCGTCGCTGTCGCCAGCGTTGCCCGTCGCGGGAGCGGGCGGAAGGGTTGGCGGGGGGGAAGAAGGCACTGTGGCGGCCTGCGCTTGCGCAGCGATGGAATCGAACAGCGCCTCCAAGTCAGGTGAATCGTTTTCTGTGGTCATTGGGGAACTCTCCTCGCGCCTAGCCCATTTTCTCGAAAATCTTGTTCAGCTTTTCGGAAAGCGTCGCCGCGTTGAAGGGTTTGACGATGTAGCCGCTCGCGCCCGCCTGGGCGGCGGCGATGATGTTCTCCTTCTTGGCTTCCGCCGTCACCATCAGCACCGGCAGGTGCTTGAGGTTCGGCAAGGAGCGGATTGTCTGCAACAGGGTGAGACCGTCCATGTTCGGCATGTTCCAGTCCGTCACCACGAAATCGAAGTTGCTGCCATTGAGTTTCTGCAACGCGATGGCGCCGTCCTCCGCTTCGTCTACGTTGGTCATTCCAAGGTCTTTCAGCAGATTGCGCACGATGCGGCGCATGGTGGAAAAATCGTCCACCACCAGAAATTTCAGTTTTGCGGGATCTACGGGCATGATTTATCGCTCGATCAGGGGGCGTAAGGTATCGGCCAGGACTTCCGCGTCGAACTTGGCCACATAGGCATCCACACCGACGGATTTCCCCATGGCCTTGTTGGCTTCGGAAGAGAGAGAGGAGTGCATGACCACCGGCACACCATCGAAACGACTGTCTGACTTGATGTGCTTGGTCAGCACGTAACCGTCCATTTCCGGCATCTCCGCGTCGACGAGGATGAGATTGATCTCATCCCGCAGCGGCCTGCCGGTTTGCGAGCTGTGCGCGGCAATGGCCTGCAGCCGCGTCCAGGCTTCTGCGCCATTGGTCGCGTGCTTGTGCTTGATGCCCATTTTGTCCAGGACCTCGATGATTTTCTTCCGGGCAACGATGGAGTCGTCCGCGAAAAAGACGCTGGAGTCCTGCCATGTCCGCACGGGCATAATATCCACGATCACGGCCTCGCCGAAGGCGTTGGAAAGAATCTGTTCGACATCGAGAATGGAGACCAGGCGAGCGTTGTCGAGTTCGATGACAGCGGTAATCAAACCCTGGTTCGCGGAGATCAGGCCCTCTGGCGCCTTCACCTTTTCCCAATCCACGCGGATGATGCGGTCCACCTCATGCACCAGGAAACCCAGGGTGCGCTTGGAATATTCGGCCACCATCATGGTCTCGCCCAGCGCCTGGGGCTTGTTTTCGAGCGAAAGGAAGGAAGCGAGGGAAAGAACGGGAATGACGTTGCCGCGCAGGGAAATCAGCCCCTCCACTCCCTTGGGCATATTGGGGGTCTTGGTGATGCGCGGGGTGCGCCCGACCTCGCGCACCTTGAACACGTTGATTCCGAAAGTCTCGCGAGTGCCCAGGGAAAACAGGAGGATTTCCATCTGGTTGGAGCCCGCCAGGCGGGTGCGCGCGTCCACGCCGTCCAGCAGGGTTTTCTTGTCGCTCATGGTTTTTCTCCGATCAGGCTTCCACTTCCACCGGCGCGGGCAACGGCTGCTTGCTCAAGCGCCGCCGCAAGGTCTCCGAAAGGCGCTGTGGTTCGAACTTGGGAACGTATTCGTCCACCCCCACCGATATTCCCAGATTCTGGTTGGACATTCCCGAAAGCGAAGAGTGCATGATGACGGGAATGCCGGCGAAACGGGGATCATTCTTGACTTTCTTGGTCAGGATGTAGCCGTCCATTTCCGGCATCTCGATGTCGGTGAGCACGAGGCTGATGAATTCGGCGGGCGTCTTGCCCTGGGCCTTGGCGAAATCCGCCATCTTTTCCAGTTCTTCCCACATCTGCCGGCCATTGTTGGCGGCAACGTATTTGACCTCCATTGCCTCCAGCGCGCGCATGACCTGCTTGCGGGCGATGATGGAGTCGTCGCAGAAGAAGACCGTGATATTGGGGTCGTCCAGGGGCACGATGCTTTTGAAACGGAGGTCGTCCTCTCCGGAATTGGAAGTTTCGGCCAGCACCTTTTCCACATCCATCATCATGACGAGACGGCCATCCTCGAGTTCGGTCACGGCTGTCACAAGCCCACCCATCTGGGCCATCAGCATATCCGGCGGTACCCGCATCATGCCCCAGTCCAGGCGCAGAATGGTGTCGACCGCCTCGACCAGGAATCCCTGGGTATGGCCGTTGTATTCGGTGACGATCATGATGTCCCGCCTACCGTTGGAATTCACGTCGGCGTAGCGCGCGAGATCGACGACCGGCACCAGCGCGCCGCGCAGGCTGACCATGCCTTCGACAGCGGGGGGCATTTCGGGAGCGGTGGTGATCGGCGGCGTGCGCATGACCTCCCGTACCTTGAAGACATTGATGCCAAACGTTTCACGCCGCCCAGTGCGCGTGTTTTCCCCCAGAGAGAACAACAGGATCTCCAGCTTGTTGGTCCCCGCAAGCTTGGTGCGTTCATCGATGCTTTTCAGTAGATCAGACATGTCCTTGCCTCTTGACTGACTTCATGGTTATTGAGTTTCTCGATCGAGGGCATTCTTAAGCATACACGATTTTTCCCGCGCCAGACGCACTTCCAGGCACCGAACGCGCGTCAAAAAGTGACCGTATGCGACCATGCCGGCGGTTACCGGATCAAAGCGCGTCCCTGCCGAACAGGGAGAGAACACGGCAGGCCATCTGGTCGATACTTGCGACTTCTTCCACCGCGCCTGCCAGAAAGGCTTCCCTCGGCATGCCGTAGACCACACAGCTTGCCTCGTCCTGGCCGAAGGTCCGCGCTCCGGCCTGGCGCATTTTCAGGAGACCTTGCGCGCCGTCGCGGCCTATGCCCGTGAGAATGACGCCCACGGCACGGCGGCCCATGGTGGCGGCAGCCGACTCGAAAAGCACATCCACCGACGGGCGAGAATGATTGACGGGCGGTGTCTGGACAAGCTCCGCGCGCAAATCCGCGCCATTCCGGCAGATAACCATGTGGGAGTGTCCGGGCGCGAGATAGACCGTTCCCGGCGTGATGATTTCGCCTCCCTGGACTTCCAGCACCCTGGGCTGGCTCGTGGCGTCCAGGAGTGCGGCGAACGAGGGAGTAAACGTCTCCGGCATGTGCTGTACCATCAGGATGGGCGGGCAATCCGCGGGCATTCCCCGCAAGAATCGCTTGATGGCCTCGGTGCCGCCGGTCGAGGCGCCCAGGAAAATCACCCTGCCGGCCATGCCCGTCGACACAGAGGAGCGCACAGAAATCCGCGGCGCCGGCGACCGGGCGTGATCGATCGCCGGACGGGAAAGCGGTGCTGCCGACGCGCGGCGTCCAAAAAGCCGGGCCTGCCGGGCCGTGCGGATTTTCTCCGCCAGTTCGCGGCGATAGTCGGCGAGACTTTGCGGCGATGTAACGCGGGGTTTGGCGACGAAATCGATCGCGCCCAGTTCCAGCGCCTTCAGTGTTGCCTCGGAACCTTCGCGGGTAAAAGAGGAAACCATCACCACGCGCATGGGACGTTCGCGCATCAGGCGTTCCAGGAATTCCAGGCCAGATGTCTTCGGCATGTTCACGTCCAGTGTCAGCACCTCAGGGCGCAGTTCCGGAATCATTTTCCAGGCTGCCTCGGCGTCTGCCGCATCGCCCACGACTTCCAGGTCCGGATCGGCATTGATGATTTCCGTCAACTGCCGGCGCATGAAGGACGAATCGTCCACGACCAGAACACGAATCTTCATCGTCTTGCTCCCCGCTTATTTCCTGGCCCGCTCATAGACCGTCTTGCCCAGGGAATGGAAGAGGTCGGAAGCGAGCAGGAAGTTTTCCGAGTGTCCGGCGAACAGCAGACCATCCGGTTGCAGAAGCGGCGCGAAGCGGGAAAGAATCCTGTATTGTGTGGGCTTGTCGAAATAGATCATGACATTGCGGCAGAAAATCGCGTCCAGCGGCCCGCTGACCGGCCAGTGGGCTTCCAGCAGGTTGATGCGGGCAAAGCGCATCATGCGTCGCAATTCCGGTTTGGCGCTCCAGGCGTCGTCGCCTTCTTTCTGGAAATAATGCTGCAATTGTCCCGGCGGCACGCGGGCAACGCGCTCCGCGGTGTATACGCCCCTTTCCGCCGTCGCCAGCACCTGGGTATCCAGGTCCGAACACAGGAGGCTCGCCTGCGGCGCGTTCCCTGGAACGAAGGCATCGGCCATGGTCATGGCGATGGAATAGGGCTCCTCGCCGGTGGAAGCCGCGCAGCACCAGATGTTGATCTGCCGCCGGCGCGTCGCGATCTTGCGCAGGTGCGCGGCGAGAATGGGAAAATGGTGCGGTTCCCGGAAAAAGGAAGTGAGGTTCGTCGTCAGCGAATTGACGAAGAGTTCCCATTCCCCGGTATCGAGCCCTTTTTCCAGATGGTCCAGGTAGGCGGCGAAGGTCTTCATGCCCTTGGCGCGCAGGCGGCGGGCAAGACGGGAATACACCATGTCCTGTTTGGTGGGCGAGAGCGAAATGCCGGCGCGGGCATGGATCAGCTTGCGCACCCGTTCGAAATCCGCTGCCTTGAACTCGAATTCACGCGCGACCGTCATACCCGGCGCGAAGGCGGAAATCGCGTTGCTGGTCTTGCGGATCGCGGCCAGACGCTCAGAGAGTGTTGTCGTTTTTTTTTCTTCGGTCATGCGCTCATTCTCCGGCGGATGCGGTGTTCGACGCATCCTCTTCTTCTGCGTCGAATTCGTAACTTTCCTCAAGGATGCCCATTTCTGTCCGCTTGTTGAGCACGATGATGCTGATACGGCGGTTGATGGGGTTCAGGGGATCGTTGGGGTCGAAAAGCACTGAGGACGAAAGGCCGACGACGCGCAGGATCTTGAGATCGGCAAGACCGCCCGCCACCAGTTCGCGGCGCGAGGCGTTGGCGCGATTCGCCGACAATTCCCAGTTGGAAAAACCGCGCGCGCCGCTGGCGTACTGGGCGGCGTCCGTGTGTCCGGCAAGGCTCAGGCGGTTGGGAACACCGTTCAGGACTGGCGCGATCTGTCGCAGGATTTCCTGCGTGTAGGGCTTTAACTGGTCGCTGGAGAGATCGAACATCGGGCGGCTCAGTTCATCGACAATCTGGATGCGCAGCCCTTCCGTCGTGATGTCCAATAAAAGCTGGTTCTTGAACTGGAGCAGTTGCGGCGAATCGTTGATGAGCTGTTCGATGCGCCGTTTCAGACCCTCCAGCGCGATGCGTTCGCGGCGCTCGAATTCCCTGCGTTTTTCCTGAAGGACGCGGTTCGACTTCACGTCCCCCCGCTTCACCTGGCCGGAACTGGCGGTCAGATCCTTGCCGCCGCCCTTCAGGATGCTGGTCGCGTCGCCCACGCCCTCACCGCCTCGCATGGCGACCTTGAGCGGGTTCTTGAAGAAATCGGCAATGCCTTCCAGATCACCCTTGGCTGTCGAACCCAGAAGCCACATGAGCAGGAAAAAAGCCATCATGGCAGTCACGAAGTCGGCATAGGCCAGTTTCCAGGCGCCGCCATGCGCACCGGCCGCGACCTTCTTGACCCGCTTGATGACGATCGGACGGGTATCGTCACTCATGGCCTAGTGGTTCTTGCGGTTCTTCAAGTCTTCCTCCAGTTCCAGGAAGGTGGGACGCGCGTCGGAAGGCAGGTTCTTGCGTCCGAACTCAATGGCCACCTGCGGCGCGTAGCCGGACATGGAGGCGAGCAGCACAGCCTTGACGACATGGTAGATATGGCTGCCCTCGTTCGCCTTCAGTTCGAGCTGCGAGGCGATCGGCTGGACGAAACCGTAGGAGAGCAGAATGCCCAGGAAGGTTCCAACCAGCGCGCCGCCGATCATCTTCCCCAGGACGGGCGGCGGTTCACCCACCGAGCCCATGACGTTTACCACCCCCATCACCGCCACCACGATCCCGAAGGCCGGCAGGGCGTCACCCGCCTTGTTCATCTGGTGACCGGGCAACGCCGCCTCGTGGTGGTGCGCTTCCAGTTCCTGCTCCATCAGGTTCTCGATTTCCAGAGTATTGAGATTGCCGCCCACCATCATGCGCAGATAGTCGGTGATGAAGGCGAGCACATGATGATCGGCGAGGATTTCCGGATAGCGGGCGAAAAGCGGACTAGAGGCCGGATTTTCCACATCGTTCTCGATCGACATCAGTCCTTCCTTGCGCACCTTGGAAAGAATTTCGAAAAGGAGGCCCAGCACGTTCATGTAATAGGCGCGGGTATAGGGCGAGCCTTTGAAGAGCCCCGGCAGCGCGCCCAGGATTTTCTTGAGGACCGCGCCGCTGTTGCTTGCGACCAGGCCGCCGACGAAAAGTCCGGCGATGGCGATGTATTCTGTTGGCATCCAGAGGGCTGCCAGGCTGCCGTGGATCGCGTAAGTCCCGATGGCCGAACCCAGGATCAGGATGTAACCGACAATCAAAAGCATGTGCTTATCCTGAAAGACGCCGCGCCGCAGCGTTGAATTGAATGTGAGGGATAGTATTCTAAGGAATATCCGGGCGCGCGTCATGCCGCGCCGCGAATATCCATCAAACGGCTTCCCGCAAGGCGTCTCGCGGAAAGGCTATTTCTCCTTGCTGCCCCCGCCTTTCTTCCCTGCCCCGGTTTCGGCGCGCAGTTCCGCGATTTTCTTCCTGAGAAGGTCATGGGTCGCCGCGTCGGTCCGTTGCGCGTGGGGGAGCAGTTTTTCCCAGTAATCGGCGGCTTTCTTCTTGTCGCCGTTTTCGTAGGCCGCGACTCCGGCCAGGAAAAGTCCCTGGACATGATCGGGATCGAGCGCCAGGGCTTTCCCGACCAGCGCGCCGGGCTTGCCGCTCAGGTTCCCCTGCGTCGCGGCCAGGGTTTCGGCGTAACCGATGAGAAGGTCGGGATCCTTTTCCATGCGCGCTTCCGCGTGGGAGAAAGCCTCGGCGGCTTCGGCGGGACGGTCCAGTGCCTTGTAGGTGCGCCCCAGCGTGATCCAGCCTTCCGCGTCCCCGGGGTTTTCCTTGAGACGCGCGGTCAGCCGGGCAATCATGGCGTCGACCTGCGCCGGGTCCATGGGCGCGTTTTCGGCGGGCGCGGTCGCTCTCGCCGCGGGGTCGAGGGCGGCGGGCCGGCCCAGGACCAGATAACCGGAAACACTGCCCAGCAGGAGCGCCGCCAGCACGAAAAAGGGAACAACCACGCCCGGTTTTCCCCGGCTGTCCCGGTCCGCGTTTTCCGGCGCCTCTCCCCCGGGGGGTTCCGCGCGGGTTTCTTCCAGAATACGACGTTTCAGATCCTCCGCGCCCGTCTCGAACTCGGCATCGGAGAGACTCCCGGTCGCCTTTTCCTGTTCCAGATCGGCAAGCTGGTCTCGCAGGACGAGAAGCGTGGCTTCCCGCCGCACATGTTCGGCATGTCCGGGACGGACTGGGCGCAGCAACGGCGCAAGCAGCAAGGCCGCCGTGACGACAAAAAGCAACAGGACGGCGAGAAGGAAAGCAATCATGACGGATTTCCGGCGTCAGGAGGGGCTGCCAGCAGCGCCTCGGCGGCACGGCGCTCTTCCACGCTCAAGGGCGGCGCGGCCTGCAGGACGCGCTGGCGGTGTTTCAGGTAACGTCGCAGGATCACGCCACCGGCAAGCAGGAAAAAGAGCGGGCCAAACCAGAGGAACAGGGTGACGGGATTGAGCGGCGGACGGTAGCGCACGAAATCGCCGTAACGTGTCGTCAGAAAATCCAGGATTTCCCGGTCGGATTGCCCGCTGGCGATCCTGGCGCGGATTTCCCGCCGCAAGTCCCTGGCAAGATCTGCGTTGGAGGCGGCGATGGTTTCGTTTTGGCAGACGAGGCAGCGCAGTTCCCCGGCAATGGCATGCAGGCGCTTTTCCGTGACCGGGTCCGTAACACGCTGCTGGACTTCGCTGGCCAACGCGATGCCACTCGCAAAAAAGGCGACCAGAAAAAGAAAAATCCCGGGATATGCTTTTTTCATGATTTGGCTCCCAATTTGGCTCCCATCCAGTTCAACTGTTTCAACGATTCAGCGCCTCGATCAGCGGCAGAAGTTCTTGCCGGAGCGTTTCTGGCGTGATCGGCCCGATCTGCTTGAAGCGGATAACGCCGGTCTTGTCGATCAGGTAGGTTTCCGGCACACCGTAGACACCGTAGTCAATGCTGACGCGACCATCCATGTCGAGCACGGAAAGCGCGTAGGGATTGCCCTGCCCGGCCAGCCAGCGGTTTGCCCGCGCGCGCACCAGGGCGGCCTCCTGTTCGACGGTCATCTTGCTTGCGTCGATGGCGGCGTCGCCGCGCACATCCTTGTAGTTGAGGCCAATGATCGGCAGGATTTTCTTCTGGCGCATTTCCATGAGCATCGGATGTTCCTGGCGGCAGGCAACACACCAGGTGGCCCAGACGTTCAGGAGCCAGACCTTTCCCCGCATGTCCCCGGGGCCGAAGGTTTCCACCTTGCCTTCCGGGGCGTCCAGCCGGGGCAGGGAAAATTCCGGCGCGGGTTTGTCGATGAGCGGCGAGGGAATCTCGCGCGCGTCCAGCCCCAGGCCCACGGCCAGGAGCACCATGAATGCGGCAAAGGCGACAAGCAGCCAGACGTATTTGTTCCTGGGCATCCGGTTTCTCCGTTTCTGTTATATGGTGTTCGCCTCGCGCTTTCCGGAGCGATAGCGTTTGTCCAGCGCCGCGAGGAGTCCGCCAAACGCCATCAGGACGCAACCGCCCCAGATCCAGCCGACCAGTGGCTTGTAATGGACGCGCACCGCCCATTCGCCTTCCGGATGGTCGCGGTCGATGGGTTCGCCGAGCGAGACATAGAGGTCACGGAAGAGGCCGGAATCAATGGCGGCTTCGGTCATGGGCATGGTGGAACTGCGATAGAAGCGTTTCTCCGGATAGAGACGACGCGCGATGGCGTTTCCACGCCAGATTTCCATCTCGCCTTTCAGGGCAACGTAGTTTGCTCCCTGTTCTTCCCGCACGCCGGTGAAGCGGAATTCATGGTCGCCGACCCGAACGATGTCGCCGGGCGCCATCTTCACGTCCTTCTCTGTCGCGTGGCCGCCCACGACGGCGACACCCAGCGCGAATACGGCAACGCCGACATGCGCTGTGTGCATGCCCCAGAAGTGCAGGGGTTGCCTGAAGATCGCGGCGACCAGACTGCCGCCGCGCCGCGTGGCGCGGGCTTGCTGCAGGAAATGCCACAGGGCGGCGAGGACAATCCAGAAGGCGATGAAAACGCCAAGTCCCGCCGTCAGGCTCCAGCCGGAAAGTCCGTCCTCCCCGGATGGCGACGCGACCAGCACGCCAATCGTGGCGAGAAGCGCAACCGCCAGCGGCCCCCGCAATTTCCGGGCGACGCCGGAAACCTCCGCCTGTCGCCAGCGCGCGAAGGGGCCAACGCCGATCAGGAACAGGAGCGGCAGCATGATGGGCACGAAGACAATATTGAAATATGGAGGGCCAACGGAAATCTTGCCGAGTTTCAGCGCGTCGACCAGGAGCGGGTAGAGTGTGCCCAGGAGCACCGTCCCCGTAGCGACCACGAGCAGCGCGTTATTGGACAGGAGCAGGGATTCCCGTGAGAAGAGGGAAAAACGTCCTCCCAGTCCCACGCTGGGCGCGCGCCAGACATAGAGAACGAGGGAAGCGCCTGTCACGGTCGCAAGGAAGAGAAGGATGAAAACGCCGCGCGCGGGATCGGCGGCGAAGGCATGGACAGAGGTCAGCACACCGGAACGCACGAGGAAAGTGCCCAGAAGTGAAAGCGAAAAGGCGGAAATCGCCAGGAGCACTGTCCAGTTCTTGAAACTGCCGCGTTTTTCCGTCACCGTGAGCGAATGCATCAGCGCCGTGCCGACGAGCCAGGGCATGAAAGAGGCGTTTTCCACCGGATCCCAGAACCACCAGCCGCCCCAGCCCAGTTCGTAATAGGCCCACCAGGAACCCATGGCGATGCCCAGTGTCAGGAACATCCAGGCCATCGTTGTCCACGGGCGCGCCCAGCGCGCCCAGGCGGCGTCCAGTTGTCCCGAAAGCAGGGCGGCAACGGCGAATGCGTAGGCGATCGAAAACCCGACATACCCCATGTAAAGCAGCGGTGGATGAATCACGAGGCCGGGATCCTGCAAGAGAGGATTCAGGTCGCGTCCCTCGGCGGCAGCGGGCAGAAGGCGCTCGAAGGGATTGGAGGTAAAAAGCAGGAACAGCAGGAAGCCGAAGGCGACGAGCGCGAGCGTCCCCAACACCCGCGCTCGCGTGGGCGCGTCCAGTTGCCGGGAAAACACGCTCACGGAAAAAGCCCACCAGGAAAGCATCAGTATCCAGAGAAGCAGCGAGCCTTCGTGCCCGCCCCAGACGCCGGCGACACGATAGACGAGCGGCAGGAGGGAATTGGAGTGCTGTGCGACATAGAGCACCGAGAAATCGTTGTCGACGAAAGCCCTGGTCAGGCACAGGTAGGATACCGTGACGAGCAGTGTCAGCGCCCAGGCGCCCGAACGGGCGAGCGCCATCCAGCGCGCGTTCCGGACATGCGCGCCGGCAAGCGCCAGCGCGCCGGCGGAAAACGCGACGGGAAGCGCGAGGATGAGAGCGAAATGTCCGAGTTCAGGAATCATGTTTCAATCCATGCGTTTCATGGTTGCGAGGGGCGCGGCGGGACGCGCGTCCGGGCGTCCGGGTCGTTCGTTCCTTCCCGGTGCGATTTTTCCAGCGCCTGCGCGACTTCCGGCGGCATGTAGTTCTCGTCGTGCTTGGCGAGCACTTCGGTGGCGACGAAGATGCCGTTTTCGAGCTTTCCCTGCGCCACCGCGCCCCGGCCTTCGCGGAACAGGTCGGGCAGGATGATGCCGTTGTAGTGCACAGTGAGCGCCTGCGCGCCGTCCGTGACTGTGAAGCGGATGCCGGCGCCATCCGGCTGGCGTTTGACCGACCCGGTCTCCACCAGCCCGCCAATGCGGAAAATCCTGTTTTGCGGCGCCTTGCCGGCACGCACTTCCGTTGGCGTATAGAAGGCGGAAAGGTTGTCGCTCAGGGCGTAAAGAACGAGGGCGGCGATCAGCGCCAGGGCGCAAAGCCCCGCGGCGATGAGCAGGATGCGCTGGTGGCGGGCTTTCACGGCCTGTCTCCGGTCTTTGCCTCGGCGCGCAACCGCCGGGCGAGACGAGCCAATGTCGCGCGCCGCCGCCGCGCCAGGAAAAACGGTTCCAGGACGAGGCACAGCGCCGTGACGCCGAACGCGCCCCAGACGTAAAACCCCTTGCCGCCCATGGCGAGAAATTCGGAAAAGCTGCTCCAGTGCATCATCGCGTGACATCGTTCATCGTAAAACCAACTCCGGTTTGCAACCCCGCCCGAAGGAATCGGCGCGAAGGCTGGAACCCCTTGTCCATGGCCGGGGTTTCGACCGTGGCAACCCGGGAGGGCAAGCCTCCCCTTCCGGGTTCGCCCCGCGCGACGGGCAGGAATGCCTGTCGCTAATTTCCTGCTGTCCCGCCGGCGGATTCCGGATTCGACAGCGTCTGCACCCAGTCAGCGCGCCATTCCCGTTCCAGGATGATGATGCGCGCACGCGTGAGCGCCACGGCGATGGTGTACATCCACATGGCAAGCGCCACGAGCAGCATGCCCCAAAGCATGATGACGGCCATGCTGGACCCCTTGACGGAAACCGAGGCGCCCTGGTGGAGGGTGTTCCACCACTGCACCGAAAAATAGATGACGGGAATGTTCACCACGCCGACCAGGAGCAGGATCGCGCCCGCCCTGTCCGCCCGGCGCTTGTCGTCGATGGCGTGCGTGAGCGCGAGAAAGCCGATGTAGAGAAAGAGCAGGATCAGCGAGGACATCAGGCGCGCGTCGCTCCACAGCCACCAGGTGCCCCACATGGGTTTCCCCCAGAAAGCGCCTGTCCACAGGGAAAGGAAGGCGAACATCGTGCCTGTCGGCGCGAGCGCCTGCGCCATCATGCCGGAAAGCCGGGTATTGAACGCCAGCCCCATGCCGCCCCAGAAAGCCATGACAAGATAGATGAACATCGACATCCAGGCCGCGCCAACGTGAATGAAAATGATGCGATACGCCTCGCCCTGCTGGAAATCGACAGGCGCGGCGACAAGGCCGATATAAAGCCCGGCGGCGGCGAAGACGAACGCCAGTCTCCAGAACCAGGGAATCAGCCTGCCGGCCAGAGGGTAGAAAGCGGCGGGCGCGGAGTATTTGAACCAGTTCATCGGACCATCATTCCAGGGCAAGCTTGAGCGCCAGGGCGGCAATCCAGGGAGCGAATGCGACGCCGCCCACGCTCAATGCGGTCAGGAGCGCCAAATGCGTCTGTGGCTCCAGCCCACCCGCGACCGCGTCGACGGCCCCGGCGCCAAAAATCAGCACGGGAATATACAGGGGCAGCACCAAAAGGGAAAGTAGCACGCCGCCACCGCGCAATCCCAGGGTAAGCCCCGCGCCGATCGCGCCGATGCCGGAAAGGGCCGGCGTGCCCAGGAGAATGGAAAAGGTCAGCACACCGAGCGCCCCGGTGGAAAGATCGAATTGCAAACCGAGCACCGGCGCGAGGACCGCCAGCGGCAATCCTGAATACAACCAGTGCGCGACGACCTTGCCCAACACTGCGAGCCCCAGGGGATTGGGAGACAAGGCCATCTGCTCCAGCGTGCCGTCACGGAAATCGTCGGCGAAAAGACGCGGCAGGGAAAGCATGGTCGCAAGCAGCGCGCCCACCCACAAAACACCGGGCGCAAGCTGGCGCAGGAGCGCGGGATCCGGCCCGACGCCCAGCGGGAAAAGACTGGCCACGATGACGAAGAAAAAAAGCGTGGAGACAATATCCGCCGGACGGCGTAGCGCGAGGCGCAGGTCGCGGACAATCACATGGAGCAGCGCGCGCACGGTGCCTGGACACTCACGCGGCCAGGCGCAATTCGCGCGTCTGGACCGAAGGCATGTCGACCGGCTGATGCGTCGTCATCACCGTGAGGCCGCCCGCCGCCACGTGGGCGCCGATCAGGTCGCGCAGCCAGGCAACGGCGCGCGCGTCCAGCGCGACGAAAGGCTCGTCCAGCACCCACAGCGCCCGGTTGTCGCAAACCAGGCGGGCCAATGCCACGCGACGTTTTTGCCCCTGGGAGAGATACCGGCAGGCCAGATCCGCGCGGTCGGCGAGTCCGACCTGCGCCAGCGCGTCAAACGCCAGGGATTCGGGCAGGGAGGTTCCCGCCAGCGCGGCGGCGCATCGCAAGTTTTCCAGCGGAGTCAACTCCTCCTTGATGGCGTTCGCGTGACCAAGGTAACAGAACGCGGCGCGGTAATCACCCGCCAGATGGTGGATATTCTCTCCCTGCCAGCGAATTTCCCCCGCGCCGGGCGGCAGCAGGCCGCAGATCATGCGCAGGAGACTGGTCTTGCCCGCGCCATTTTCTCCCTTGAGAAACAGGAGTTCCCCCGCGCCAAGCCGGAACTCCAGTCCTTGAAACAGGCGTTGCTCGCCGCGTGTACATTCCAGATTGTCGGCTTCCAGCATGAGAAACGGGCGTTCCGGGGGAAAGGCGGGAGTGTATCAGGGATTTTGTTCTGCGCATTCGCTTTCGGCCACTCGGATTTTTTCGACTGTCCATTCCCGAATATTTCCCGCGATGGAGTCATTGCTGTTCACAGGACCGGAACCGGTTGATTTCCGCCCTTGCCGCCGACGCCGCACTGCGGGCGGCCTGCGCGTAGTCCGCATTGCTTCCGGCGTAGAGAATGGCGCGCGAGGAACTGACGATCAGGCCATCGCCGCGCGCGGTCTGGCCGGCTTTCACCGTCGCCGCGATGTCGCCACCCTGCGCGCCGATGCCGGGCACGAGGAGCGGCATGTCGCCGACAAGTTCTCGCACGCGGGCGATCTCGGCGGGGAAGGTTGCGCCGACAACCAGAGCGCATTGCCCGTTGTGGTTCCATTCAGTGACCGCAAGCCGCGCCACGCGTTCGAACAACCGTTCGCCGTCGTTGCCGGTTTCCAGGAGTTGCAGGTCGCCGCCGCCCGTGTTGGAAGTGCGGCACAGGAGGATGACGCCTTTTCCCGCGTAGACAAAGTAAGGTTCCACGGAATCGCGTCCCATGTAGGGGTTCACGGTGACGGCGTCCGCCTGGTAGCGCTCGAAGGCTTCCACGGCGTATTGCCGCGCCGTCGCGCCAACATCGCCGCGCTTGGCGTCCAGGATGACTGGAATGCCCGGATGTTTTTCGTGAATGTGCGCAATCAGTCGTTCCAGCGCGCTTTCGGCGCGATGCGCGGCGAAATGGGCGATTTGCGGCTTGAAGGCGCAGACAAGATTGGCGGTGGCATCGACGATGTTCCGGCAAAACTCGAAAATGGCGTCCCTGCGACCAGCAAGCGGGGCGGGAAACCTGTCCGGATCGGGATCAAGCCCCACGCAAAGCAGGGAATCGTTTTTTTGCCAGGCGGCGGCAAGTGTCTCGATAAAAGTCATGGCGATTCTTCCGGGAAAAGACGGGCAAAGGCGGTGGGCAAGAGGCAGGTTTGCAGGCTGCGCTGGGTAAACAGATACCGGCCATCGCAGACAAAACCCAGTTCCCGCCAATTGACTTCCCGGTTCAGCATCCAGGTGATTCGCGGAATTTCCCGGCGGGAAAGCGCGGGGGTTCTGGGGAAAAGCGCCAGGGTGGAACCATCGAAATGCGGGCTTTCATGCACAAAAAAAGGTTCGGGTCGTCGTGTTTTCCCATTCACATAGATGCGCGGACGATCATCAAGCGGATAGGCACGGCCCCATCGCCACCAGTTGGATTCGTCGAAATGCCTCACCCGGCGGGCAAGCAACCGTTCCTTGTGCATTTCCAGATGCGGATGCGGCATGTCATAAAGCATGCGCCGGGTTTCTCCGGTCGACGCGGTTTTCGAGCAGACAAACTCGCGGTTTCCGTCTGGATGGGTGAAAAGATCGTCTGCACCGGAAACGCCGCCCACGCGCACCTCGAAAAGCGCCGACAAGGGGACGGTGTATTCGTCGCGCAGGAACATCAATTGCCCGTCCTGCTCGACAAAACGGCGACCGTCCGCCATTTGCCGATCCATGCGACCTTTTTCAAAACGGAAAATGGCGCAATTGGGAACATGCGCACCGAATATTTTCTTGTCCCCGGTTTCATGGAAATGGGTGATGCTGCCCTCCTGGTACAGCCAGGCGTTCAGTTTCCGGGCGGCGGTGAGCTTGATGAATTCGCGGGGCACGATAAAAACCAGTTCGCCGCCCGGATTCAAATGGCGCACACACTTTTCAATGAAGAACAGGAAAAGGTTGCTGCGCGCGTCGAACAAGGCGGAATCCAGACGCGCGCGTGTTTCCGGGCGAATGTCCTGATAGCGCACATAGGGGGGATTGCCGATGATGGTGTCAAATTTCTCCCGCAAGGAGAGCGCAAAGAAATCCTTGATGCGCACACCGGGGGGAGCAATGCCGCTGTCAATTTCCAGCGCAACACATTCCCGCCCTTCCCTTTGCAGGTTTCGAAAGAATGCGCCATCACCTGCCGATGGTTCCAGTATCCTTCCATTGTTGCGACACAAATCCAGCATGGATGCCACAATGCCCGGCGGTGTAAACACTTGCCCCAGACTTTCGACGTTACGCGCTGTCATCTTGAATGACTTGGTTTTGCTGGTATGCGAGGAAAATGAGTGGACGATTTCACGTTGACAGGAATAAAAACATCTTTCCCTTTCATGGAGAAATCAAACCAGAATCCGGGAAGGGAAATCCCGATCCCCGGTCCATTCTCTCGAAAATTCCCACTTGCGTTCGAAAAATAACACAGGACTTTACTGGCTTGTTGTTTGTTGACTTGGGGATTCAATCTGTCGTCGTCCTGTGATACGTCCAGATCAAGTATTTCATCACAAGGAGAACGAGAAAAATAATCCACCAGGAGATTCAATGGTTCTTGCATCGCGCGACCTTCGTGAAACACCGGGATAAAGTTTCATCCCGGTGTTGGAACATCAAGTGTTCCTGCTGGTGCACAGCATGGTGGCCTCGCCCTCGATGACCACCTTGCCGCCCACGGTACACACGGTTTCGAGCACGGCGCGTTTTTTCTCCACGATGACTTCCTTCACCGTGGCAGTGGCCGTGACCGTGTCGCCGGGCTTGACGGGCGCCCTGAATTTCAGGGTCTGTCCCATATAGATGGTGCCGGGACCGGGCAGGCGGTTTCCCAGCACGGCGGAAATGAGACTGGCGGAAAGCATGCCATGCGCAATGCGGCCACCGAACATGGTCGTCCTGGCAAACTCCTCGTTCAGATGCACTGCGTTGGTGTCGGTGGAAACACCGGAAAAAAGCACGATGTCAGCATCGGTAATGGTTTTCGAAACGCTGGCGCTCATGCCGGGTTGCAGGTCCTCGATGTCATAACCATTTTGTGCGTTCATGGAATCCTCTCCTGTAGCGGTTGAAAATCCAAGGATTATACCCTGATCCCCTGCCATGCCCCTGGCGCGCATCGCCACGGTTCTTGCTGGCCGTCACGCAAGCCACGCCCGCCGGCACTGGATCGGATTGCCGTAAACACCATCCTGTTCGTTCTGGATACGGGGTGTCAATGGAATGTACTGAACGTGGCGGGCTGCTCGCACTGGTAATCAACGAGGCCATCGGGAGGGGATGTCTTCATCATGCATGTGGCTTGCGCGTCCGGGCATGGCGTGTCGTCAGGATTGATTCCGCAGTTCTTTCCCGTGCGGAAATTCTTGGAAAGCCGCACGGAAAAGATATAGAATCCGGTAGAATAGATGACTTTGTTGTAAGAAACCGCGTTTTTAGGAGAAACTCTCGTGCCATATATTGAATGGGACAATAGTCTGAGTGTTGGTGTTGAAGTGATTGATGAACAGCACATGCGTATCGTTGACTACATCAATGAGATCCACGATACGCTTCATGCTCCCATGACGGTAAGCGACAGGGAAGAGCGTGTCATGCAAGTCGTCAACAGCGCCATCGACTACACCGAATCGCACTTCGACTTTGAAGAAGACATGCTGGAGAAGGTGAATTACCCTTACCTGAAAGCACATACGCGGGTCCATCAACTTTTTGTGCGGCGTATCCATGACTATAAAACCCGTCTGGAAAATGGCGAGGACATCGCGCGGGAGCTGATGGACACTCTGATGCACTGGCTGCTCAACCACATCCGGAGCGAAGACAAGAATTACGCAAAATGGATGTCCGGTACAGATGAGCGGTCCTTGCCATGACGCAAAACGCGGAGCGGCTCAGCAAGCGGTTGTATCGTTTTCCCGGTTGAAAACAGTTTCCTCCTTCCCCGATGGACCAGGAAATGGTTGTTTGGGAAAGTCTGGTTAAATCCCCCTGTAGAAAAACAAACCGAATGAAATCATCGGCTTGCATGATTGACTTGGAGTTTTCCAGAAGTTCCCAGGGAAATTCCACCCCCTTCATTGTAGAACCCAACTTTCAGGAGACACCATGCCCCCCATTCTGCCCCCCCGCGCCCTTTTGCGCCTTCTTGCCTGCGTCCTTCTGGGCGCGGCCAGCCTGACGGCGGTCGCCCAGACCATTCCTGAGCAGCTTGCCGCGCTGGAAGCCGCGTCGGGCGGGCGTTTGGGCGTGGTCGCGCTGGACGCGCAGGGCGGCAGGATTGTGGCGTATCGCGGCGACGAGCGTTTTCCGATG
>JAISME010000153.1 GCA_031276915.1 Zoogloeaceae bacterium
GCCCGATGCGGCCGGAGTGACGCATCCCGCGCAGGATGCAAGGACGCTTGCCCGTCAGGTCTGGCTTCTGGAAGAAACAAATCGGCCCGGTGAGGCAATGCCAATGGAAGAGGACGAACCTTCTTGAGCCTTTTGCTGAAAAGATTGGGAACAGCCTTTGAGATTGCCGCTTATCCCGGCTCCGGCAAGGCACCTCCAGACAGCTACAAATACGAGTTCAAACCAACGAAAAACATCAGGAAAATGACAATACCAAGAGGATGGCTCCATCGTACGGGAGGGCAGCACTACGAAGGTCACGCCTTGCCGGCTTGTGCGTTCGGCAAGGCAAAGGGGGATCTGGACCGAAACAAACGCCTGTTCCATCAAACATGTTGCGCGCCAGGGGGATGCCGCGGGCGAGGCGCAACAGGCGATGAAGGTTTGGGGAAGTTTCTCCCGACGAACGGGGATTCGGCGAAAGCGGTTCATCCGGCTGCGCGCGCTCGACCACCCGGTGCCGCGCTTTGAATCCGGCTTTCTGTTTGATACTTCTGGCTTTCTTGCCGCGCGCGGATCGGCGCGGAAAAGCCAGACGCGCGTCATCATTTCCGCCGCTTTCTCTCTGCATCCCATAATCCCATAGTATGGAAATGAAAAAATCAGCGGCTGGATAACTTCCTGATGAAATTGCCTCTAGGCGGAGCGGGGCGGGGCTTCGCCATGGCCGTGTTTTATCCACGCATACCGGTTCGATGCGATAATGCGGCGCAATCCCAGCCCGCAAACCGTTTGTCCATCAATGTCCGGCGTTTGTCCACATCCTCCCTTTCGAACAGCGAGATACGATGCTCGGCATTGACCCGAGGCGTTTGCGCGGCACCCTGTTGCGCCACAGGGATTACCTGAACACATGGCTGGGTCGGCTGGTGTTCTGGGGCGGCGCGATCGGAGTGGGATCTCTGGCGGTGCTTTTCGCCGAACTTTCCTCGACCCTGAGCCAGATCTTTGTTCAGGGCGCTGCCCGTTTCCCTTGGCTGCCTTTTGTCGTCACGCCTCTGGGAGGAGTGCTCTGCGTCTGGCTCACGCGCCGCTACTTCGTCGGGGCGGAAGGTAGTGGCATTCCGCAGGCGCTGGCGGAACTGAAACGCTCGCCGGAATGGACGCACTGGCGTCCGCTCTTGTCCCTGCGCATCATCGCGGGCAAGATCCTGATGGGCGCAAGCGCCGTGGGCTGTGGTTTTTCCCTGGGGCGCGAAGGCCCATGCGTGCAGGTGGGCGCTTCCCTGATGAATGCCATCCACGGCTTTTTGCCGGCCTCTCTCGGCATCCAGCGCAATCATCTGCTGGTGGCTGGAGGCGCGGCGGGAATCGCGGCGGCCTTCAACGCGCCGCTGGCGGGCATCCTGTTTGCCATTGAGGAAATGAGCAAGGGTGTGGAAGCCCGTCTTTCCGGTCTTGTCATCACCGCCATCGTGCTTGCGGGCGTAACGGCGCAGGCGTTGATGGGAAGTGGTGGTCACTTCTTCGGCGGCGGTTTCCTGATTATCGGCGGCGATGCCGACCAGTTGAAGGCGGTTATCCTGGCAGTCGTGGTCTGCGGGATCACCGGCGGCCTTTTTGCGCGTGTCGTGGTGCGCGGCGTGACTGCCTGGCGCGGCCCCCTGGCCGACTTCCGCAACCGTCATCCGATCCGCTTCGCCGCGTTCTGCGGCTTGCTGGTAGCGGGTCTGGGGCTCGCGACTGGCGGACAGAGCTTCGGCAGTGGTCTCGAACAAACGCGGGCGTTGCTGGAAGCGGAAGGAAACTTGCCCTGGTATTTCGGTCCGACCAAATTCGTGGCAACCCTGGTTTCCTACCTCGCCGGTCTACCGGGAGGCATCTTCGCGCCTTCGCTCGCTATCGGCGCGGGGTTGGGGCACGACCTCGCGCCGCTGCTCCATCAGGCTGACGCGCCCGCCATGCTGCTGGCGCTCTGTATGGCGGGATTCCTCGCCGCCGTGACGCAGGCGCCCATCACCTCTTTTGTCATCGTCATGGAAATGGCGGATGGCTATTCCATCGTGATCGGGCTGATGACGACATCGCTGCTCTCCTCGGGGATTTCCCGCTTTTTCAGTCCACCGCTCTACGCCACGCTGGCCGACGCGCTGATCGAGAAACAAAAGGAGACGGAGACACGCCGTTTGCCGCCTTGACGCGTGTGGTCGACGCGCTTCCGGGGCAAATATGGGATGTTGCCCCGCGATGGGACCTGGACCGGTCCGGATTCATCGTGTGCCTTCCCGCTGGAAAAACCCGGATACCGGCAAAGAACGGCGCGGGCAGACAACCCCGGCAGACAATTCCATGCGCAAGCGTAAATCCCGCCGGGGAGCCAGATGCGGATGGTTTGCCGTCATCCCCGGCTCGACAGCGGACCTCCGCTTCCATCAGAGGATATATGGGAGATGTATGATTCAGGCATGGAAGCTTTCATCCGGGATGTGTTGTTCTGTTCGGAATCTCCGCTCCGCCTTTCACCACTTCCACCACGCGCTCGACGGAAAAGCCGAAATGCGCGAACAGCTCCCCTGCCGGGGCGGAGGCGCCGAAGGTGTCAATGCCGATGACATCGCCGTGCAGCCCCACGTACTTGCGCCAGAAATCGCCGTGCGCGGCTTCGATGGCAACGCGGCGCACATGCCTGCCAAGCACGGAAAGCTGGTATTCCTTGCTCTGGCGGTCGAAAACGTTCGTTGACGGCATGGAGACGACACGGGCGGCGATACCCTCCCGCGCCAGCGCTTCCTTGGCCTCGAGCGCCAGCTTGACCTCGGAACCGGTGGCAATCAGCACCACACGGGGGTCGCGGGCGTCGGCGAGGATGTAGCCGCCCTTGCGGATGTCATCTGCGCTGATGGCGGATGTCACTGTGGGCAGGTTCTGGCGCGAGAGGGCGAGCAGCGTGGGACCGTCCGTCCGCTCGATCCCCGCAGCCCAGGCGACGGCGGTTTCCACGGCGTCACAGGGTCGCCATACGTCCAGGTTGGGGATGAGCCGCAGACTGGGGATGTGCTCCACCGGCTGGTGCGTGGGACCATCCTCGCCCAGACCGATGGAGTCGTGGGTATGGACCATGATCTGACGCTGGCGCATCAGCGCCGCCATGCGGATGGCGTTGCGGGCGTAGTCGGAGAAAACGAGGAAGGTGGCGGTATAGGGAATGAAGCCGCCCGCGAGCGCGAGGCCGTTGGCAATTGCCGTCATGCCGAATTCACGCACGCCGTAGTAGCAGTAATTGCCGCCAGTCATCGCGCTGATCCCCTTGCTGCCCGGCGCGAGGGTAAGGTTGGAAGCGGCGAGGTCGGCGGAACCGCCGAAGAGTTCCGGCAGTTCTGGCAGGTAGGCGGCTATGGCGTTCTGGCTCGCCTTGCGGGTGGCGATTCCTGGCGGACTGCAATTTTTCCGGAGACTTTCGATATGGGCGTCGCGGGTTTGCGTCCAGGCGGCGGGCAGCTCCCGCTTGACGACGCGGCGCTCGAATTCGGCGGCCAACGCGGGAAAGGCGGCACGGTAGGCGGCGAAACGCTCTTGCCAGTCCGCCTCCAGCGCCGCGCCCCTGTCACGGGCATTCCAGGCAGCGTAGACCTCGGATGGAATTTCAAACGGCGGATGCGGCCAGCCAATTGCCTCCCGCGTCGCGGCCACTTCCGCCGCGCCAAGGGGCGCGCCGTGACAGTCATGGCTGCCCGCCTTGCCGGGCGCGCCCATGCCGATCACGGTCTTGCAGCAAATGAGCGTTGGTCGGCGTGTCTCGGCCCACGCCGCCCGCAGGGCGGCCTCGATGGCGTCGGCATCATGACCAGGCACAGCGGGAATCACCTGCCAGCCGTAGGCCTCGAAACGCATGGGTGTGTCGTCGGAAAACCAGCCTTTGACGCAACCATCGATGGAAATGCCATTGTCGTCATAAAAGGCGATCAGCTTCCCCAGGCCCAGGGTGCCCGCGAGCGAGCAGACTTCATGGCTGACACCTTCCATCAGGCAACCGTCACCCAGAAAGGCGTAGGTGTGATGATCGACGATGGTGTGACCGGGACGGTTGAATTCGGCGGCAAGCGCCTTTTCGGCAAGCGCGAAACCCACGGCGTTGGCGATGCCCTGTCCGAGCGGGCCGGTGGTGGTCTCCACCCCCGGCGCGTGGCCGACTTCCGGATGCCCGGCGGTCGGGGCGCCGAACTGGCGGAAGTTTCCGAGGTCGCCGAGGGAGAGCGCGTAACCGGTCAGGTGCAGGAGCGCGTAGAGCAGCATCGAACCATGGCCGTTGGAGAGCACGAAGCGGTCGCGGTCGGGCCATGCGGGATGGGCGGGGTTGTGCCTCAGATGTCGACGCCAGAGGACCTCGGCGATTTCCGCCATGCCCAGCGGCGCGCCCGGATGCCCGGAGTTGGCTTTCTGGATGGCGTCGATGGCAAGGGCGCGCAAAGCGCCTGTCAGGGGATTCCGGAGGAATGCAGGGGATGTTTGCGACGAAGTGGCGCACATGGAAAATACCGCGAAGGATAAAAAAATGGATTATCGGTCAATGCCGGAGATCGGGAAACTGCCGCGGGCGGCGGTATCTGGTAAAGGATCTATGGAATCCATTTCACGCAGCGGCAATCCGAGCCCCGCGCGCGTAGGTAACGAAGGCGAACGTGACGCCTTCGGCGCTGATCCGCGGCACGCGCGCGACTTCTTGCCACTCCGCGCGGCTGAACGCAGGGAACCATGCGTCCGCGTCCGTTACCGCTAGGTCGATTTCCGTAAGCTCCATCCGATCCGCGTGGGGGAGCGCCAGGGCGTACAGTTCCGCACCGCCGATCACGAAGGGCGTCGGGCCGCCCGCGGTCAACGCGAGCGCGTCCGCGAGACCCCGCACCACCTCGCCGCCGGACACCCGGTAACCGGCATTGCGGCTGACGATGAGATTGCGCCGTTCCGGCAAGGGACGAAACACCACCGGCAGGGATTCCCATGTTTTGCGTCCCATGATGACCGGATGCCCGCGCGTCAGTGCGCGAAAATGCCGCAAATCCTCCGGCAAGCGCCAGGGCAGGCCATGATTGCGGCCAATGGCCCCGTCACGCGCGACAGCGGCGATCAACGTGAGCGCGGACATGGGATTTTGGCGCGGCGCCGGGGAAAGACATTTTTCGCGCCATTCATTTTTCTTGTGCCGTGATTTCGAGCACCGCGCAATGACGCGCGATGGGGCCCGTCTTGATCCGGCGCTTTTTCGCGCCGGGATGCGGAATGAAAATATTCCCAGTCGCGACGATTGTCCGCGCTCCGGAATCCGGCTCGCGCATTCCTGTCTGTGCCGTTCGTATCCATATGGGAATTGTAGCACGCGCCCATACCGGGCCGGCCGGAAAACCGTAGACCGCGAGCAACCACGGCATGTTCCGCCAGAACGACGGATACAGGAGAAAAATGATGATTCCGCGATTGCGCGGGGGAGCAAAAACATATATATGGACAATGTTCCGCAAAAAGCTAGAATAGCGTGGCGCTTCATTCCGGCGTGTTACAGAACAACAAATTTGGAGAAAGCAGGATGAAAATCAAGACCAGAATCCACATTCTTGCGAGCCTTGCCTTGCTTGCCCTGATTATCGTTGGCGGGCTGGGGTACTACAACACAGCGACTTCCACCGATGCCGTCAAGGGTCTGGATACCGACACCATTCCCAAGCTGGAAGCCGTGCTCCAGTTTCGTGTTCAGGTCAACAACATGGTGCGCCGCATGTACGAGGCGGGAAGCAAGAGATCCTTTCCCTATGATGAGCAGATCAAGGAACTTACCCGTGCGCTTTCGCGGATGAAAGATGCCGACTCCGAGGCGCAAAAGTGGTACAAGACTTACGACGAATACAGCAAGTACCCGGAAGTGCAAAAAATATGGGACGGGATCAAACCCATCTGGCCCGCCTGGTCGCAGAACCTGGGTTCAGGCCTGATCCGCTCGCTGGAAGGGGCGCTCAGTTCCCCGACGCCGGAAAAACTGGATGCATTTTTCAGGTTGGTCGACCAAACGGGTCTCGCCAATCGGGACGCGACCAGCGCAATGGGCAGCAAGCTGATAGAACTGGTGGAAATCAATGACAAGACGCGCCACGAGATCATCCGGACGTTCGAGGAGAAATCACGGCAGAGCATGTGGGTACAGGTCTTGATCACGATAGTGGCTATCGTGGGCATCGTCTTCCTGGGTGTCACGTCCCTGAAGGCCATCGTGAAGCCGGTCGAGCGGGTGCGCGACACGGTGGCGCGCGTGGAGAAGGAGAACAACCTGCAGCTCAAGGTGGACTACCAGGCCAGCGACGAGGTGGGGGAGATGGTGCACGCCTTCAACATCATGATGACTCGCCTGAGGAATTCCTTCCAGGACATCCAGAACCAGGTCAACAAGGTGAG
>JAISME010000008.1 GCA_031276915.1 Zoogloeaceae bacterium
GCTTGGGCTGCGCGTTTTTGCGCTTCCGCGCGGAGTTTGATGTAGGCATCAATCTGCTCGCTGGTCGCGGCAGTGAGCTTGGGAAACGGGGCATGACCCCGGTTGTTGCGGTCGAACGTACTCATGAGTTCCTCCTTGAAAGTTGAGCGTTCATCAGGCGCACCTTCCCCGAACAAAGGACAAGGGCACGCGAACGACTCCAGATTTCAAGAAGTTTTCATGAGTAGACTCGCACAAAAATGACAAAAGAGGACGCCATGATAACAACAGTCATGCCTTGTGTAAAAGTGGCAAGGTTGCCAGGTCACAAGGATGGAAAAGACAGTTCATTCCGGAAATTGGCAACCACGATCCCTGCCCACACGGTTGCCGTACTGCCATGTTCGGGTCGGATACATCGCGGGCACAATGAACAGGGATGGCGCATTTTTGAAAGAGATGGGCCGGCTTGCTTTTCCTCGCAAAAATTCGCAATATGCGCTTTCGTGAATCCATGGGAAACCATGAGGATAAATAAAATCCTCACGGATTTGCGAATCTTGCGAACTTTCAAAGGAAAACCATGCGAAAAAGCTTCATGGGCGTGCGCCTGAAGCGCCTGCGCGAGGAGCGCGGGCTGACCCAGGTCGCCCTGGCGCGCGCGCTGGAATTGTCACCGAGTTATCTCAACCAACTGGAACAGAACCAGCGCCCCCTGACGGTGGCCGTGCTGCTGAAACTGAATGCTGTGTTCGGAGTCGATGTCCAGCGTTTTTCCGAGGATGACGAGGTGCGCCTGATTGCGGGATTGCGGGAGCTTTTCAGCGAGACGCTGGCGGAAGAAGCGGTATCCCTGGCCGAAATGGAGGAGCTTGCCGCCAACATGCCGGGCGTCGCCCGCATGCTGATCCGCTTGGGGCGGCGGCAGCGCGACATCCGGGAGCGCGAGGAAATCCTGGCGGCGCGGATGGGGCAGGATCGTGGCGGCGCGCCCGCGTTGCGTCCCATGCCTTATGAGGAAGTGCGCGATTTTTTCTACGATTGCCACAACTATATCGACGCCATCGATACCCTGGCCGAGCGCGCCGCCAGCGATTGGGGCCTGACACCCAGGGATTGCGCCGCCCGGCTGGAAGCGCGGCTGGAATGGCATGGCATTCGTGTTCTGCGGGAAGAGTGCGCGGAACGCGGGGAGCTCCTGCGCCGCTTCGATTCCGGACAGCGCGCGCTGAAACTCTCGCCACGCCTTCGTCCTGGCCAGATGGCCTTCCAGATGGCGACGCAACTGGCTTTCCTGGAAGCGCGTGACGCTCTGGAAGCTGTCTCCGGAGAAGCACGGCTTTCCAGCGAAGAGGCGCGGCGGCTCCTTGGCATCGGGCTTGCCAATTATTTCGCCGGAGCACTGATTCTCCCGTACCGGCGTTTTCTCGGCGAAGCCGAGCGGCTCGGCTACGACATCGAACGGCTTGCGCACGATTTTTGCGTGAGCTTCGAGACGGTCTGCCACCGCCTTTCCACCCTGCAACGCGCCGAGCAGCGCGGCGTGCCTTTCTTTTTCGTGCGCGTCGATCGCGCGGGCAATATCTCCAAGCGCCAGTCCGCCACCGATTTCCATTTTTCCCGCGTTGGCGGCTCCTGCCCGCTCTGGAATCTCTACGAAGCCTTCGCCCAACCGGGCCGCATCCTGACGCAGCTTGCCACCATGCCCGATGGGCGCGCCTATCTATGGCTCGCGCGCACCGTCACGCATGGCCACCCCGGCTACGACGCCCCGGAAAAAACCTTCGCCGTCGGCCTGGGTTGCGACATTCGTCATGCCGAACGACTGGTATACAGCAGGAGCCTGAACCTGAAGGACAGCGCCCATTTCACGCCCATCGGCGCGGGCTGCAAACTCTGTCCGCGTGAACATTGCGCCCAACGCGCCTTCCCTGCCCTTGGCGCGCAACTCGCCATTGACGAAAATTCAAGCTGTTTCACGCCCTATACGATCAAACCGGCGGACGGCGCGGACATGCGGCGCACGGCTTCCCCGGCAGGGGTGGCTTCGCCGTCGTAAACATCAATCCGCCTCGGCAAGCCTGCGCGGCAGTTCCAGGAAAACCGGTTTTTGCGCGCCAGGCTGGTCGAAGGAGGCTTTGTCAATCGCCTCGACAACACGACAACGGGCAGCGCGATCTTGACGGCCTCGCTCCCTTTCGGGGTGGGATACAGCGCGTATGCGCGCGTGTCGTTGGGATTATCCTGACGCGCGAGAGGCATCCGCCTTTTATCCGCGTTTTTACGATCTGCGAAACGCTCATCTCGTCCATGTTCCAGGGCAGCCGCCCGCGCCTGCGAAATGTGCGCGTCGCGCTGGCTCAAACAGGCGATGCTCGTCATCAGGACAAACTGCGGGTGTGTCATGCCAAGCCGTCGCAATTCGCGCTTGATCCTCGTATGCCATACATTGCAGGCCCTGGTGAAAACCAGTCCGACGCCAGGTTTTCAGGCATTCGCGCCGCCACCAGGCATGGACACGGATGCCGCGCTGTACTCCAGCCTTGCAGCGCGCGCAGTCCCTGCCGCGCTTTTTACCCCGGTTTCCGTATCGCCTGCGTCGGCAAGCGTCATGTTTTGCGGGCGGTTTCCCGCGTGTCGCTTTCGTTCCCGGAGCGCCATTTGATCGAGCATCCGATGGATGCCGTCTGTTCCCTTGGTCCGCGACCCGTGCGGGCGATTTCCCGCATGGCCTCGAATAATTCACGGCGCGCGTCGGGTGGCGCCGGTTTCCGTTGCGAGGCGTCAAGCCGACCGCGATACTGGAGGCGCAGATCCGCGTTGAACCCGAAAAAATCCGGTGTGCATACCGCGTCGTAGGCGCGGGCGATGGCTTGTGTTTCGTCGTAAACATAGGGGAACGGGAAATCCATCCGCCCGGCAAGCGCCTTCATGTTGGGAAAGGCGTCTTCCGGATAGGCTCCGGCATCGTTGCTCATGATGGCGATGCTGCCGATTCCTTCCGCCCGCAAATCCCCGCAATCCCGGATCAGACGGTCGAGGATGGCCTTTACGTAGGGACAATGATTGCAGAGGAACATCACCAGAAGTCCCCTGGGTCCGCGCGCGGAAGCGCGCGTGTGCGAACATCCGTCGACACCGGGCAGGGAAAAATCGGGAGCGGGCCAGTCGAAATTGCAGACAGGTGGATTCAGAGCGACCATAATTGACACTTCCTGCTGGAGAGTCGAACATACGCGGGAATTCGGCAGGCGTGACGTTTCCGCGCCGGAATTCCATCATAGCACCATGTCCACACCCCGGTTTTTCTGCCCTCCCGCTTTCTTCACCGCCCTGTCCGCTCCGGCGTCAGCGCCTTCCCTGGAGCTGCCGCGGGATGTCGCGCGTCACGCGGCGCGCGTATTGCGGCTCCCCACTGGCGCCAGGATCACCCTGTTCGACGGAAGCGGCAACGAATTCCCGGCTGTCATCGAAACCGTCGGACGGGCAGACAGCGTGCGCGTTCGTCTGGACGCGCCCCGTTCCATCCCGCGGGAGTCGCCGCTTGCCATCACGCTCCTGCAGACAATACAGGCGGCGGACAAGATGGATTTCACCATCCAGAAAGCCGTGGAGCTTGGCGTTGCCGTGATCCGTCCGCTGGCCGGACGCCGCAGCGTCGTCAGGCTTGCCGGGGAAAGACGGGTGAAACGGGAGGCGCACTGGCAATCTGTCGCCATTGCCGCCTGTGAGCAATGTGGACGCAATCATGTTCCGGCGGTCGCGCCTGTCGCCTCTCTCGAAGACTGGCTCGCGCGTGAGGGGAAATCCGTCGCCGCGCTGAAGCTGATGCTCGCCCCGCGGGCGGAAAAACGCCTGCGCGACCTGCCGCGCGCGCGGGAGATACTGCTCCTCGTCGGCGCGGAAGGCGGGTTTGCGCCGGAGGAAACCGAAATGGCGAAAGAAGCGGGATTCACCGCAGTCTCTCTGGGACCACGCGTCCTGCGCACCGAAACGGCAGGACTCGCGGCCATCGCGGCGCTGCAAGCCCTGTGGGGAGATGGATGATTGCCGGGGGAATCTTGGATTCGGGCAGCCGCGCATGGCAGGAGAATGCGAGGGAAACCCCGGGGATCCAGACCGGACGGAGGGTTGCACGAGAGCCATCCGGTTTTCCTGCCATGCGCATTGTTTCGTCCTGGTTTCTTTTGCCTTTTGCCGACAGCGCAAACCGGCAAGGCGTGATCCGGAGCTGGAATTGCCACTTCCATTTCCGGGAAAGTATTTATGCCGCGTGACCTTTGTGGCGACAACGGGCGGGCAGGTACTTGAAAAGCTCGCTGGAAGTCTTTTTGTTCTGATCGCTCAAGGCACAACCCCAGATGACTGATGCCGGATTGCTTTTATCATGTCCTTCTCCGCCGGCCTTCCCTCCCCCAAGCAGGTAGGTGGGAAAGCCTCTGCTATTGAATCCACCATAGCCTGGCATGAGCACCAATACAAGGCCCAGATCATCCAGCACCTTGTTCTTGCCGCCATAGTGGATGCGAATGGCTGGATTGAATGTCGGTGGATTGTAGGTATCGATGTGGATTGCCTTCACGTTGGCCGTTGGCTTGAATTCGTAGGCGTAGCTGCCTTTGGGCGCCTTTCCGCTGCCGGGATAGGCTGCGACAACTACTCCGCTAACCCCGTGGTTGACATAGACATCCATGATAGCCATCTTGGCGCCCGCCGCGAGATTCAACCCTTCCGCGACATAGGCGCGGATGGTGTACTGCTGGTAGGCGGGAAGGGCGATGGCGGCGAGGATGCCGATGATGGCGACGACAATCATCAGTTCGATGAGGGTGAAGCCACGCTGGAAAGTACGTACAAAATGTTTCATGGTTGTGCTCCTTTGGAAAGAAAAAGAAGGAAGAACAAGAAAAGCCGCGCACGCGTGCCAGGACACGCACCCGCGACCGGGTGGTGAAACGAAGAAAAGCGAAGAAACCGGAAAACCCGGAAGGAAAAGACGAGGTCCTGCGGGCCTCGCAATGGTGCG